>NZ_JBSQBP010000012.1:0-108697 GCF_053851835.1 Microbacterium sp. KNMS
GTCAACGGCACCCTCGTCCCCGAAGCCGGCGCCCTCCTGCAGAACCTCCTCTCCGCCCACACCAACCCCGCCCGCCATGTCACCTTCACCGAAACCGGCGACCGCGACGACGACGGCGGCGCGGACGCGGATGGCGGGGGCGGGTTCTTCGACGGGATCGACACCGAGACCCGCAACGACACGGACCCGTGGGGACCGGACGAGATCATCCACGACCCCCGCACCCCCGGACAGAAACGCCACGACGCGTTCTTCGCGATGATCCAGGCCGCCGCACGCGCCGCGGAGACCCCCACCCTCGGCGGCGCCGCCCCCACCGTCATGATCCACATCACCGCCGACGACCTCACCACCACCAACACCGGCGACGGCGTGCATGACACCGCGGCGCACGGCACGGGTTCCGCGTTCGCCCGCCCGCGGCACGGCATCGCGCACCTCGACGGGGTCGACGCGCCCGTCCCCGCGACCGTGGCCCGCCGGATCGGATGCACCGGCGACATCCTCCGCGCCGTGTTCAGTCCCGAAGGACGCATCCTCGAGCTGCGCAGCATCCAACGCTGCTTCACCCCCACCCAGCGCAAAGCGATCGTCGCCCGCGACGGAGGCTGCATCATCCCCGGCTGCACCATCCCCGCCGCCTGGTGCGAGATCCACCACGTCCAAGACCACGCCCGAGGCGGACCCACCGAAACCGACAACGGCGTCCTGCTCTGCTGGTGGCACCACCACCACCTCGACACCTCCGGCTGGAACATCCACATGCACCACGGCGTGCCCTACATCGCCGCCCCCAACTGGATCGACCGACACCACCGCCACCGACCAGCACCCACCTCCCGCACCAGACTCCACGCCAAACTCACCCAACACCTCAGATGCTGACAACCGCGGGTTCCGCAGTGAACCGCGCACCATGACCACTGCTCGACCGCGCCGCCATCTACTCGCAGAGCCACAGAGGCAGGCGCACCATGAAGAGCTCCGACAGTCGAGTCACCATCCGGCTGTTCGGATCGACCGTCTGGGCCGCGGACAGGTACGCCATCGCGAGCGGTCGCTGCCCGCCCGCCCAGTGCAACCAGGCGAGCACGCAGAAGATCGGCACAACGAACAGAGCTGGCGCCAATGCTGCGGTCAGGCGCAGCACCTGGATGCCTCGGCGCACGCGAGCGATGTCGATGGCGCGCCGAACCTCACCGCGAAGCGCCCTTGCGAGTGGCGCGAACGTCGGCGGCGGCTGGGGCAGGACGACGTCGCCGTCAGCGTCGAGTCCTACTCGCTCGAGGCACGCCGTCAGCTCGGCGAAGCGCGGAACGTTCGCGTCCGCCATCGCCATGCCGAAGGCGACCTGCAGAGCAACCGCGAACGTGACGCCCGGAACGAGAGTGAGAAACAGCAGCTGCCCGTGCTGCTCCGGACCGATCTCGGGGCCATCCTCATCGAGCATCGTCTCGACGAGCGCCACGAGAGCCGCGAAGACGCGCTCATTCGTCGGCACGTCGAGCTGATCCTCCCGGATGTGCTTCTGCGCCACCGTGAGACAGAGGGTCGGAAGATCGTCGAACAGGCCAGTGATCTCCTCGAGCACGATGTCGCGCTCCTCCTCGTCGACGTCCGGAAGATGGAGGGGAGGTCGGTCGGGCAGGAACCCGGAGGTGCTGAGCGCGCTCATCCCCTCATCGTGAAGCGGCGAACGACCCCGTCACCGCGCCGAGGGACGGTCCGAGGACGACGCGCGGGCGGACAAGACCCTGTGCACGCGGCGAGAGGATTGTCACATGAGCTACGAGGTCGACGAGACGGTCTTCGAGTACACGGCCCGCCGAGTTCGACTCGCCGCGAACGCGCAGTTCGATGCGCTCGTCGACGCGTTCGAGGCCGCGGTGCCTTCCCTGTCCGAGGCGGATGCCCGTGCGCACCTCTCCGGCGACTGGTCGGCATTCATCCGCGGGCTGGAGTGGGAGTCGCCGAGCGGCTTCGTGCGTCTTGCGACGTCTCGCCCGAGCGATCTCCTGCAGCACGCGGGAAGCACGACGCGGAGCGTCGTCTGGACGATCGCGCACCACGGCATCGCCGCGCGACTGCACCGTCTCGACCCCGGCGCGATCCTCTCCGCGCACGTGCGCGTCGAGGCGCACACGACCGCGCAGCCCGGCACCATCCTGACCTTCGATGTGCCGAGCGCGCGCCTGCGCTCCTTCGAGATCAACAAGGTGACGCAGGGCGGAGCCGAGCTCGACCGCGCACTCGGCGACCTCATCGAGGACCTCGGCTTCCCGCGACCGGCGGCCCTGCGGCGCTGACCGCCGCCCCGGGATAGCCTGGGCGGCGATGTTCAACAGCCCGCTCTCCGCGTCGCCGTACGAGGTGCTCGGCGTTCTCCGCACGGCCGACGACGAGGAGCTCCGCCGGGCGTATCGCCTGCAGCTGCGGCGCACCCATCCCGATACCGGCGGCGACGCCGCCGCGTTCATCCAGGTGCAGCGCGCGTGGGAGCTCGTCGGCACACCTGAGGCCCGCGCCGCGTACGACGGCGATGACGGCGCCCACCTGCAGTGGGCCGGACGCCGCGCGACGGGCCGACGGGACACGCGACCCCGGACACGCTCGCACGGAGCCGCGGGAGCCTGGCGGCGCAGGCGCTACCTCGCGATGGCAGCCGAGTGGGCCGGAGAGGTCGCCGACCCGTACGCGCCCGCCTTCGTCCGCTCGGCGCCGTGGGAGCTGCGGCGGATGCTCGCCGACGCCCTCGCCGAGGAGGACACCGCGGCGATGATCGATGAGCTCGGCATGGGCTTCACGGCCTGGCACGACGTCGCGACGACGGCGGACGCGGACGACAAGCTCGACCATGTCGTCCTCAGCCCGACCGGCCTCTACGGCCTGACGAGCGAGGACTTCGGCCGCCCTGTCGCGTTCCGCGGCGGCGAGGTCATCGGCGAGGCGACCCCGGTCGCCGACCTGCTCTCGCGCATTCGCTCGGTCTCGCGCGCCGCGCGCGTCCGCTTCGGCGGCGCCGTGTTCGTCCTCCCCGACGACGACCTCGCCGACCCGGTCGTCGTGCTCGGCTCCGTGAAGGGACTGCCTGTCGCCGCCGTCCGCCGCAGCGCGCTGCGTGCGGTACTCCGCGCCGGCATCCCCGGCGCGCAGATCGTCGGGGGCAACGTGCTGTTCGACGTCCGTACGCGCCTCGAGAGTGCCATCCGGTTCGTCTGACCGCGGACCGCGGCGCCTCGCGCCGGGCATGCTCGAGCGCGGATGGGCCGTCGCGCGCTCAGTAGGATGGCGCTGTGTCCGGCGGATCGCGTTCGCGGAGGCTCCTCATCGAGCTCGACGTCGACCGCGCGCGGGCGCTGGACGCCCTCGCGGAGCTGTACCACACGACGCCGGAGCGGATGATCGTCTCCTGGGCCGAGTACCACATCGACCGTCTGAGCGCGGGGCAGACGCCCGACAGCATCCCCTCCGGATGGCGGCCGGACGCCGGCACCTGACATGACCGACGAGGAGCGGTCGGCCGCTGATTCGCGGGAGGCGCGGCGACGGATCCGGGCTGCCCGACCTGACCGAGGACGACCTCGCCGACGACGTCAGACCCTCGGCTAAGCGGGGCTTACCTCGGACCGGAGGCGTCGCCTCAGTCGCCGCCGCCGAACTCGCTCACGGGCGCCATGTCGGCGAAGCGCGAGTAGTGGCCCTGGAACGCGACCTCGATGTTGGCGGTCGGGCCGTTGCGGTGCTTCGCGACGATGATCTCGGCGCCGCCCGGGTTGTCGTTCTTGTCGTACACCGACGGGCGGTGCAGCAGCATGACCATGTCGGCGTCCTGCTCGATCGAACCCGACTCGCGCAGGTCGCTCACCTGAGGCCGCTTGTCCTGGCGCTGCTCGGGCCCTCGGTTCAGCTGCGACAGCGCGATGACCGGCACCTGGATCTCCTTCGCGAGCAGCTTGAGCGCACGCGAGAACTCCGACACTTCCTGCTGACGCGACTCGACCTTCTTGCCGCTCGTCATGAGCTGGAGGTAGTCGATGATGACCATCTTGAGCCCGGCACGCTGCTTGAGCCGCCGGCACTTCGCGCGGATCTCGACGAGCGTCATGTTCGGGCTGTCGTCGATGTACAGCGGCGCGTCGTTGATGCGTCCGCGCGTCGCGGCGACGGTCGTCCAGTCGCGCGAGTCGAGCGTGCCCTTTCGCATCGACTGCAGAGGGATGGCGCCTTCCGCGCTGAGCAGGCGCATCGCGATCTCGCTGCGCCCCATCTCGAGCGAGAAGAAGATCGTCGGCATGTCGTTCTTGATCGCCGCCGCGCGCGCGAAGTCGAGCGCGAGGGTCGACTTTCCCATCGCGGGTCGCGCCGCGATGATGATCATCTGCCCGCCGTGGAGGCCGTTCGTGAGCTGATCGAGCTCGCTGAACCCGGTCGGGATGCCGGTCATCTGGCCGTCGCGACCGCGCGCGGCCTCGATCTCGTCGACGGCCGCGTCGACCGCGACCGTGAGCGGCACGTAGTCCTCGGTCTGCTCGGTGCCCGTGACGTTGTAGATCTCGGCCTGGGCCGCGTTGACGAGCTCGACGGCCTCGCCCTGGCCCTGATAGCCCATCTGCGCGATCTTCGTGCCCGCGTCGACGAGTCGACGCAGCAGGGCGCGCTCCGAAACGATGCCCGCGTAGTAGCCCGCGTTCGCCGCCGTCGGCACGATCGACGTCAGCGAATGCAGATAGTCGGCCCCGCCCGCGCGCTGGAGGTCGCCCGTCTTGATGAGCTCGTCGGTCACGGCAACGACATCGGTCGGCTCGCCGTGCGAGTAGAGCGAGAGGATGGCCTCGAAGATCACCTCGTGCTTCGGCACGTAGAAGTCGGGGCCGCGCAGGGTCTCGATGACATCGGCCACCGCGTCCTTCGACAGGAGCATGCCGCCCAGCGTGCTCTGCTCCGCGATGACGTCGTGCGGCGGGGTCCTGTCGCGTTCCCGAGGCCCCCCGAGACGGTCCTCCCCGATTTCAGCGATCGACACGCGCCCTCCTCTTCCGTTCCCCCGCGGGGGTGATCTGCTTCATGACACCAGCGACCACCGACACCGCCCCGACGAGGCTATGGGCAGCCACCGGCACCTTCAACGCGGCCTGTGGATAACTCTGTGGAGGGCCTGCGCAAAACGCCGTGGAGGGTGTGGAATCGCCCTGTGGAGAGAAAAGACTCGCCCGGGAGATCTCTCCACCGAAACGCCGCCTGACCTGGTCATCCTGTTTCACACACCCTGTGGATGGATGTGTGATTAAAGGAGCACTTGAAGGTTTGTGGTAGGCCGTTCGCACTGTGTACAACCACGCCTCCGAGAGTCCGATATGACGGCCAGGAGACCCATCGCGAACACGACGAAGCGGCGCGGAGCCGATGGCTCCGCGCCGCTTCCGGCGTTCGCGAGAACTTACTTCTTGAGCGCGACGACCTGCAGCGAGATGACCGCGGTCACCTCGTCGTGCAGACGCACGAGCGCCTCGTGGTCGCCGACGGCCTTGATGGGCGACGGCACCGTGATGGTGCGCTTGTCCAGCTGGCCGAGACCGGCCTCCGCCACCGCGTTCGCGATGTCGGCCGGCTTGACCGAGCCGAACAGACGGCCCTCGGCGCCGGCCTTGACCGACAGGCGCACGCGGGCGTTCTCGAGGGTGTTCTTCAGGGCGACGGCGTCGTCGTGCGTCGCGATGGCACGAGCCTCGCGGGCCGCGCGGATGTCCGCGACCTGCTTCTCGCCACCGCGGCTCCACGCCACCGCGAAGCCCTGGGGGATGAGGTAGTTACGGGCGTAGCCGTCCTTGACCTCGACCACGTCTCCGGCGCTGCCCAGGCCGTCGACCTCGTTCGTGAGAATCAGCTTCGACATGGGTGCTCCTTAGCGGCCAGCGCCTGCGTAGGGCAGGAGCGCCATCTCGCGCGCGTTCTTGATCGCGCGGGCGATCAGACGCTGCTCCTGCACCGAGACACCGGTGATACGACGGGCGCGGATCTTGCCGCGCTCCGAGATGAACTTGCGAAGGGTCGCGACGTCCTTGTAGTCAATGACGCCGACCCGGATCGACTTCGCGGGAGCGGCGTTCTTCGCGCCCTTCCGCGGCTTGCGGCGGTCGCCGCTCGACTTTCCAGCCATGTTGGGTCCTTTGAAAGTGTGAGTTCTGAATCAGAACGGGGTGTCGTCCGAGAACGACCCCGGGGTGCTCCATGCATCGGCGCCGGACTGGCCGGGTGTCGCCCAGGGCTCCTCCGAGACCTGCTGCTGCGGGCGCTGCTGCTGGCCGTAGCCGCCGCCAGCGCTGCCGCCGCCGTAGTTCCCGCCGACGGCGTTGTTCCCGCCGCCGTAGTTGCCGCCGCCGCTCGATGCGGCGCGGGTCACCTGTGCCGTCGCGTAGCGCAGCGAGGGGCCGATCTCGTCGACCTCGAGCTCGATGGAGGTGCGGCGTTCGCCCTCCTTCGTCTCGTAGGAGCGCTGACGCAGACGGCCCTGCGCGATGACGCGCATGCCCTTCGTCAGCGATCCGGCGACGTGCTCGGCGAACTCGCGCCACACGCTGGCACGGAGGAACAGGGCTTCGCCGTCCTTCCACTCGCCGGACGCGCGATCGAAGTTGCGCGGCGTCGAGGCGATCGTGAAGTTCGCCACGGGCAGGCCGTTCTGCGTGTAGCGCAGCTCGGGGTCAGCCGTGAGGTTCCCCACGACGGTGATGACGGTTTCGCCAGCCATGGTGCGTTAGGCCTTCGCCGCCGTCTTGCGAGCCGCCTTCTCCTCGGCGCGCTTCGCCTCGGCAGCCACCAGGGCGATGGCCTCCTCGGCGCGCAGCACCTTGGTGCGCATGATCAGCTCGTTGAGCTTGAGCTGGCGGTCGAGCTCGACCGTCGCCTCGCTCGTCGCGGTGAAGTTGACGACGGCGTAGATGCCCTCGTTCTTCTTCTGGATCTCGTATGCCAGACGGCGCTTGCCCCAGATGTCGACGTTCTCGATCGATCCACCGCGCTCGGTGATGACCGACAGGAACTTGTCGAGGTGTGCGGGGACCTGGCGCTCGTCGACCTCAGGCTGGATGATCACCATGAGTTCGTACTGGTGCGTCACTTACCCACCTCCTTCGGACTTGAACGGATGCCGGGCATTTCCCGGCACCAGGAGGGTGTGTTGCACGTTGTGCGGACGTGATCGCAGACAGGGCTGCCGTCGCACAACCTTCATAGCGTACCCGATCCGAGGGCGAAGACCCAAGCCCCCTTCCTGCACCGGCGCGCTCCCCGGGCACTTCCTCCCGCGAACTCCCGCCTCTTCGCCCCGGGGAAGGAGCTCGATACACCGCTGGATGCCACGGCATCCGTTGACGCCGCGCGAGGCCCGTCGCTAGACCGGAGGCAGAACGCCCGTCCGGGATCGTCTCGCTCGGGCCGACGAAGGGGGAGGTACAGACCATGGACTGGTCCGGAATCACCGCAGGGATCGGCGACATGCTCGCCGGTGTCGGGAGCTTCATCCTGCAGCTCATCGTTTTCCTGGTCATCCTGCTGATCGGATGGCTCATCGCGAAGAGCATCGCCAAGGCGCTCGAGTACCTCTTCAAGAGGATCGGATTCCAGCGGCTGCTCGACAAGGCCGGCATCACGAAGCTGCTCGCGCCGACGGGCATCGACCCGCTGACGCTCGTCGTCAAGCTCGTGTACTACTTCGTGCTCCTCATCGCGCTGCTGCTCGCGCTGGGCGCTTTCGGCCCTGACAACCCCGTGTCCGGGATCGTCACCGAGATCATCAGCTGGCTGCCTCGCGTGCTCGTCGCGGTCGTGATCGTCATCGTCGTCGCCGCGATCGCGAATTTCGTCGGCGACCTCATGCGGCCCGCGCTCGCGAGGTTCCGCTTCGGGTCGATCCTCACGAAGATCGTCGTCATCTCGATCATCGCCATGGGCGTCATCGCCGCGCTCAACCAGATCGGCATCGCCGTCACGGTGACCATGCCCATCCTCGTCGCCGTGCTCGCCGCCATCGTCGGCATCGCGATCGTCGGCATCGGCGGAGGGCTCATCGGACCGATGCGCTCGCGCTGGGAGAAGTGGCTCGGCGCCGTCGAGGGCGAGCTGGGCAAGGCCGACACGACGGCCGCGACGTCGGTGCCCGGACCGTCGAGCACCGCGCCGGCGACCCGTCGCGAGGCGACGACCCTTCCGCCCGAGCCGGGCGCGCAGCTGCCGCCGCAGCCGCCCGCCGTCTGAGCGGACCCGCCGGCGCGCTCGGTCGCGTCGGCACGGATGCCGCGGCTCGATCTTCGGGGGACGATCGGGTCGCGGCATTCGCATGCGAGCGAGACACCCGGCGCACGCACCGCGAGAAGCGGCCGTTCCGGCGCTCGCATCGCGGGCGCCACGGCGATCCCGGCGGATGTCCGCGGGCGGCTACGCGCGGAGGCGGCGGCGCAGCGCGGCGACGGTCTCGGGGGTGCCGCCCGCCGCGAGGAACCACGCCTCGGCGCCGCCCCGCGAGGCGAGGTCGTCGAGGAACCCCTCCATCGCCGCCGCCGGCGCCGACAGGATCTCCTTCGGGATGTCGAGCGCGAGCTGCACGCCGACGGTCCGCGCCGCGACCGTGCGCCGCGCGCGGGCGTGCACGTGCGGCATGTTCTCGGCCGTGCGGACATAGTCCGCGACGATCTCGTCGCCCGGCACGCCGACGAGGGCGAGAGCGAGCGCGACCGTGACGCCCGTCCGGTCCTTCCCTGCCGTGCAGTGGACGAGGACGGGCCCATCCGCCCGCGCGATCTCCTCGATCGCGCGCACGAGCAGCGCCGCGGCCTCGCCCTCGAGCATCGAGGCGTACATCCCGCCGAGCCCCGCGCGCAGGAACGCCGCGACGTCCTCCTCGTCGGCGTCCATGGTGGCGCGGCCGCCCAGGAGCGGCAGGTCCACGACCCGGCACACGCCGAGCAGCGGATGGTCCTCGCTCTTCTCGGCGTCGTCGCGGAGGTCGACGACGACGGCGGGGGGCCACTCCCCCACCTCGGGGGCGTCGTCGCCCGAGTGCGGGGCATCGCTGCGCAGGAGCACGCCCGGCCGCACGCGCGCGGTCGACGATGCGACGTCGCGGAGGTTCACCAGGCCTCGGGGGATCTCGCGGATGCTCATTCGTCCTCCTCGTGGGCGGCGTCGGCGGCCGGAGGGTCTGCGGCCATCCCCCGCCAGGCTACGCGGACGGCGTTCTCGCAGCGCGCGACGGCGGCGGGATCGTCGAAGTTCACACCCCGCACGACGAACTGATAGTAGAAGACGCCGTTGATGAGGTCGATGCACGCGTCGATGTCGAGATCGTCGCGCAGCTCGCCCCGGCGGACGCCCTCCGCGAGGAGCGCGGCGACACCGCCGCGCCGTCGCGCGACGTGCGAGCGCCAGTACGCCTGCGCGAGCTTGCGGTCCGTCATCGCGAGGCGCAGGCGCAGCCGGAAGCGCTCCTCCGTGTAGCCCGGCCCCGCCGATCCGGTCGTGTACGCCGCGAGGAGCGCCGCGAGCAGGTCGTCGCCCAGCGGGATGCGCGGCGCCTCGCGCCCGACGTCGAGGGCCGCCGCGAGCAGATCGGTCATGCTCGGCCACCGCCGGTAGAGCGCGGCGCGGCTGACGCCGCTCAGCTCGACGACCCTGCTCACGGTCACCTCCTCGCCGCGCTCGAGCAGCTCGACCGCGGCGGCGAGGATCCGCGCGTCGTGTCCCTCGGCACGCGGGCGTCCGGGCCGTCGAGCAGGTGTCCCGCCGCCCTCGGCCGCGACCCCGCTCCGCTCAGCACGACGAGCGGATGGCGCGGCGCCGGCCTGCACGGAGGCTGCGGTCGCGCTCATGCGGCGAGCGCGCGCTCGCGCAGGCGGCCGATGAGCGCGTCGGTGAGGCCGGCAGCGCGGAGCGGAGCGAGCGGATCCCCGTGGCGCGTCGCGAGCGCGCGGAGCAGGTCGCGCATGGGCGCCGGCGAGAACTCGGCGCGAGCGGCCGCGCGGGCCGCGTCATCGAGATCGAATCCGTATCGCGCCATGAGCGGCTGCATGACCGGCGCGATCCGCCGCATGATCGCTGCGGCGTTCTCGCCCGTGCGGGCGTAGTCCGCGACGATGTCGTCCGGCTCGGCGCCGAGCGTCAGCAGGATGGCCGCCGCGAGCACCCCCGTGCGGTCCTGCCCGGCGGCGCAGTGGAACGCGACCGTTCCGGGGGTGTGCGCGACGATCGCGAGCGCCGTGACGATCTGCGCGGCGGCGCCCTCGACCATCCGTACGTACATGCCCGCGAACGACGACTGGTCGAGCTCGATGTCGTCGATGCCGTCGCCGATCGACGCGAGGAACGGCACGTGGTGGTAGTTCACGTCGGCGAGCGCTCCGAACGGCCCGCGGCCCGTGAGCGCCACCTCGTCGGAGGAGCGCAGGTCGACCACCGCCCGCAGGCCGGCGGCGACGAGGCGGGCGGCGTCCTCCTCGGTGACGATCGAGAGGTCGTCGGCGCGGATCGCGAAGCCCTCGCGCACCGCTCCCCCGGCGACGGGGATTCCGCCGAGGTCGCGGAGGTTGACGGGCGCGGAGAGCGCAATGGCCGGGGCGTCGACGACGGTCATGTGATCTTCCTTCGGATGACGGCGCTCGCCTGGTCGATGACCGTGACGAGCACGATGATGCAGACGACGATCGCGGAGAGGTGGCCGTAGTCGTACATCTTCATGGCGGTGGTGAGCTCGAGGCCGATGCCGCCCGCCCCGACCATGCCGAGGATCGTGGCGCCGCGGACGTTGCCCTCGAACAGGAGCAGCGTGTAGGACACGAGGAGCGGCGCCGCCTGCGGCAGGACGCCGTACTGCACGACCTGGCGCGGCGAGGCGCCGACCGCCTGCATCGCGGTGACCGGTCCGCGGTCGACCGACTCCATGGCCTCCGCGAACACCTTGCCGATCGACCCGATCGAGCCGATCGTCATCGCCAGGATGCCCGCGAAGGGGCCGAGGCCGACGGCCGAGACGAACATGAGCGCGAACACGAGGTCGGGCAGCGATCGGATGACGTTCATGACCCAGCGCGTGGGGTAGTACAGCCAGCGCGGGGCGATGTTCGACGCGGCGCCGAACGCGACGACGAGCGACAGCACGGCGCCGAGCACGGTCCCGACGATCGCCATCTGCAGGGTCTCCACGAGGAGCCCCGCGATCGTGCCGAACTTGTCCCACGTGGGCGGGAAGAGGCGCGAGAGGAAGGCGCCCATGTTGACGGCGCCCTCGCCGAGCTTGCCGACGTCGAAGCCCGCACCCGTGAACGACCACACGAGGAGGAGGGCCGCAACGGGCAGCCCGAGCAGGAACCGGGCGCGCGGCACGCGGAAGGCCCGCTCCATCCGCTCCCGGTCCCGCGGTTCCAGCTGCGGGCTCCGCGGGGCGCGGTCGCTGGCGGCCCTCGCGGAGCCCGAGGCCCGCGCCGTGCGCTCAGGCGATGCCGTCGACATCCTGCTCCTCCTCGTCGTGCGCGTAGATCGGCTCGAGCGCGGTCGCGTCGAGCTGGGCGGTCGGCGCCGACACGAGCATCTCGCCGTGCCGGAGTCCGACGATGCGGTCGGAGTGCGCGAGCGCGAGCGGCATGACGTGCAGGCTCACGAGCACCGGGATGCCGTCCTCGCGGGCGATCTCATGCAGCAGCTCGAGCACCTGGTGCGACATGCGCGGGTCGAGGGATGCCACCGGCTCGTCGGCGAGGATGACCTTGGGCGCCTGCATGAGGGCGCGCGCGATCGCGACCCGCTGCTGCTGGCCGCCCGAGAGCGATCGCGCCTCATCCTGCGCCTTGTGCGCGATGCCGACGCGGTCGAGCAGCTCGAGCGCGCGACGCCGGTGCGCGCTCGAGAAGCCGCCCACGAGGTTGAGCGGCCCGGCGTCGTGGAGCGCGCCGGTCAGGACGTTCGTGAGCACGCTGAGCCGGCCGACGAGGTTGAACTGCTGGAACACCTGGCCGACGGACGCGCGCACCTGCCGCAGCTGCCCGCGACGCAGGTTCGCCATGTCGTACCCGCCGACGCGCACCGCGCCATCCGTGATGGGCGCGAAGCCCGTCAGGCTCTTCATGAGCGTCGACTTCCCCGAGCCCGACGAGCCGAGCAGCGCGACCATCTCGCCGGGGAAGAGGTCGAGGTCGACGCCGTCGAGAACCAGCGGGCCGTCTCCGTACGCGACCTTCAGCCCGCGCACCGAGACGAGCGGCAGCCGCTGGCGCAGCTCGGCCGTGGTCGGCTCGACGGCCGTGTCCGCGGGGCTCATCCGAGGTCCGAGATGTCGACGTCGGCGATCGCGGCGATGTCCACGAACGGCTCGAAGAGCCCGTCCTCGGGCTCGAGGATCGGCTCGGTGCCCTGCATCGCCTCGAACATCGCGCCGAGGGCCTCGGCGTTCTCCTCGACGAAGACCTTCGGAAGCGCCTCGAGCAGGAGCTCCCGCTTGTCGTCGGCGATGCCCTGGTCGGCGAGCACGGTCACCGCGACGGGCATCGAGTCGCTCTCGCCGATCGAGCGCGTCTCTCCCTCGGCGAACGGGAACATGTCGGTCCCCGTCATCGTGGGGAAGATCGTCGACGTGCACGCCACGTCGACTTGGCCCTCCTTGAGGGCGATGAAGCTCATGTCGTGGCCGCCCGAGAACATCGCCGTGTAGTCGGCGTCCTTCTCGAGGCCGGCGGCGTCGAGCATCGCGACGGGCATGAAGTACCCCGAGCTCGATGCGGGGTCGGCGAACGCCACGACCGTCTCGGGCGTGATGTCCTCGAGCGACTGGAGGGGCGAGTCGTCGAGCACGAGGCACGTCGACACGGGCTCGTCGCTGCCCGGCCACGCGACGAGCGCGTCGACCTCGCCCGTGTTGACCGCGAGCGCCGACGGGAAGCCGCTCATGAACCCGATGTCGACGTGGTGGTTGCGGATCGCCTCGACGACGGCCGTGTAGTCGGGCACGTCGACGATCTCGACCGCGCGGCCGGTCTCCTCCTCGACGAGACCGGCGAACGCCTCGATGGGGTTCTCGGCGGTCGGGTCGTCGCCGAGGGGCGTCGTGGCGAAGGTGATGGGCGCGTCGGACGCGGCGGCCGCGGCATCGTCGGATGACGAGCTCGAGCACGCGGAGAGGGCGACGGCTCCGAGGGCGAGGAGGCCGAGGGCGGGGAGGGCGCGGGCGCGCATGGCGGGTGTCCTTTCGGGAGGAGATATCGCGACGGGCGATATCGAAAGGCAACCCGGTCGAGGTGACGCAGAATTACGAGACCGCCGTACCCGGAAGGGAATCCGAGGTGAACATCCCGTGACGGCGCGCCCGCCCCCCTCACACCCCGTCGCGCTCGCTCGCGAGCCGCTGCGAGATCCACACGGGGATGAACGACAGCACGATGATGACCGTCGCGACGACGTTGACCACGCTCGCCTCGTTCGGCCGGGCCATCTGGTTCATGATCCACAGGGGCAGGGTGTCGACGCCCGCGGGCGCCGTGAAGATCGTCACGACGACCTCGTCGAAGCTGAGCGCGAAGGCGAGGATGCCGCCCGCGGCGAACGCGCTGCGGAACTGCGGGAACGTGACCATGCGGAACGTCTGCCACGGCGTCGCACCGAGGTCGGCGGAGGCCTCCTCGACGTTGGGGCTCAGCCTCCGCAGCCGCGCGAGCACGTTGTTGAACACCATGACGATGCAGAAGGTGCCGTGCGCGATGATCATGCCGAAGTAGCCGACGTGGATGCCGATCGGCTCGAGCAGCTGGTTGTAGGTGTTGTTGAGCGCGACACCCGTGACGACGCCGGGAAGGGCGATCGGCAGCACGACGAGCAGGTTCACGGTCTGCTTGCCGAAGAAGGCGTGGCGCTGCAGCGCGAAGGCGACGAGGGTCCCCAGCACGAGGGCGATCGCGGTCGCGCCGAGCCCGACCGCGACCGAGTTGCCCACGGCGGCGCGCACCGGCTCGCTCGCGAGCGCGGCTCCCCACCACTGCAGCGAGAAGCCGCGGATGGGCCAGCTCGCGATGCGCGCCTCGTTGAACGAGTTGAGCACGACGAGCAGGAGCGGCACGTACATGAACGCGAGGACGACCGCGACGATGGCGCCGAGCGCGATCCGCGCGCCGAGGGAGAGTCTGAGCATGACGGCCTCACATCCGCTGCAGCGCGCCGGTGCGCTGCACGCTGATCAGGTAGATGACGACGAAGGCGATCGGCACGACCGAGAAGGCCGCGGCGATCGGAGGGTTGAGGTTGATGTTCGAGGCGATGACGCTGCCGATCATCTGCGTGGATCCGCCGACGAACTTGGCCGCGATGTAGTCGCCGAGGCTCAGCGAGAACGTGAAGATCGAGCCGGCGATGATCGCGGGCTTCACGAGCGGGATCACGACCGTGCGGATGGTGCGGCCCGCGCCCGCGCCGAGGTCGGCGGACGCGTCGAAGAGATTCGGAGGCAGCTGGCGGATGGCCGTGTAGACGGGCACGGCCATGTACGGCAGCCACAGGTAGGTGAGCGTGAGCACGACCGTGATCACGCTGAACCCGGGCCCCGTGATCCCGAGCGGCGCCATCACGGCGTTGAAGAAGCCGTCCTCCGTGAACGTGATGCGCATCGCGAGGATCTTCACGAGGTAGCCCGCCCACAGCGGGAGCGTGATCGCGACCGCGAGCACGGCGCGCAGCCACGTCGGCGCGATCTTCGCCATGAAGATGCCCAGCGGCACCGAGATGAGGATGCAGAGCACGGTGACCGCGAGGGCGATCGCGAGGGTGCGCAGCGCAGTCGAGAGGTAGGCGGGATTCGCGACGAGCTGCTCGAAGTTGCGCAGGGTGAACCCGGGCTCGACCTTCGAGGTGAAGGGGTCGGTCACCCAGAACGCTGTCACGAGCAGCATGACGAGCGAGAAGATGTAGATGCCGATGAGCCAGGCCATCGGGAGCGCGAGCAGGCCCGCGAGCTGGAGTCGCCGTTTCATGGTCGTCCTGTCATGAAGAGGAGACGGCGGGGCGGCTGGGGTCCGCCCCGCCGGGCTGGTCAGCTCTTGACGGAGAGCCAGGCGTCCGTCCACTGCTGGAAGTTGGTGCACGTCACATCCGTGCGGCCGTCGACGCACTGCTCGATCGGCGTGGTCCAGAACCACACCTTGTCGAAGTACTCCTCGTCGGTCGCGTGGTAGTACTCGCAGTGCTCCTTCGCCTCGTCGCTCGTCTCGCAGAAGGCGGCGTTGGCGGGGGCCATGCCGAAGTTCATCGCGATCGCGCCGTTCACCTCGGGCGACGAGGTGTAGTCCATCCACGCGTAGGCGCAGTTGGGGTTCTCGGCCTCGGCCGCGAGCATCCAGGCGTCCGACCATCCGGTCGAGCCCTCCTCGGGCAGCACGCTCTTGAACTTCTCGTCCTCGGTGAGCTTGCGCAGCACCTCCCACGACGTGCCGAGCACGGTCGTCCCGCCGACGAAGGACGTGATCTGCGCGGCCGGATCGGCCCAGTACTCCGACACGATCTCGTTCTGCTGCTGGAGCAGCTCGATCGCGGCGTCGAGCTGGGTCTGGTCGAGCGCGTACGGGTTGGTGATGCCGAGCTCGGGCTCGTGCGCCATGAGGTACACCGCCGCGTCGGCGATGTAGATGGGCGCGTCGTACGCGATCACCTTGCCGGCGTAGGGGCTGTCGGCCTCCCATGCGACGTCCCAGCTCGTGGGCTCCTCGGTGACGACCTCGCTGTTGTACTGCAGGATGTTCGCACCGCGCCCGATCGGCACGCCGTACGACTTCCCGTTGATGGTGTCGTAGACCTGCCCCTTCATGCCCTCGACGATGTCGTCTCCGAAGTTCGGGATGAGATCGAGGTTGAGGGGCGCCACGTCGCCGCCGGCGATGAGGCGCAGGCTCGCGTCGCCCGACGCCGACACGAGGTCGTAGTCGCCGGTGCGCATGAGCTGGACCATCTCATCGCTCGTACCCGCCACGCGGCGGTTCACGACGCAGCCGGTCTCCTCCGTGAACGCGTCGCTCCATGCGGGCTCGACGAACCCGCTCCACGCGACGATGTTCACCTCGCCCTCGTAGTCGCCGAGCTCCTCCTGCATCGGCACGTCGGGGACGTCGATCTGGAGCCCGCCGGCGGCCTCCTCGCCGCCCGCGGCCTCCGACGTGCTGCTGCAGCCGGTCACGGCCAGCAGCGAGACGGCGACGAGCGCCGCTGGGGTCATCATCCTGGATCGCATGTGATCGCTCCTCGTTCGGTTCTTCTGTGATGGGTGGATGGCGGATGGCCGCGGTCAGGGAAGACGCGCGGCGTGGTCGGCGAGCCAGCCGACGCGCACGGCAGCGCCGCGCTCGACGGCCTCGGCCGCGGACGGATGGTGGGCGTTGGGGCGCTCGGCGATGAGCTGCAGGCCGCCGTCGACATCGACGAGGTACCGGGTCGACGGCCCCGTGTAGACGACCTCCGCCACGACGCCCGCGACCGTCACCTCGCCGGGGCGCGCGTGCTCGTCCGGCCCGAGCACCCGCACGCGCTCGGGCCGGATGCTGAGCGCCTCGCGGCGGCCGGCGATGCGCTCGGCCGCGTCTGCGGGCAGCAGATTCGAGAGGCCGAGGAACCGCGCGACGAACTCGGTCTGCGGGTACTCGTACACCTCGCGCGGCGTGCCGATCTGCTCGATCCGACCGCCGTTGAAGACCGCCACGCGGTCGCTCAGGGTGAGCGCCTCCTCCTGGTCGTGCGTCACGAAGATGAACGTGATGCCGACCTCGCGCTGGATCTGCTTGAGCTCGATCTGCATCTGCTCGCGCAGTTGCTTGTCGAGCGCGCCGAGCGGCTCGTCGAGCAGGAGCACCTGCGGACGCAGGATGAGCGCACGGGCGAGGGCGATGCGCTGACGCTGGCCGCCCGACAGCTGGTGCGGGAGGCGCTGCGCGACGTGGGCCAGCCGGACCTGCTCGAGTGCGGAGCCCACGCGCTCGCGGCGCGCGGCCCTCCCCTCGCCCCGCACTCGCAGGCCGTACCCCACGTTCTCCTCGATCGTGAGATGGGGGAACAGGGCGTAGTCCTGGAAGACCGTGTTGACCTGCCGTCGGTGCGGCGGCACCCGGGTCACGTCGACGCCGTTCAGCGAGATGGCGCCCGACGTCGCGTCCTCGAAGCCGGCGATCATGCGCAGGACCGTCGTCTTGCCGGAGCCGGACGGCCCGAGCATCGAGAGGAACTCGCCCGGGCGGACGTCGAGGTCGAGATCCTTCACGGCGTCGAACTCGCCGAACGTCTTCGTGACACCGCGGAGCGAGACAGCACCCACGTGCGGGTCGCCGGACTGCGGGCGGGCGGGTGCGGCAGCGGGCGATGAGCTCATCGCTCCTCCTCGGATCATCGTCGAACACGGAAGCTGAGGTTTAACATATGAACCCATAGTTCATATTTCAAGTCTCGAAGGCATAACGTTGGGACGACCGCTCTCGAGGGAGGACCGCTCATGGCCGCACAGGCGCCGCCGCACGCCGTCGCCTCCTCGGGTCCGCGCCGCCTGCAGGGCGCGCTGTTCCAGCCGATCGGCGACGAGGGGCGCGCCGCGCTCGTCGAGCGCCGCCTCGATGAGGCGATCACCGGCGGGCACCTGCGCGCGGGCGAGCGCCTGCCGAGCGAGACCGATCTCGCGAAGAGCTTCGGGGTCGCCCCGGTCACCGTCCGCGAAGCGCTCCTCTCGCTGCGCTCGCGCGGCCTCGTCGTGACGCGGCGCGGCCGCGGCGGCGGCAGCTTCGTCGCGGAGGATGCCGACCCGCTCGCCCACGCGCGCGACGCCGTCCGTCGCGCGACGCGGACCGCGCTGCGCGACATGGGCGTCCACTACGCCGCGATCACGGGCGCTGCCGTCCGTCTCGCCGCACGGCGCGCCGACCCCAGCGAGGCGCGCCTCGTCGCGCGCCACCTCGAGCGGCTCGATCCGGCCGACATCGAGGCCTGGCGCCGCATCCTCGACGACGCTCAGCTCGAGCTGGTCGCGCTCAGCCAGTCGGCGCGGCTGACCCGCGTGCAGATGCAGCTGCAGGCCGAGCTCTCCCCGTACCTGCGGCTCATCGACGCCGACGCGTCCGGGCGCGATGCCTACCGCGCTGGCCTCGAGCGCGTCGTCGCGGCGATCGAGGCCGGCGACGACGTCGGCGCCGGCCGCGAGGTCGAGGAGATGACGGCGGCCGTGATCGACACCCTCATCGAGCTGCGCTCGCGACCCGCCGCGAGCGCAGACGACGCCCCGTGAACCTCAAGGAGGAGGTCAGCATGCACCAGGACACCGACACCGCCGTCGACCGTGCCGCGTCGATCGTCGAGAGCTACTTCCGCGCGCCCGTGGACAGCCTCGTCGAGACCGCCGCCGCCGTCTCGCGGGATCTCGACGCCGTGCGCGCGGCAGCGCCGCTCACGGTGTCCGAGCTCGACGCTCTCGTCCAGCCGCACGCGATGACGCTGCTGGCACTGCCCGACCTCGCCGTGTACGGCGCGGGCTACGTGGCGGCGATCGACCTGCTCGACGATGCGCGCAGCCACCTCGCCTGGTGGCAGGGCAGCGACCGGTCGCGCCTCGTGCTCGCGGCGCAGTCGCTCGGCAAGGAGCGCATCGACTACAGCGAGATGGAGTGGTTCCGCGTACCGCACGCGACGGGCCGCCCGCACGTCGCCGGCCCCTACGTCGACTACCTCTGCAGCGACGAGTACACGGTCACCATCGCGGCGCCCGTCGCCTCCCGCGGCGCGTTCGCCGGCGTGGCCGCGCTCGACCTGCTCGTCGACTCGATCGAGCGCGACCTCACGCCGCGCCTCGAGGACGTGGGGCTCCCGGTGACCCTCGTCAACGGCGTCGGCCGGGTCGTCGTGTCGACCGACCATCGCTCGGGGGCCGGCGACTCGGTGCGCGGGAGCCGCCTCGCGACGCTGCCTCGCGTGTCCTGCGGCGAGGTCGCGCTCGACGTCATCGTGGGGTGATCCGCGCGCTCTTGTAGCGTGAAGGCCATGTCCGGAACGACGCAGCAGAGCGTGCCGTTCGACGCGCGCCCCCTCACCGAGCCCGTCGACCGCGCTGACGTGAAGCGGTTCTCCGACGAGCTCTCGCGACGCTTCCCGAGCGGCACCGGAGCCGGCGCGGTCGTCGCGGTGATCGCGATCGTCTTCGTCGGCGTCATGATCCTCGGGTTCGGCGGCCTCATCCTGTCGATCCTGCTCATGGTCGCGGACGCCGACGGCGCCTCGGGCGCCGGATTCTGGGTCTCGCTCGGCATCGCGGCCCTCGTCATCGGCGCGGTCGTCTGGGGCGTCCGGGCGTTCCAGGGGCAGCGCCGCGAGCGCCAGTACCGGCTCGACCGCTTCGCGCGCGCGAACGGCATGAGCTACCTCCCGTCGCTCGGCGACCCCGCCCTCCCCGGCATGATCTTCGGGCTCGGTCGCGCCCGCCGCTCGAACGACCTCGTGCGCGGCGAGGCGCCGCGGTTCGCGGAGTTCGCGAACTACCAGTACACGACCGGATCGGGGAAGAACCAGACCACGCATCGCTGGGGCTACGTGGCCATCCGACTCGACGCACCGCTGCCCCACATCGTGCTCGATGCCGTGGGCAACAACACGATCTTCGGCTCGAACCTCCCGGTCGGCTTCGACAAGGACCAGCGGCTGTCGCTCGAGGGCGACTTCGACCGGCACTTCGCGCTCTACTGCCCGCAGGGCTACGAGGCCGACGCCCTCTACCTCTTCACGCCCGACATCATGGCGCGCTTCCTCGACCACGCCGGGCAGCTCGACGTCGAGATCGTCGACGACTGGCTGTTCCTCTACACGCGGCGCGAGGTCTCGACGCTCGATCCCGCGACCTGGGCGTGGCTCTTCTCGGTCGTCGCCGCCCTCATCCACAAGCTCGATCAGTGGGGGCGCTGGCGTGACGAGCGGCTCGCAGCGGGCACGGGGGTGCCGCGTCCGATCGCCTCGGGGCACCACGAGGCGCCCGCCTTCTCGGCGGCCGCGCCCCTCACGCCTCCGCCGCGCGGAGTGGCCGAGCCGGGTCGGCGCCTCAAGCGCCGGTTCTCGTGGTTCGGCATCGTCATCATCGCCTTCGTGATCCTGCAGTTCGTGCTGCAGGTGATGGGCGTGCTCGACTGAACGGATCGGCCGCGCCGATCGCGACGCGGCGCCCGCTCTCGCGATACCAGCGGGCGCAGAGGAGCACGACGAGCCCGAGCTCGACGACCCCGCCCGCGTAGTACATCGTGAGCGCGCCGAGCCGCTCGTCGGCGACGGAGGTCGCACCCGGGGGATGCGCGTAGAGGAGCTTCGCGAGAACCGCGTGCGATGCCATCGCGAGGACGAGCACGATCGCGCGCGTCGTCCATCGGCTCGGGTGCGGGTTCGGGTCGACGCCGACCAGCGCGGCCGTGAAGAGATAGCCGGCCGCGACGGTGTGCGCGTGCACGACGAGGTGCACGAACGGGCTCGCCTGCACCGCCTCGTGCAGCGGCGTGAGATGGATGAGCCACAGGCCGCCCGAGGAGAGGAGCGCCGCGGTCACGGGGTGCGCGAGCACGCGCACGGGCGCGCTGCGCAGCAGGCGCGACAGCCGCCGCGCCGGCGTGACGGCGAGCGTGCGGAGAGCGAGGGCGACGGGCGCGGCGAGCACGAGCAGGATCGGCGCCAGCATGCCGCCAACGACATGGCCCCACGCGTGTCCGACGAAACTGCCGTGAACGGTCGAGGCGAGCGGCTCGACGACCGGCGCGGTCGCGGCCGCGATGCCGACGCACCAGAGGACCATCCGGTGCATGGGCCACGGCCGCCCGCCGCGCCGCGAGGCGATCGCTCCTGCCGCGTACGACGCGACCGCGAGCGCGGCCACTGCGAGGACGACGACGTCGAGCGGGACTCCCGCTCCGTGGGCGTGCGCGTGGCCGCCGGACATCGGCGTCATCGCTCTACGTGCGCCCACGCGGCGGCCGGGCGCGTGCGGACGACGAGGACGAGGCCCGCCGCGAGCAGCAGCACGGCGATCGCGTTCCACGCGATGTCGTAGGGCAGGACGTCGTCCACGTACCGGATCTGGTGGAGCCCGAGCACCTTGTGCTGGATCGTGCCGTCGTACAGCTGGAAGGCGCCGGCGCCCAGCAGGGCTCCGCCGACCCAGCGCGGCGTCCAGAGCGCCCCGCGCCGCGCGACATCCGCGAGGAGGAACAGCCCGGCCACGGTGCCGAACCAGCTGAACGCGTGGAAGAGCCCATCCGACACGAGGCCGGCCGCGGGGGTGC
Organism: Microbacterium sp. KNMS; assembly: GCF_053851835.1. Taxonomy (NCBI): domain Bacteria; kingdom Bacillati; phylum Actinomycetota; class Actinomycetes; order Micrococcales; family Microbacteriaceae; genus Microbacterium; species Microbacterium sp. KNMS. The sequence continues at coordinate 21,303 of NZ_JBSQBP010000012.1, forward strand.
CGCGGTCGTAGAAGTGGTGCCAGTGCAGGATCTGGTGGAACACGGCCTCGTCGACGAACGCGACGAGGCCCATGCCGAAGAGCGCACCGGCCCACGCGGTGCGCGTCGCGTACGTGCCGCGCGCGGCCCACAGGGTCCGGGGGTCAGGAGATCCGGCGATGCTCCGACGCTCTCGCGTGCGCCGTCGCCATCCAAGCCATGGACATCCGCCGACCCGTCGTGCTACGCGCTGCGTCGCACAGCGCCGAGCCATCCGCAACCCCCTCGCGCCATCCGAGCGCCCTGCGCAGACTCGACGCGACGAGGAGGACACATGAAGGCGCTGACGTACCGAGGTCCGTACAAGCTCCAGGTGACGGAGAAGCCCGACCCCCGCATCGAGCATCCGAACGATGCCATCGTCCGCGTGACGCGGGCCGCGATCTGCGGGTCGGACCTGCACCTGCTGCACGGGATGCTCCCGGACACGCGCATCGGGCACACGTTCGGCCACGAGTTCATCGGCGTCGTCGAGGAGGTCGGCGGCTCGGTGCAGCGCCTCGCGGTCGGCGACAAGGTCATGGTGCCGTTCAACATCTTCTGCGGGTCGTGCGCGTTCTGCCGGCAGGGCCTCTTCTCGAACTGCCACAGCGTGAACGCGAACGCGACCGCGGTGGGCGGCATCTACGGCTACTCGCACACGGCGGGCGGCTACGACGGCGGTCAGGCGGAGCGCGTGCGCGTGCCGTTCGCGGACGTCGGGCCCATGGTCATCCCCGAGTGGCTGAGCGACGAGGACGCGCTCATGCTCACCGACGCGTTCACGACCGGCTACTTCGGCGCCCGGCTCGGGCACATCGAGGAGGGCGACACCGTCGCGGTCTTCGGTGCGGGCCCGGTGGGGCTCGCCGCGGCGCGCTCGGCCTGGCTCATGGGCGCGGGCCGCGTGCTCGTGCTCGACCACCTCGACTACCGGCTGGAGAAGGCGCGCTCGTTCGCGTACGCCGAGACGCACGCGCTGTCGGAGATCGGCGATCCCGTGCTGCACCTCAAGCGCGAGACCGACCACCTCGGGGCCGACGTCGTGATCGACGCCGTGGGCGCCGAGGCCGACGGCGGATGGCTGCAGCACGTGACCGCCTCGAAGCTCAAGCTCCAGGGCGGCTCTCCGGTCGCGCTGAACTGGGCGATCGACGGTGTGCGCAAGGGCGGCAACGTCGCCGTGATCGGAGCGTACGGCCCGCTGCACAGCGCCGTCCGGTTCGGCGACGCGATGAACAAGGGGCTCACGATCCGCGCCAACCAGACGCCCGTGCGCGCGATGTGGCCCGCCCTGCTCGACCACGTGCGCGCCGGCCGGCTGGCGCCGCGCGAGCTCGTGACGCACCGGCTGCCGCTCGACGACATCGTCGACGGCTACCACATGGTCTCGGCGAAGCTCGACGACTGCATCAAGACCGTCGTCGAGGTCTCGGACGACTGAGGAGGATGGACATGACGCAGCCCGTCGACGCGCTCCGCCCGCGCATCCCCGGCTGGGGGATCGAGCTCGAGGACGGATGGCGCGAGGAGCACGAGCTCGATCCGCAGGAACTCGCCGCGCCCTGGGCGCTCGAGGATCGGATGTCCGACCCCGCGCGCGAGCACTCGATCGAGCATCCGCAGCTGCCGCCCGTGTTCGGCACCGCGCAGCCGCTGCACGGGCTCTCGGGCAGGATCCGCCGGATCGCCTACGCCCGGTACAGCGAGGGCAAGCTGCGGCACTGGCTGCTGCTCGTGCTCGGCGACCGCGTGGAGTCGATCGGCGCGCACGTGCGCTCGCTCGCGTCGCGCCATCCCGACAACCCGATCACGCAGACGGGCGTGCGGGGAGAGCGGAGCCGGCGCCCCGTCGGGTCGCGCATCGGCCGCGGCCGCATCGACCTCCGCCACGCGTGGATGGACCCGATCATCGTCGTCGGGCCGTGGGTGCTCGCAGGCGTCCTCGCGGTGCGCGCCCTCGGCTCCCTCACGCGGCGCCGGTAACGGCAGCCCAGATCTGCATGTCTCACTCGCCGTGGGTTCGGCGCCCCGATACCCGCCGCGAGCGAGACATGCATGCAGGGGGCGGGGCGTGCACCGGGACGCGCATGCGGGCGGCGTGAGCGGGGCCGCACTCCCGGCGTGCGGCTACGCCCGCGGCGTCAGGCCGAAGTGCTCCAGCTCGGGCTCCGTGAGCATGCGCGACCGGATGAGGAACCGCATGCCCGTGGGCGACTCGACGCTGAACCCTCCCCCGCGCCCCGGCACGACGTCGATCGTGAGGTGCGTGTACTTCCAGTACTCGAACTGCGACTCCGACATGTAGACCTCGATCGGGTCGTCGAGACCCGCGTCGATCGTCCCGAGCAGCACATCGCCCGTGCCGGTCAGGTACATCCCGACCGGATAGCACATGGGCGACGAGCCGTCGCAGCACCCGCCCGACTGGTGGAACATGAGCGGCCCGTGCTGGGCCGTGAGCGTGCGCAGAAGAGCAGCCGCCGCCTCGGTCACCGCGACCCTGCTGAGCTCCTCGGACATCCCTCCTCCTTCCCTGTGCACCCGCGACGTCGTCGTCGCGGGGATCCGACGCCCGGGCGGGGATTCGGGTCATCCCGCCCGGGCGGATCCGATCGGATCAGAAGAAGCCCATGGGCCCCTCCGCATAGGAGACGAGAAGGTTCTTCGTCTGCTGGTAGTGATCGAGCATACGCAGGTGGTTCTCCCGCCCGATACCCGACTGCTTGTAGCCGCCGAAGGCGGCGTGCGCCGGGTACTGGTGGTAGGTGTTCGTCCACACCCGCCCTGCTTCGATCGCGCGACCAGCACGGTAGCAGAGGTCGGCACTCCGACTCCATACCCCCGCGCCCAGACCGTAGAGGGTGTCGTTGGCGGTCGCGATGGCGTCGTCGTACGTGTCGAAGCCGGTGACCGAGACGACGGGGCCGAAGATCTCCTCCTGGAAGATCCGCATGCTGTTCTGCCCCTCGAACACGGTCGGAGCCACGTAGTACCCGTCCGTGAGGTCGCCGCCGAGGTCGACGCGCTCGCCGCCCGCGAGGACCTTCGCGCCCTCGTCCTTGCCGATCTGGATGTACGACAGGATCTTCTCGAGCTGGTCGTTCGACGCCTGCGCGCCGATCATCGTCTCGGGGTCGAGCGGGTTGCCCTGCCGGATCCTCGAGACGCGGTCGAGCCCATCCGACAGGAACGTGTCGTAGATCGACCGCTGGATGAGCGCGCGCGACGGACACGTGCAGACCTCGCCCTGGTTCAGGGCGAACATCGCGAAGCCCTCCTTCGCCTTCTCGTAGTACGCGTCCTGCGCCGACGCGACGTCCTCGAAGAAGATGTTCGGGCTCTTGCCTCCCAGCTCGAGCGTCACGGGGATGAGGTTCTGCGACGCGTACTGCATGATGAGGCGCCCTGTGGTCGTCTCGCCCGTGAACGCGACCTTGCGGATGCGCTTGTGCGACGCGAGCGGAGCGCCCGCCTCGATGCCGAAGCCGTTGACGATGTTCACGACGCCCGCCGGCAGGAGGTCGCCGATGAGGTCGAAGAGGAACAGGATCGACGCGGGCGTCTGCTCGGCGGGCTTGAGGACGACGCAGTTGCCCGCGGCGAGCGCGGGCGCGAGCTTCCACGTCGCCATGAGGATGGGGAAGTTCCACGGGATGATCTGGCCCACGACGCCGAGCGGCTCGTGGAAGTGGTACGCGACGGTGTTCTCGTCGAGCTGGCTGATCCCGCCCTCCTGCGCACGCAGCACGCCCGCGAAGTAGCGGAAGTGGTCGACCGCGAGCGGGATGTCGGCCGCGAGCGTCTCGCGCACGGGCTTGCCGTTCTCCCACGTCTCGGCGACGGCGATCGCCTCGAGGTTCTGCTCGATGCGGTCGGCGATCCGGTTGAGGATGACGCTGCGCTCGGCGGGGCTCGTGTGCCGCCACGACGCGAACGCCTTCCACGCCGTCTCGACGGCGCGGTCGATGTCCTCGGCGGTGCCGCGGCCGACTTCGCAGAACGGCTTGCCGTTGACGGGCGAGATGTCCTCGAAGTACTCGCCCTTGACCGGGGCGACGAACTCCCCGCCGATGTAGTGGCCGTAGCGAGCGCGGTACTGGGCGACGGAGCCCTTCTCGCCCGGGGCGGCGTAGACGCTCGAGACGCCCTCTTCCACGATGGTCATTGCTGTCTCCTTCGACTGCGCGACGTCGCGGGGATGCCCCCGCGTGGCTGTGCCGTCACGCTACGTCGCCGGAGGTTGCATCGGATTGCGCGCGGGAGGGCTACTCGAGCGCCACGAGCCGCGCGACGACGCCGGCGCGCCGCGGCGACCGGGCCGGGAGCATCCGCAGCACCTGCCGCAGCGCCTCGACGTCGTCGGCGCCCGCCGCGGTGTCGGTGTACGCGAGGAGCACGTCGACGCCGGCCTCCGCGAGGAGCGCCTCCCGCAGGGACGAGCGGATGGTCTCGCGCAGCTCCTCGACGCCCGGTGCGGCCGAGTCGGGCAGGACGTCGCCCCGGTAGGCCGCGAGCGCGACGCGGTGGGCGCCGCGGTCGAGGAGCGAGAGCACCTGCTGCGCGTCGGTCTCGATCTCGCCGGCCATCCGATACGGGCGGGACTCGGGGACGAGCGCCGGCGCCATCCGCTCGAGCAGCTTGCGCAGCCGCACCATCTCGGGCCGCAGCGTGCCGATCGCGGCGGGGTCGCCGTACACGAGCTCGGCGAGCCGCTCGGCCGTGAGCCCCTGACGATGGGTCGCGAGCATGAGCACGAGCTCGGCGTGGCGCATGCCGAGCTCGACGACGCGCTCGCCGCCGTCTCCGGCGAGGGTGAGCAGCGCGCGATCACGGCCGAGCACGCTGAGCGTCGCCCGCTGCGCCGTCTCGACGCGTCGACGCGGCTTCCGCGACGGCTCCCTCTCCGCGCGCAGCCGCGCGACCAGGAGCTCGCCCTCGACCGCGCGCGCCGTGGCGTCGACGAGCAGCTGCGCCTGCGGGGTCGCGGCCTCGTCGCCGCCGGTCACGTCGATGACCCCGATGAGGCGGCCGTTCTCGGGGTCTCTGACCGGGGCGGCCGTGCACGACCACGGCTGCACGAAGCGGTTGAAGTGCTCGGCGCCGCGCACCTGCACCGACCTCCCGAGGGCGAGCGCCGTGCCGGGTGCCGCGGTGCCGACCCGGTCCTCGGCCCAGTTCGCGCCCTCGACGAAGCCCATGTCTCCCGTGAGCGCGCGCACGCGGCGGTCGCCCTCGACCCAGAGGAGGCGGCCGGCGGCATCGCCGACCGCGACGACGACGCCCGCCTCGTCGGCCTCGCCGGGGAGGAGGAGCCCGCGGATGAGCGCGAGCGCGCCCGCGAGCGGATGGGCACGCCGGTACTCCTCGAGGGCGGCTCCGGTCAGCTCGAGAGCGGGCAGCGCCTCGGCTCCCACCGCGCTGCCGACGGACCTCCGCCACGACTCCCGCACGAGGGGCCGCACCTGCGCGAGGCGCGGATCCGCGCTGTTGCCGGCGAGGAGCTCATCGTGCGCGCGCTCGACGAGGAGCCGCGAGGCGCGGACGCCCTCGCTGCGCAGCCACGGCGACGACATGGGGCTCCTTCCTCGTCGAGGGAGCGGATGGCCACCAGTGTAGGTCGCCGCGCTGCTGTCGGGGAGGCCCGGTCAGCGCTCGGGCGTCTGCACCGTGAGGAACTCCGACGTGCGGCGCAGCGCGAACCCGAGCTTCTCGTAGGCGCGGATCGCGCCGACGTTGTCGGCCGCCGCATGCAGGAGGGCCCGGTCGCCGCGCTCGCGGATGTGGAAGGCGACATCGAGCACGAGCCGCGACGCGAGGCCCTGCCGGCGGTAGGCCTCGTCGGTCGACACGGCGCTGATCTCGGTCCAGCCGGCCGGGTGCAGGCGCTCCCCCGCCATCGCGACGAGGCGGCCATCCCGCCGCACGCCGACATAGCGGCCGAGCTCGTGCGTGCGGGGCAGGAACGGGCCGGGCTGGTTGCGCTCGACGAGCGCGAGCATGTCGGCGACGTCGCCCGCGCCGAGCTCGACGGCCTCGTCGAAGGGCACGGGCGCGAGCCGCTCCGTCTCGACGAGCTGGACGCCCGAGCCGCGGCCGAGCTCGGCCCATCCGCTCGGGAGCTCGGGGTCGGCGTTCGAGATCGTGACGGGCGCGCCGGGCCCGAACACGTCGATGAGCGCGTCCCACACGTCGGGGTCGCTCCACGAGCGCACGCCGACGAACGGCGAGACGTCGGCCGGGTAGTGCTTCACAAGCTCGTTGCCGATCGCGAAGTGCGCGTGCGGGCCGGTGAGGGATGACCAGGCCGGGTTGTCGAGGACCGCGTCGTCGACCGCGGGGTCAGCGGGCAGCGGGATGGCCGAGGTCATGGGAGTCCTCCTGTCGAGCGGATGGCGGCACGAGCGGCAACGCGCGATGGCCGCGGACGCTTCCCGACACGCCCGCGGGTGAGGCGGGGTGAATGCGCGGGCGAAAAAGCGGGGCGAACCTGCAGATCCGCTGTGTGCGGACGGCAGCTGGGCAGAAGTCCCCATAGGGTCGAAGGCGGGGTTGGGGAATCTCGGCGTGCTCGCACGCCCATGCGATCGTTCGGTCTGGGGCCGACGGTCATCTCGGCTTGGCGCCGTGCGCTCTGGAGCGCGCCGTGTCTCCTGCCCTCTCGAAAAAGAGGCTGTCTGGGGAGGCACCGGTGAAAACGGAGACACCGACGTTCGGCGTGCGCGGAAGGCGCCGTGACGGACGACGACGCAGGACGCGACGCGGCGCGATGGCCGTCATCACGACGCTCGTCGCAGGGCTTGTCGGAGCGACGGGCGCGCTCGTCGTCGCGGAGCCCGCTGCGGCGACGTATGCGGAGGGCGGATCGGGCCGGCACATCGGCGCGATCGACTGGATCGAATGGGGCGCGAGCGGCGCTCCGATCACGAACGGGACGACCGCGACGAGCACGCGCGACATCGCGGGTCAGGAGCTCACGACGACGTGCACGATCACGGATGTCGTCGGCAGCGTCGCGGCGTACCGCTCGGGCGACTACAGCGGCGACTCGCTCGACGACCTGTACAACATCGGCGGCGCGGGCTCCGCGAACCAGATGGTGTACGGCCTCGTGAACCGCGACAACGGCGCGACGGTGAGCTTCCACTTCTCGTGCGAGACGCGCCTGAACGGCGCCCTCGTGCCGCTCGGCGGCCTCGTCGTCGCCGATGCGGAGTCGAGCAACCGGAGCCAGGGCGAGTACGTCCAGGCCAAGCCCGACGAGGCCGCCACGACCTGGCGCGTGATCGAGCGGGCGCGCAGCTGCGACACGAACGTGCTGGCGACCCTCGGATCAGACAAGACCCTGCGCCTGCACCCGGATGCCGAGCAGTGCTCCTCGCGACAGCGGGGCGGCAGCGGCCCGATGGCGATCGGCTACATGGACGGCGCGACCGGCGCCGCTGTGACGGTCAAGGGCGGCGGCAAGAGCGCCGTCGCGCTCGGCGTCGTCCTCGAGGCCGACTTCGGCGACGCCCCCGAGAGCTACGGCGCTGCCGGCGCCCTCTTCGAGCGCGCCTGGACCGGCGGCGAGGTGCCAGTGGGCGAGACGAACGTCTCCTCGTCGTCGTTCGCGCTGGCCACCCAGAGCCAGCCCCGCACGCGCCTCGGGGCGATCGTCGACTCGGACAACGGCCACCAGTTCAGCGCGGCCGCCGACGCGGACGACCGCACCGCCCAGGCCGATGAGGACGCGGTGGGCGCGATCGGATCGATCGACGTGACGCCCGGGGAGCGCTACGTGCTCGAGGACGTGGCCTGCACGGGGCCCGGGTTCGTCGCGGCCTGGATCGACTGGAACCGCAACGGCGCCTTCGACGACGGCGAGCGCTCGGGAGCGGTCGAGTGCGTCGGCTCGTCCGTCGACCTGGCATGGACCGTGCCGATGGACGCGCAGGACGGCGCGAGCTTCGCACGCATCCGCATCGCCCAGACGGCGGATGGCGTCGCCTCGCCCGTGGGGATGACGACGACGGGCGAGGTCGAGGACCACGCGCTCTCGATCGCCCTGCCCCACCTCGCGATCGAGAAGATCTCGGACGCGACCGCGGACACGCGCCCTGGCGACACGGTCACCTACACTGTCCGCGCGCGGAACACGGGAGCCACCGCGTACACCGACGCGTACCCGGCCGTCGTCTTCGACGACCTCTTGGGCGTGCTGGACGACGCCGCGTACAGCGACGACGCGCGGGCCGACCGCGAGGGCGACCTCGCGTACGCCGAGCCGCTGCTGTCGTGGACCGGGCCCCTCGCCGCGGGCGACGCCGTCGAGATCACCTACACGACCACGGTGAAGGCCGGCGGAGACGGCACCGCGCGCAACGTCGCGTGGGAGCCGAACGATCCCGAGAACCCGGCGACCCCGAGCTGCGACCCCGCCGACGGCGTCGACCCGACGACGGGCGAGCCCTGCGCGGAGGCCGTGCACCTGCTCCCGAAGCTGAAGGTCGTGAAGACCGCGGTCACCGAGGAGCTCCCCGCTGTCGGCGAGACCGCGACATTCCGCATCGAGCTCACGAACGTGGGCCCCGGCGCCTTCACGGCCGAGGAGCCCGCGCGCGTCGAGGACGACCTCGTCGACGTGCTCGACGACGCGGTCTTCGGCACCGCGACGTCCGATGTCGACCCGCAGCCGGTCTTCGACGGCGAGCGCTATCTCACGTGGCAGGGCGCTCTCGCGTCGGGCCGGACGGTGACGATCGAGTACACGGTCGACTTCCGAGGCACGGGCGACAACGTCCTGCGCAACACCGCGTGCGTGCCCGAGGCCGACACCGCGTCCGGCGCACCGAGCTGCGACTTCGCGCAGATCCCGGCGGCGAACCTCACGTGGTGGAAGACCGTCAAGACGGACGACGACCCCGTCGTCGCCGGCTCGACGCTCGAGTACACGCTGTGGTTCGCGAACGACGGCGAGGCCGATGCGACCGTCGACGCGGTCGACCACCTCGTGCACGTGCTCGACGACGCCGACGTCACCGTCGAGCCGTCGTCCGACACGCTCACAGTCGTGCGCGACGGCGACCGCATCGCCATCACGGGCACGGTCGCTCCCGGCGCCACGGTGCCGGTGCGGTACACCGTGACCGTGAAGCCGGATGGGCAGCGCGTCGACGACATCGCGGCGAACTTCCTCCTGCCCGCGGGCGAGGAGCCGCCGACCGAGCCCGTGTGCGAGCCCGACGCCGCGCGCTTCCCCGACTGCACGACGACGCCCATCGCGGCCGTCAAGTACGCGAAGTCGGTGACCGCGTCGACCGATCCGGTCGCCGAGGGCACGGTGCTCACCTACGAGATCACCGTCACGGGCACGGGCGAGACGACCGCGCCCGTCGCCCGTGAGGACGACCTCTCGAGCGTGCTCGACGACGCCGATCTGACGACCCAGCCGTCGTCCGACACGGAGTCGGTCACGGTGACCGAGGTGCAGGATGGCCGCTTCGCGATCGGCGGCACGATCGGCGCGGGCAGGACCGCGACGATCACCTACACGGTCACGGTCAAGGCCGCGGCCGATCGGGGCGACCACCGCGCCGACAACTTCCTCGTGGCGCCGGGTGAGACCCCGAGCACCTCGTGCGAGAGCGGCGACGACTGCACGTCGACCCCGATGCCCGCGATCTCGGCCGCCAAGTCGGCCGACCCGGCGACGAGCGAGACGGTCGTCGCGGGCCAGCGCGTGACCTACACGCTCGAATTCCGCAACGACGGCACGGCGGCCGGCGGCGTCGAGTACGTCGACGACCTGTCCGGTGTGCTCGATGACGCGGCCCTCGTCGACGACCCGTCCTCCGCCGTGCTCGACGCGGTGATCGACGGCGACGCCCTGCGCGTGTCGGGCACGCTCGAGCCGGGCCAGGTCACGACCGTCGAGTACACGGTCGAGGTCGGGCAGGATGGCGCGCGCGGCGACAGCCGCCTCGCCAACGTCCTCGCGCCGAGCGACCTCGGCGAGCCGTCCTGCGACGACGCCCTCGTGTCGTGCACCGAGCACCCTGTTCCCGAGCTCGCCTCGTGGAAGTCGGTCGAGGCATCCGCGACGCCGGTCGCCGCGGGAACCGAGCTGACCTACACGCTCCACTTCGAGAACACGGGCGAGGCGCCCGCGAGCGTCGACGAGGTCGACCACCTCGTCCACGTGCTCGACGACGCCGACGTGACCGTCGAGCCGACCGCGGGAGCCCTCACGGCCATCCGCGACGGCGACACGATCGCGATCACGGGCGAGGTGGCACCCCGCTCGGTCGAGACCGTGATGTACACGGTGACCGTGAAGGCCGACGGCGAGCGCGGCGACGACATCGCCGCGAACTTCCTGCTGCCGGCGGGCGAGGAGCCGCCGACCGAGCCGACGTGCCGGCCGGCCGACGGCGAGCGCCCCGACTGCACGGTGACGCCCATCGGGCGCCTGCTCACCGGCAAGGCGGTCGAGGCGTCGTCCGACCCGATCGTGACGGGCACGGAGCTCACCTACACCCTGACGTTCGACAACCAGGGCGAGGGCCCCGCGACCGTCGCGCACATCGACCGCCTGGCCGACGTGCTCGACGACGCCACGCTCAGCGAGGCCCCGGTGGCCTCCGATGACGCGCTGCAGGTGACCGAGGTGCTGAACGGCGCCTTCGCGATCACCGGCGAGCTCGTGGCCGGCCAGGTCGTGACCGTGCGCTACACGGTCGTCGTCAACGCCGAGGGCGAGCGCGGGAATGACGTCGCGGCGAACTTCCTCGTTCCCTCGGGCGAGGAGCCGCCCGCGACGTGCGATGGGGCCGACTGCACCGTGACGCCGATCGGCCGCATCACGGCCGAGAAGTCGGCGGACCCGGCATCGGGCACGGCCGTCGACGCCGGCGACCGCGTGACGTACACGCTGTCGTTCGCGAACGACGGCCAGGCCGCGACCGCGGTGGACTGGACCGACTCCCTCGCCGACGTGGTGGACGACGCCGAGCTCGTCGAGGGCCCGACGGCGGATGGCCTCACGGTCGTCCTCGACGGAGACGTGCTGCACGTCACGGGAACGCTGGACACGGAGGCCACCGCCGCGGTGACCTACACGGTCGAGGTGCGCCCGTATGACGAGCAGGGCGATCACACACTGGCGAACCACCTCACCCGGACGGGCGAGGAGCCGCCGACCGCGTGCGACCCCGACTCGCGCCTGTGCACGGAGCACCCGACGGTGACGCCGACGCCCGAGCCGACCCCGGAGCCCACTCCGACGGACCCGGCCCCCGAGCCCACGCCCGAGCCGACCCCCACGGACCCGGCACCCGAGCCCACCCCGGAGCCCACTCCGACCGACCCGGCACCCGAGCCCACGCCCGAGCCCACTCCGACGGACCCGGCACCCGAGCCGACCCCGGAGCCGACGCCGACCGACCCGGCACCCGAGCCGACGCCCGAGCCGAGCGAACCGGCGGAGCCCGAGCCGACCGACCCGGCGCCTCAGCCGAGCGAGCCCGCGGAGCCGGAGCCGAGCGAGCCCGCGGAGCCGGAGCCGAGCGAGCCCGCGGAGCCCGCGCCATCCGACCCCGCCGACCCCGCGCCGAGTGCGCCGGCGGACCCGACACCGGCCCCGCAGCCGGAGGAGGACGGCTCGCTGTCACCCACGGGCGTGTCGATCACGGTGGGCGCGCTCCTGGCGGCGCTCATCGCTGCGGCCGGCGGTGCGGCCCTGATGGTCGTCCGCCGTCGTCGCGAGCGCAACGCGGCCTGACCCGATGAGAGACGGCCGGTCATCCGCAAGGATGGCCGGCCGTCTCTCTGTCTGCCACGGTGGCCCGCCTCATTCCTGGGGCAGCGCCAGCCGCCACGCGGTCGCCGACACCCCCGGCTCAGCCGACACGGCGTAGTGCTCCCCCTCCGCGGGATACGCACGCAGGGTGACGGATGCGCGTCCCCGCGGGTGCACCTCGACGATCGACGCGTCGATGAGAATGCGCACGTCATCGCCCCCGAGCTCGCCCCGCCACACGACCTGCTCGCCCAGGCGCAGGTCGGCCGTCCCCTCCCCCGAGAGCCGGATCTCGGCCTGATCCGGGAGCGCCGCGGGGTCGACCTCCTGGGCCCGGAGCGCGTCGAGCTCGCGTGCGGGTGCGAGCTCGACGTCGTCGCCGCGCACGCTCAGCTCGCGCGGGAACGTGAGCAGCCCCGACCATCCCTGCGCGTCGCTGTCCTCCTGGGTGCGCGCGCGGGCGCCGTCCTCCGCGACCTCCTGCGCCCATCCCCACAGGAGCACGCGGTCGCCGCGCTCATCCTGCACGGCTTGCGGCGCATAGAACGCCGCCCCCTCGTCGAGGATCCCCGAAGCGCGCCCGCGGAACGCGGGCAGGCCCGAGGCGGAATCGATGTCGAGCGCGCCGATGATGTAGCCGACACCGAGATGAGGCTGGCCGTCGCGCCACAGCGACACGAGCACGACCCAGTCGTCGCCGCTGCGCACGAGCTGGGGGCACTCCCAGCCTTCGCATGCCGGCAGCTGCGCCGCCACCTCGTCGTCCGAGGTGAGCAGGAAGCCATGCTCCTCCCACGCGTCGAGGTCGTCGGCGGCATAGAGCAGCAGCGCGCCGCGATCCCCCGCGAGACCCGATCCCTGCAAGGCCCAGCGGCGGCCGCCGAGCTCGAAGAGGAACGGATCCCGCACCATCGTGATCGCGGGGTCGGCCGGCATCCGTGCCGCGACGTGTCCGGTCTGCTCCCACGTCTCGGCGTCGGAAGATCCGCGCGCGATCACGACCTCCGAGCGACCGTCGAAGCCGACGACGCCCGAGTAGATCGCGGTCGGGACGCCGTCGTCGAGCGCGCCGACGCCGCTGAAGCAGCCGGCGGCATCGGGCCCGCCCTCCTGCGGGCGCAGGGCGATCGGATGCTCGTCCCACCGCAGCAGGTCGGGCGAGCTGACGTGGCCCCAGCAGATGCGCTCGTGCCGCGCCGAATCGGGGTTGTACTGGAAGAACAGGTGCCACCGCCCCTCCGTGAAGAGGATGCCGTTGGGGTCGTTCACCCAACCGCGCGCGGGGCGGGGGTGAAGCCGCGGGAAGCTCCGATCGGGGTGGTCGACGGCCGGGGCGAGGATGTCCGACATGGGGTCCTTTCGTGAGGGGGGTGACGCGCGGCTTCCCGCAGGACGCGGGACGACCGTGCGGAGCTGCTACTTGCCCGCGCCGGCCGTGAGGCCCTCGCGAAGCGGCTTCTGGCCGAAGATGAACACGAGCAGCGCGGGGATCATCGAGAGCACGACGCCTGCGAGGACGGTCGCGATCGAGCCGGTGCCGAGGTTGCCCTGGAGAGTGACGAGCCCGAGCGGGAGCGTGAAGTTCTGCTCGCTGATCGTGAGGATGAGCGGGCGGAAGAACTCGTTCCAGTGGTAGTTGAACGCGAGGATCCCGACGATCGCGAGACCCGGTGCCGCGAGCGGCAGGTAGACCCCGAAGAAGACGCGCCACGGCCCGGCGCCGTCGATCTCGGCGGCCTCCGCGAGCTCGGGCGGGAGCCCCATGAAGTACTGCCGCATGAGGAACGTCCCGAACGCGGTCGGCAGCATCGGCACGATCAGCGCGAGGAGCGTGTCGGCCAGGCCCATGCCGCGGATCAGCATGAACACGGGCACGATCGTGACCTGCATCGGCACCATCATCGTGGCGAGGATGAGCGCGAAGAGGACCTTCTTGCTGCGGAACTCGAACCGCGCGAACACGTAGCCCGCCATCGCGGCGGTGAGCATCTGCCCGGCCGCGATGAGCAGCGTGACGAGCGCGCTGTTCCAGGTGTAGAGCCAGACGGGGATCTGCGCGAAGACGTCGGCGAAGGCGCCGAGGCCGAACTCGGTCTCGTTCGTCTCCGGGTTCGACGGCGTGAGCGCCGTGATGAGCGTCCAGACGACCGGGGCGAGCGTGAAGAACGCGGCGATGACGAGCACCGCGTACTTTCCGACCTGGGCGAGGGCCTGCCGCGGGGAGCGGGCTTCAACTGCGTGGATGGACATCGTCGTTCCTCATCCGTAGAAGACGTAGCGCTTGCTGAGCTGGAACTGCACGAGCGTCACCAGCATGATCAGGACGGTCAGCACGATGCCGATCGCGGAGGCGAGCCCGAACTCGAGCTGCTGGAAGGCGGATTCGTAGATCACCATGACTGCCGTGCGGGTCTCGTCGCCCGGGCCGCCGCGCGTGAGCACGTACGGCTGGTCGAAGATCTGCAGCGCGTTGATGATCGCCATGACCGAGGCGACGAGCATCGTCGGGCTCACGAGCGGAAGCGTGATCTGGCGGAACTGCGTCCACCCGGTCGCGCCGTCGAGCGAGGACGCCTCGTAGACCTCCTTCGGAATGGCCGAGACGCCGCCGAGGAAGAGCAGGAACGTGAAGCCGAAGTTCTGCCAGACGTAGACGAGCAGGACGACGATCTTCGCGCCGAATCCCGTCGTGAGCCATCCGATGTTGGCGACCCCGAACCATCCGAGCACCTGGTTCACGAGTCCGAACTCCTGGTTGAACAGGTAGGCCATGACGAGCGAGACGGACGCCGCGGAGAGGATGAGCGGGAAGAAGAGGGATGAGCGGAAGAACGTCCGCAACCAGCTCGGCATCTTCGACTGGACGAGCACGGCGAGGAAGAGGGCGACCGCGAGCTGGAGCAGCACGGCGACCACGACGAAGCCGATCGTGTTGAGGAACGACACGCGCACGGTCGGGTCGGCGGCGAGCTCGACGAAGTTGTCCACGCCGACGAACTCGGGGGCCGTGATGACGTCCCAGCGGAAGAAGGCGAGAAGGAACGACCCGACGATCGGGATGAAGCTGAACAGGCCCAGCCCGATGACGGTGGGCGCGAGGAAGACCCAGATGAGCAGGCGACTGCCCTTCTTGGCCGTGGCCTCGGGGCGAACGCCCTTCACGCCCCGAGGGAGGACGGCCGCGCGCGTGCTCGGCGGCGGAGTGACGACGGTGGACATCAGCGTCCCTTCAGTGCGAGTTCGAGGTCGCGCTGCATCGTCTCGAGCCCGCGGCGCACGCCGCCGGGCCCGTTTGTGATCGTCGAGACGACGTTCTTGATGAGCGCGGATTCCACAGCGGCCTGCTGCGGCGGGGCGGGCATGGGCCCGGTGTCGGGATGGCGGTCGAGGGTGTCGTAGAACACCTCCCAGTGCTTCGGTCCGATCTCGCCGCCGTACAGCTCGGCGTTCAGGGTGCGGCGCGGCAGCGACGAGTCGGGCTTCTGGTGGGCGAGCGCCATGCCCTCGGTCGAGATGCAGTACTTGAGCCACTCCCACGCCTCGTCCTTGCGGGGCGAGGTCTGCATGATCGCGTAGCCGCCCGCGCCGAACTGGTGGCGCTGGCTCCGCATCCGGGGGAAGTACGTGACGTCGTACTCGTCGTTCGCGAAGCCCGCGTCATGCAGACCCTGTACCCAGAACCCCCCGGCCGGCGTCATCCCGACCGAGCCGCGGGCGAAGAGCGAGACGAGCTCGTTGCCGCCGCCCTGCGCGGGGTTCGCCGCTATGCCCTCGCCGACCATCCGCTGCAGCACCTCGAAGCTCTCGATCGTACGCTCGTTCAGCGCGTCGGCGTTCTGCCACAGATAGCCGCCGCCGCGCGGCGCCTCGCCGGGGTAGAACCGCGACCAGAGCCAGTCGCCGCCCGGCGCCTTCTCCTCGGTGAGGAAGCTCGCGTCGTTGACGTACAGCCACGGCACGACGCCGCCCCACAGGCGGTTGTTCCAGAAGTACGGGAGGAAGCTCCCCTCGGCCGAGTCCTTCATCGTGCGCGCGACGGTGAAGAAGTCGTCGACCGTCCAGTCGTCGCGGGGCCGGTCGAGGCCCGCCCGCTCGAACGCGGCCGTGTTGTAGTACACGTTCGCGGCGTTGAAGTTGTCGGGCAGCTGGAAGAGGCTCCCCTTGTACATGAACGACTCGATGAGCGAGGGATGGACGTCGTCGAAGTACTCCTGGAGGTCGGCGGCGTCACGCTGGACGTAGTCGTCGATCGGGTGGGCAAGCCGCTCGGCGAAGAGCTGCGTGCCTTCGGTCGCGACCGACACGACGTCGGGCGGGTTGCCCGCGGCGACCATCGTGAGGATCTTCGCGAAGAAGTTGCTCCAGTCCTGGCCCTGGACCGCGACGATGCGGACGGTGATGCCGGGATGGAGACGCTGGAAGCCCTCGACGAGCGACTGCCGGGCGGCCGCGTCCTGGGCGGTCCCGAAGAGGGCGACGGTGAGCGCGTCGTCGCCGCGACCAGGGATGTCGGCACCGGTCAGGCGCGGCCAGGAGATCGCCGTGCCGGCGATCCCGAGGCCGAGCAGGGCGAGCGCAGCCCTGCGACTCAGTTCAACCACGTTGTTGCTCCTGCGGATGGGGCCACGATCGGCTCGCGCGAGCCGATCGTGTGCCATGAAATGGAGTGCTGAATGCGTTCAGCAGATGCACCGTAGCATGGTCGGGAACCGTGTGCGAGGGATATGCTGAAACAATTCAGCAACCGGGCGTCGGTGAGGACGCAGCGAGGAGTGCCATGCCGAAGCAGGGCCGCCGCGCCACGCTCGCGGACGTCGCCGAGCGCGCGGGCATGTCGAAGGCCGCCGTGAGCATGATCCTCAACGACCGGCCGGGCTCGAGGCTCTCCGCCGCCGCGGCGGATCGCGTGCGGGCGGCCGCAGCCGAGCTCGATTACCGCCCGAATCCGGCTGCCCGCGTGCTCCGCCGCGGCAGGACCCAGACGATCGGATTCATCTCGGATCAGGTCACGCTGACGCGTCAGGCCTCGGGGCTCATCGGCGGAGCGCTCGAGGTCGCCAAGGCGCACGAGCACACCGTGCTCATCGCCGAGACCGGCGGTGGCGACGGCGCCCTCGCCGACGCGTTCGAGACGATGATCGACCACCGCGTCGACGGCATCCTCATCGGGCTCATGGGTGCGCGCATGATCGACCTGCCGGAGACCTCGACGAACGTGCCCGTGGCGATCGTGAACGGGCGATCGTCCTCGGGTCATCCGAGCGTTCTGCCCGACGAGCGCGCAGCGGGGTACGCCGTGGCGCGTCACCTGCTGGACGCGGGGCACCGGAGGATCGGCCTCGTCGGCGACCTGCCCGATGAGATCGTGTCGGACCTCCGGCGAAGCGCGACCATCGCGCTGCGCTTCGACGGCATCCAGCGCGCGTTCGACGAGGCGGGGGTCGTCCCGGCGCGCGTGGACATCGCCGACTGGCAGCCGGCGCTCGGCTACGACGCCGCGGCGGCGCTTCTCTCGCGGGAACCCGACCTGACGGCGATCCTCGCATCGAACGACGCGGTGGCACTCGGGGTCTACCAGGTGCTCCTCGAGCGCGGTCGGCGGATCCCCGACGACGTCTCGGTGATCTCGTTCGACGACGAGGTGCTCGCGGGCTACCAGCGACCAGGGCTCACCACCGCGCGTCTCCCCTACCCCGAGATCGGCGCCCTCGGCGCGTCGATGATCCTCGGCGAGCGCGAGCTCGGCCACGAGCTCGTGCCCATGCCGCTCATCGAGCGGGAGTCGGTGGGGCCGCCGCGGCCCTGAGGTCTCCCCTGCTACCGTCCCCTCATGTCGCGGACCGTGATCCTCGTCGAGGGCGAGAGCGATCGCGCCGCCCTACAGGCGGCGGCCGTGACCTTGCGGCGCCCGCTCTCGGCCGAGATCGCCGTCATGTACGGCATCACGAACCTCCTGCGCCACCTTGAGGAGCACGCGGCCGACCGCATCGTCGTCCTCTACGACGCACCCGAGCACCACCGTGTCGAGCGCGCGCTCGCGCATTCGTCGGCGCAGCCATCCGCTCTCTTCGCGTGCGAGCGCGATCTCGAGGAGGAGCTGATCCGCGCGGCGGGAGCCGACCGCGTGCTCGACGTCATCGAGGCGGAGGGCGACCTGCCCGCGTGGCGCGCGCTGCGCGGTCAGCCCTTCCACCGCGAGCACCCTGTCGAGGAGGTGCTTCACCGCTTCATGGGATCGATCGGCGGGCGCAAGCTCCGCTACGCCTCCGCTCTCGTCGCGATCCTCCGCCCTGACGAGTTACCCCGGCCGCTCGTGGAGGTCATCCACGCGGCGGCTGAATCACGGTGATTCAGCCGCCGAGCGCGATCAGGTCGTCATCGCTCAGCTCGACGCTCGAGGCCGCGATGTTCTCCTCCAGATGGCGGATGGATGTGGTCCCGGGGATCGGGACGACATTCGCAGAGCGACGGAGGAGCCAGGCGATCGCCACCTGACCCGGCAGCACGCCGTTCCTGCGCGCGACCTCGTCGAGCATTCCGGACGCGCGCGTGTGGGCGCCGACCGCGAGCGGGAAGAACGGCACGAACGCGATGCCGCGCGCAGCCGTGTAGTCCACCACGGGGTCGTGATCGCGCGCGCCCACGTTGTAGAGGTTCTGAACGGCGGCGATCGGCGCGACCGCGAGGGCCTCGTCGATCTCGGCCACCGACACCTCGGACAGACCGATGTGCCGGATCTTGCCCTCGGCGCGCAGCTCGGCGAGAGCCCCGACCTGGTCGCTGACGGGGTACGCCGGGTCGAGGCGGTGGAGGCTGACGAGATCGATCCGGTCGAGACGGAGCCGTCGGAGCGAGAGCTCGACCTGCTGACGGAGGTAGGCAGGGTGCCCCAGGGGGACCCACTCCTCCGGCGAGGGCCTGAGGTTGCCGACCTTGGTTCCGATCACGAGATCCTCACCGTAGGGGTGCAGGGCCCGGGCGATCAGCTCCTCGTTCTCGCCCAGGGCATAGGAATCGGCCGTGTCGATGAACTGCACCCCGAGCTCGACGGCCCGGCGAAGCACAGCGATGGCAGCAGCCGGATCAGCGGGTGCCTGCCAGATCCGCGCTCCGGCCTGGGTGCCATCACCGGTCGCGTCGGTGAGCCTCATCGCGCCGAACCCGATCCGGTGGATGGCGAGGTCGCCTCCGAGCGGGAAGGTTTGCGTCAGGGCAGCGGTTGCGTCGTGTGTCGTGGTCATGGGGCGACCGTAGGACCTGACATCAGTGTCAGATGCAAGAGGAGATCGACATGGAGCGTCTCGATGCGATCGCGATCGGCGAGCTCGCGGAGCGCACGCGCTCAAGCGTCCGCTCGATCCGCTACTACGAGCAGCAGGGCCTGATCACCTCGGTTCGCACCGCGGCGGGGCACCGCCGCTTCGATCGCGCCTCCGTCGAGACGGTGCTCCGCATCCGGCGTCTGCTCGACGCCGGGCTGCCGCTCGCGATCGTCGCGAACATCCTGCCCTGCTTCATCGGCGATGGCGTCAGACTCGACGCGTGCGTCGCCGACTACCTCCGTGAGCATCTCGAGTCCATCGACGAGCGCATCGAGACGCTCGACCATCAGCGCGAGACGGTCGAGGGGCTGCGACGACTCGTCGCAGTGTGACGTCCGCGAGCGGCGCGTGAGTCACGGTGACTCAGCCGCTGAGCGCGATCGTCTCGGAATGCTCGGCACGTCAGAAGCCCCGAGTAGCGTGCCGCTATGACGACAATCTCGATCGATTTCAGCGAACACCTGGCTGACGGGTATGCACGCAACAACCGACGAGTCGACGTCACTGGAACTCCGGACGAGCCTTTTGCTCCCCGCGCAAAGCAAGAGCTCGGAGTCGACGCGCTCCACTTCATCGTCGTCGGCGAATACGGCTCAGTCGTCGCCGCGGTGGGAGATCATGCCACGTTCGGCGAGGTGGCCGACTTCGCCGGCGGCCTCGCGCTGCCGCTCGACGATGCTCGCCGCGGGGGTCCCTCTTCCATGACCTGTGGACTCTTATCAACAACGGCCTCACCTTGTACGCAATCTACGGCATGTATCGGGACGGCACCCGAAAAATCGAACGCCTGAAGTTCCGCAAACATCGAGAAGAGCTCGATCGATGGGTGTTGGGTGGCATGAGCAACCCGCCACGGCCCGAGCTTGCTCGTCTGATAAAGGCAGAACCCGGCTGGGATCGGAAGACGGTCGAGGAAGGCCTCGGGCTTTCGCGGCACGAGGCCGCCGAGCTCTTTCGACACCTCGGGTATCGATACGGGTCGGGGTGGGACTACTGGTACGAGGACGCGTCAGAGTAGAAGTCGCTCGCCTGAGTCACCGTGACTCACGCGACCACGGACATCCCGATCACCGCCGCGCCCAGCAGCGCGTCGAGAGCGCAGCAGAACTCGGCCATGGATGGCGCGACGACGCGTCGGGCGCGCAGGTGCCGCGCATCCCACACCGCGTGCCCGAGCAGCCCGAGCCCGACGAGCACTCCCGCCCACGGCTGACCGAGCGCCGCGACGACAAGCGCGATCCCGATGATCGCCGCCATCGCAGCGGCCTGCAGCGGAAGCCCCCACGGGGGCCGGATGGCCCCGCGCACGACGCCGACGACGGCGAGCGCGATCGCGAGGACGACCAGGGCCCAGAACGCGTTGAACCCGTCGACGAGGGCCCCAACGCCGATGAGCACGAAGGTGACGCCGAAGAGCGGCCACGCGAGGCTGGGCCGGCCGAGCGCCGCGGCGCCGAGGTAGACGAACCCGGCCGCCGTGAGCACCTGAGCGACCTCGGCGGAGTCCGAGAAGCCGCGCGCGAAGGCGAGGGCGAGCGCCCCTCCGAACACGATCCCGGCGAGGGCGGCCCAGCGGCGCAGCAGCCAGGGTGTCCTCCGCCCGGCGACGACGGTCATGACCACTCCTCGAGAGAGGGCACCGGATGGCCCGGCGGGGTGAATGCCGCGAGCGCGGTCGCGACGATGGCGGAAGGCGCCTGCGCGGCCGCGAGACGACCGGCGTCGATGTCCTCGGCTGCGCCGTGCATGACGCGGTGGAGAGTGCTCACGAGCCAGGTGGTCGGGAGATCCGACCGGAAGGCGCCGGCCTCCTGTCCGCGCCGCACGAGAGCCTCGACGCGCGACACGGGGCGCGAGTGCAGTTCGAGCATCCGCTCCGGCGTCAGTGTGGCCGCCCCCGCGCTCATCAGCGCGCCGATCTGCACGATGGCCGACCAGCTCTGACGGACGAGGCGCACGAGAGCCGTCCGCGGGTCGCCACCGAGGTCGATCGCGGCGAGCGCTGCGTCGCCCTCGTCGATGGCGCGCGCGATGGCCGCGTCGATGAGCTCGGCGCGGTTCGCGAAGTGCCCGTACAGGGTCACGCGCCCCACCCCTGCCGCCTGGGCGATCTCGGCCACGCTCGCGGCGGCGTCCTTGCTGAGGCAGACGGCGGCCGCGTCGAGGATGGCCTGGATGTTCCGCTGCGCGTCGGCGCGCTTGGCGGTCGGCGCCGCTGTCACCGGATGACCCGGTAGTGCAGGTGCGTCGCAGTCGACGAGGGGATGACGTCCACTCGCTCGAGCTCATGCTGCCCACCCACGTGCTCGAAGAGCCGCACCCCTTCTCCGAGCAGGAGCGGTGCGAGATGGATCCAGATCTCGTCGAGGATGCCCGCGGCGAGGCACTGCTGCGTCGCGCTCGCCCCGTGCACGGCGACAGCCCGCTCCCCCGCGACCTCGCGAGCCTGCGCGACGGCGCTCCCGAGGCCATCCGTCACGAAAGTGAATACGTCACGTGCGCGCACGGTCTCCAGATCCGGGGCCTCGTGGGTCAGCACGAAGCAGGGCACCGCCCCGACCGGCCCGCCGTCACCCCACCCGCCGTCGCCCTCGGCGAGGTCGTACGACGTGCGGCCCATGAGAACCGCGCCCGCGGCGCCGGCCATCCGGCCGAGCAGCTCCACGTCGTGCTCGTCGGGCGCGTGCACCCATCGGTGCAGCGCCATCCCGCCTGTGCCGAGCTGCTGCTCGCGCGAGACGTCGGGACCGGTCACGAATCCGTCGAGCGACATCGAGATCGCCGCGATCACCTTCGACATGATGACTCCTCTCGAGAGCCCTCCCCGCTTCTCGAACAGCACTGTACGACTTAGCCGAACGGCTCACAAGGGCCCTGGCCCAACGTTGGGCCGCGGCCTGTCCGTACGATCGACCCATGGAACCGGACGAGCGCCTCTACCTCCGCGTCACCCTGCGCGACGTCGAGCCGGAGATCTGGCGCGAGTTCGAGATCGACGGCCAGATGACCATCCGCCAGCTGCATATGGCGATCCAGGTGATGCTGGGCTGGCGCGAGACCCACCGACACGAGACCTTCGAGGGCCTGCCCCTCACCGAGGACCTCACCCCGCGCCCGCCCCTGCGGTGGGGGCAGCCGTCGTCCGACGATCCGGAGATCCTCGATGAGGACGAGTGGACCATCCTCGGCGCCCTCGAGGAGTCACCGCTCGCCTACATCTACGACTTCGGCGACACGTGGCACCACCTCGTGGAGATCAACCACGAGATGACGCCGATCGCCGAGGCCCCGCCCGTGCTTCTGCGCACGGGGCGCAATCGCGGGCCGTGGGAGGACTCCGGCGGCGCGGAGGGGTATCAGGAGAAGTGCGCGATCTGGGCCGACCCCGACCACCCGGAGCACGACGAGATCCGGCAGTGGGTCGCCGACACCGTCGGGCCCTGGGCGCCCGCGGACCCCACGTTCTTCGACCCGCCGTCGATCCAGGCCGAGCTCAATCTGCTGTTCAACCCCAGCGGCTCGGGCGTCCACCCTTACGACATGTCGGGCCTCGTCAAGGCGGACGAGCTGCGCCCGCCGGGCGATGTCGACCTCGAGTCGCCTATCGTCGCGTTCGCGGGGACGCTGCCTCCGGCCATCCGCTCTGAGCTCCGCCAGCATCTCTATCGCACCGGCGTGCTCGCGCCCACCGACCTCGACGATGCGACGGCCGAGCGGCTGATCCGCCCCTTCGCATGGCTCGTGGATGCCGTCGGCGCGGGCGGCATCGACCTCACCTCGGCGGGCTGGCTGCCGCCCGACGTCGTGCTCGACGGCATGACCGCGCTCGGCTGGATCGAGGACTGGATCGGCAAGGGCAACCGCGAGGACCTCACGCCGCCGATCGCGAACCTGCGCGAGACGGCGCAGCGCCTCGGGCTCGTGCGGGTGCAGAAGGGGCGCCTGCTGCTGGGCGCAGAGGCGAGGAAGGCGCTCGGCCACCCGCGGCGGCTGCTGCGACTCGTCGCGCGCGGGCTCTACCGCAAGCTGCAGGACGCCGAGGTCGACGCGGCCGTGCTCCTGTTCCTCTCGCTCGCCGACGGCACCCCGGCGGATGAGCGGTGGCGCGCGATCGCCTTCGGGCTCACGATGGCGGGATGGCAGCACCCGAGCGGCGAGTTCGACCGCGACGACATCGCGAGCGTCGCCGGGCGGACGGAGGACCTGCTCGGGGTGCTCTTCGGATGGCGCGAGCGGCTCACGCGCGAGGGAAGCGCCGACATCGCCCTCTTCGCGCGCGAGGCGCTGCGGTAGAACCCGACCGGATCGGTCCGGAACGGTCGGGCGGAGCAGCGGTCGTGCGAACGAGACTCGATGCGGAAGGAGGGGCCATGATCGCCGCACTCAACGACCTGATCGACGCCGTCGAGCGCACGCCCGACGACGAGATCGACGTGACCGTCGTCGCGCACGCCCACGGCACGACGGAGCACCACCTGCGGCGGATGTTCTCGTCGCTCGCGGGCATGCCGGTCTCGGAATACGTCCGGAGGCGGCGCATGACCCTGGCCGCGGCGGATGTCGCGGAGTCGTCGAGCGACCTGCTCGCGATCGCGGTGCGGTACGGCTACGGATCCGCCGAGGCGTTCGCGCGGGCGTTCCGCAGCGTGCACGGCGTCGGCCCGAGCGAGGCCCGTCGCGACGGCGGCCCCTTCCGCAGTCAACAGCAGCTCAGGTTCCGCCTGACCGTCGAAGGGAGCACCCCCATGCACGTCCGCCTCATCGAACGCCCCGCACTCCGGCTGGTCGGCCATGCCACGCGCGTTCCGCTCATTCACGAGGGGGTCAACCCGCACATCCAGGAGCACATCGCCCGCATCCCGATGGAAGAGCACGTGCGTCTCAAGGCGCTCGGCGACACCGAGCCGGCGGGCATCCTCCAGGTGACCGACGACATCGAGCAGGACAGCGCGGAGGGCAGCGAGTTGACGTACCTGCACGGTGTCGCGATCTCGGATGACGTCGACGCTCCCGACGACCTCGATGCGATCGCGGTGCCCGCCGGCAGCTGGGCCGTCTTCACGAGCGACGGCCCGCATCCGAAGGCCCTGCAGGACATGTGGGCCGCGACCGCCGCGGAGTGGTTCCCGTCGAACCCCTGGCGCCTGCGTCCGGGGCCATCCATCGTGGCCGTTCTCGAGCACGACGCCGCGTTCACGCAGGCCCGCTGCGAGCTCTGGCTCCCGGTCGAGCGCGCCTGACGCGCACCGGGCCATCCGCCGCTCGCGAGACGTGGCGGATGGCCCGCCGTCAGGCGGCCGACGCGCGGCCGACCTGACGCAGCCACCCGAATCGATCGGGCACGGTGCCGAACTGCATGCCGGTCAGCTCGTCGCGCAGCCGGGCGGCGATCGGGCCGAAGCCCGCGGTCGGCGTCTCGATGACGCGCTCGGGCGAGACGAGACGGGCGATGGGCGTCACGACCGCGGCGGTTCCCGTCGCTAACACCTCGGCGAGGGTTCCGTCCGCGGCCGCCCTGGCCCACTCGTCGACGCTCACGGGGCGCTCCTCGACCCGGTGGCCGAGGTCGGCCGCGAGCGCGAGCGCACTGTCGCGCGTGACGCCCTCGAGGATGGTCCCCTCGGCAGGGGGCGTGACGATCGACCCGTCGGCGAAGGCGAAGAAGATGTTCATGCTGCCTGCTTCCTCGACCCAGGTGTGCGTCTCGGCGTCGGTGAAGAGCACCTGCGCGCAGCCGTGCGCCTCGGCCTCGCGCTGGGCGGCGAGCGACGCCGCGTAGTTCCCTCCGCACTTCGCGGCTCCCGTGCCGCCGCGCCCCGCGCGCGAGAAGTCCGTCGAGAGCCAGAGCGAGACGCCCTCGCTCGCGCCCGAGAAATAGGCGCCCGCGGGCGAGGCGATCACCCCGAAGAGCGCCTGCTTCGCCGGCCGCACACCGAGGAACGCCTCCGACGCGATGACGAACGGACGCAGGTAGAGGCTCGCGCCGGGCCGCGCGGGAACCCATTCCGCGTCCTGCGCGAGGAGCGCGTCGACCGCCGAGAGGAACAGCGATTCCGGCGGGACCGGCAGGGCGAGCCGCTCCGCCGAGCGCGCCATCCGCCGCGCATTCATCTCCGGGCGGAACGTGACGAGCCGGCCATCCGGATGGCGATAGACCTTGAGGCCTTCGAAGATCTCCTGGCCGTAGTGCAGGACGGCGCTTGCAGGATGGAGCGGAAGCGGCCCCATGGGCTCCACGCGCAGGTCGTGCCAGCCGCTGTCTGCACTCCATTCCGCGATCGCCATATGATCGGTGAAGCGCTGGCCGAACACCGGGTCCTCGAGGATGCGCTCGCGCTCGCCGACCGAGGTCGGGGCGGCATTCCGCCGCACCGTGAAGTCGCCTGCCGTGTATCCGGTCGCCGTCGTCGTCATCTCGTTCCCTTCCCGCGTGTGCATGGCACGCCCATCCGAGCAGGCTCGCAGAGGAGTGGGCCCTCCGTCTCGGGCCAATCGCGAGGTCGTGGCGTGCGCGCGGCCTGCCGCGATCGGGCCGCATCCGCTATGGTTGCGCAAACATGGTCTGTCGCAGCGGACGGCTCAGCCGGGTGCCGCGCGACGCTTTCGACGACGAAAGGGGCAGTGTCGATGCCGACATCGCACACGCTGCGGCGCGCCGCGGCGCTCACGACGGGCGCCGCGCTCGTGGGAGGGGCGCTGATCGCCTCACCCGCCGCGAGCGCGGCCGAGGCGGCGGAGCGATCCGTCACGATCACGCCGAACCCCGCCTCCGCGGGCGAGGCGTTCCAGGGGTGGGGCACAAGCCTCGTCTGGTTCGCGAATGCGACCGGCGACTACCCCGAGGAACTCCGCGAGGAGCTCTACCAGGCCGTCTTCGCGCGAGGACGGGCTCGACCTCAACATCGCCCGCTACAACATCGGCGGCGGCAACGCCTCGGACGTGGCCGACTACCTGCGCGCAGGCGGCGCCGTCGAGGGCTGGTGGGCGCCGGATCCCGACGGCTCCGAGGGGCTCTACGGCGGAGCGGCGACGACCTACGCCGATCGCGACGCGGTTCTCGCGGCGTTCGACGCGGATGACCCCGCGCACTATGACTGGGACGCGGACGAGACGCAGCGCTGGTGGGTCGACCGGCTGGTCGCCGACGGGCAGATCACGCACTGGGAGACCTTCGCGAACTCGGCGCCCTACTTCATGACCGAGAGCGGCTACGTCTCGGGCGGGTTCGACGCGGCTGCCGAGCAGCTCAAGCCCGAGGCGGACGAGGCGTTCGCCCAGTACCTCGTCAACGTCACGGAGCACCTCGAAGCCGAGCACGGGATCGAGGTCGACACGATCGACCCGTTCAACGAGCCGAACACGAACTACTGGGGGACGCGGCTCGAGAACGGCGTTCCGGTCGGCGGCCGCCAGGAGGGCATGCACGTCGGGCCGCAGCGCCAGGTCGAGGTCGTCGAGGCGCTCGCCGCCGTGCTCGACGGGGCCGAGACGGATGCGCGCATCTCGGCCATGGACGAGACGAACCCGGGGATCTTCGCGCGGAACTGGGCGGCATACCCCGCGGAGACGCGCGAGGACGTCAGCCGCATGAACGTGCACACGTATGGCACGAGCGGACGCCTCGTCGTGCGCGACCTCGCGAAGCAGGCCGACACCCCGCTCTGGATGAGCGAGATCGAGGGCAGCTGGGTCGACGGCTACGACCCCGTCGACATCGAGAACGGTCTCGGCATCGCGGGTCGGATCATGGACGACCTGCGCGAGCTCGAGCCGAGCGCGTGGGTGCTCTGGCAGCCCGTCGAAGACCTCTACAACATGCAGCCGCAGGGCGAGGACCTCAACTGGGGCTCGGTCTTCATCGACCTCGACTGCGAGCCCTACGAGGAGGATGGCCGCACCGTGTGGAAGTCGGCGCGACGCGTCGCGGACGCGGGCGGCGACTCGACCGCCGTCGAGCCGTGCGGCGTCGAGGTCAACTCGAAGTTCAACACCATCCGCAACTTCACGAAGTTCATCCACGAGGGCGATCGCCTCGTGCCCGTCGACGACACCTCGAGCACCGCGGCCATCCGCGGTGACGGAACGGGCGCGACCGTCGTCCACCGCAACACGAGCGCGGATGCGGCTTCGGTCACGCTCGATCTCTCCGCCTTCGGCGAGATCGCGGACGGCGCTACCGTGACGCCGTACGTCACGACGGAGGCCCCGTCGCCCGATGAGCCGACCGCGAACGCGCTCGTCGAGGGAGCACCCGTCCTCGTCGACGACGCGTCGGCCACGCTCACGGTGCCCGCGAAGTCGGTCACGACGTTCGTGATCGACGGCGTCTCCGGCGTCTCGGCCGATGCTCCCGCCATCGAGGATGGGCACAGCTACCAGCTCGTCGGTGCGCAGAGCGGAAAGGCGCTCACCGCCGGCGGCTCGGGTGCGGCGACGAGCATCACGACGCTCGCCGACGACACGGCGACCGCAGCGGCGCAGAAGTGGACGGCCCACACGGTCGCCGTCGGCGAGAGGACCGCGACCCAGCGCGTCGTGCTCGAGAACGGCGACGGACGCGTCCTCGGCGCGACGAGCGCGGGCACCGACCTGCGCGACATCGACCCGACGGCCGCGGCCCAGAGCCCCGAGACGCGGTGGATCGTCAACACCACCGACGGGAAGAGCTTCTCGTTCGTGAACGAGGCGCTCGCGCTCGCGCTCGAAGTGGGCGGGCAGTCCTCGGCCGAGGGCGCCTCGGTTGGCGTGTACGGCTCCAACGGAGGAGCGAACCAGGCCTGGGAGGCGCGCGACCTGACCCCCGTCAATGGGACGGCGATCCCTGCGCGCACGACGGCCGGCGTCGCTCCTCTGCTGCCCGAGACCGTCCTCTCCGCGTACGCGTGGGGCACGGGCGCGGCGGTTCCGGTCGAGTGGGACCTTCCGGATGACGCGACCTGGGAGAACGAGGGCCGCGTGGAGGTGCCGGGCACGGCCGTCGACCTGTTCGGGCAGACGTTCACCGTCGTCGCGCACGTCGATGTCGGCGGCCTCACCGCGACGGATCCGGTATCGGTCACGGTCGCGGCGGGCACCACGGCGGACGCTGTGCGTGCCGCGGCGCCGGACACCGTCCCGGCCCGCGTGGGGGCGTCGGAGCACGCCTTCGAGGTGCCGGTCGAGTGGGACTGGACGACGCTGGATGAGAGCGCGCTGACCGAGCCCGGTGCGATCTCGATCGCCGGGACGGCGCAGGCCGACGGCGCGGAGCTCGAGGCGCGGCTCGCCGTGCTCGTCACGGAGGGCACGCAGCGCAGCTTCGCGGCAGACGGCGGCGTCGCGGTCGAGGCCAGCTACACGGAGCCCGGCTACCCGGCGGAGCGCACCCTGAACGGCGTCCTCGACGACAAGGGATGGTCGAACTGGTCCGGCAGCGCTCAGCAGCAGACGAGCACCCTCACGTACACGTTCGAGGCGCGCGACCTCGACGGAGCCGCGATCCGCTTCTGGCGCGACGGCCGCCCGAGCTGGGCCGAGACGATGACGATCGAGGTGCGCGACGCCGACGGCACCTGGGCGCCCGCGCCCGGCTGGGAGTCTCCGCAGGCCGTGGAGTCTCCGTCCACCGGCGCTCCGATCGTGACGGCCGAGTTCGCCACCCGGACGGCGACCGGGGTGCGCTTCACCCTGCACGCCGCCGAGGGGATGCACATGATCGTCTCGGAGGTCGAGCTGTTCGAGAGCGTGGCCTCGCCGGCCGCAGTCGCGACCCTCGCGGACCTCCGCGTGGCCGGCGAGACGGTGGAGGGCTTCTCGCCCGAGGCCAGTGCCTACGAGGTGACCGCCGATCCGTCCATTCCGCCCGTCGTGCAGGCCTTCGCGCTCGACGATGAGGCATCGGTCGAGGTCGAGCAGGCCGACGCCTCGAATGGCTGGACCGCGCGCATCGTCGTGACATCGGCCGACGGATCCGTCTCGAGCGAGACGACCGTCGCGATCTCGAGGACGGCGGTGATCACGCGGCTCGAGCTCAGCGAGGCGCCCGCGATCGGCGAGCCCGTCGAAGCGATCGCGGAGTTCGCCCCCGCCGACGGCGACGTCTCGTGGCAGTGGCTGCGCAACGGGCGGCCGATCGCGGGTGCGACGGATTCGAGCTACACGCCGGTCCGCGGCGACGCCGGCAAGCACCTGAGCGTCGAGCTCACCGTGTCGGCTCCCGGTGTCGAGAGCGCGACCCTCGTCAGCGAGGAGGAGCGGATGCTGCCCGCGCCGGCACGCCGCTGAGAAGCGGATACCGCACACGCTGCGGCGGACGGGGATGCACCCCTGTCCGCCGCAGCTCTGTCTCCGCTCAACCCGCGGGCAGGATGCGGCGAAGCGCCTCGACGTCGCCCTCGATCGCGACACCCGCGGCCGCGGCGCGCTCGAGCGGCAGCGCACCCTGGACCAGTCCGACAAGAGCTGCCCCTGGACCCTTCACGACGGCGTCCGGAGTCCGCCCGCCATCGCACGGACCGACGCGGACCGTGCCGTCACCGACGAGCACGTCGAACCCGTCCGCCGGATCGCCGAATCGCACGCACCCAGCACCTCGCTTCGGCTGACTGTCGCGCAGCAGGTGCGCCGCCGGCATGCTCAGCCAGTGCATCTGGAAGATCGCGTCGGCGGGCGCATCGCGCACGGTCGGCGCTCCCCATTTCAGCAGCTCGCGCACGACCCCCTCGAGCGCCCGTCCGCGTTCGGTGAGGATGTAGTCGCTCCGCGGCATACCCCGCTCGCGTCGCAGCACACCTTCCCCCTCCAGGTCGCGCAGGCGCTGGGTGAGCAGATTCGGTGCGAGACCGGGCAGGCCCGCCTGCAGGTCGCGGAATCGGGCACGACCCCGGATGAGCAGCTCGCGCACGATCAGCAGCGTCCAGCGATCGCCGACCACATCCAGAGCACGCGCAACCGCACACAGCTGGCCGTATGACTTCACGGAACCCTCTTGACTTCGAGAAAGATCACTTGAGAATTTATAGTAACTCGACTCGGGAGGTTCCCCATGATCGTCTCCAGCGACGCGCCGCGTGTCCTGCAGGAGTACTACGTCGTGCTCACGTCCGGCGCCGATGCCTATGACCATGGCGACGCGCTCCGCCCGCTCCTCTCCGACCATCTCGACTTCACGGGATCACTCGCCGGCCACATCCCCGATGCCACGGAGGGCTTCCTCCAGGGCGCCCTGGGCTTCGTCGCGACGGTGCAGGGAATCGAGCTCGTCCAGGAGGTGCATGGCACGGGCGGCTCCGCCGTCCTCTACGACGCGACGATGCCGGGCGGCGTGGTGCGCATCGCCGAGTTCTTCACGCTTCGCGACGGCGTCATCGATCGGCTGCAGCTGCACTACGACGGCCAGGACTACCTCGCAAAGGGCGGGCGCTGACAGTGGCTGCCGCCGAGCGACCGGCGCGAGATGCGCTCGCGGCGCGCATCCGCGAGCTCCTCGACGGGCGCGTGGTCCGCGAAGTGTCGATGTTCGGCAGCCGCGCGTTCATGGTCGACGAGCGGATGGCGGTGACGGCCGGCAAGGACGGGGAGCTGCTGGTTCACGTCGCACCGAGCCGTCATGCGGAGCTGATCGAGAGCACCGCCGCCGAGCAGGCCTTCATGGGCGAGCGGACGATGGGACCCGGATGGCTGCACGTCGCGCCGGAGCACGTGCAGGCGGAGGACGCCTTGCAGTTCTGGGTGGACGTGAGCCTGGAACGAGCGGGCTGACGTCCACGCGACAGCGTGGCGGGGCCTCGCGCGCAACGCGGACGAGGCCCCTGCGCTCTGCGAGGCGCGGTTCAGCTCGCGGATTCGCGACGGTGAACTCGTGGATTCGCGACACTTAACTCGCGGATTCGCGGCACCCAGTTCGTAGCCTTGCGGGTTGTCCTCGACGCGACAGGCGGCGGGCGGGGATCTCCCCCGCCCGCCGCCACGTCAGCGCGCGTCGACCAGTGTGAGCACACCGCCCTCGACCCGCAGCTCTGGCTGGTAGCCCTCCGGCAGCCCCGTGACCTCGAGCGCCGGAAGCGCGCCCGGGAACTTCGCGGCCTCGATGAGCGGCAGCTCTGCCGGCACCTCGGCCAGCGCCGACACGTCGACCGCGAGCGTGCCGCGCAGCTTCGCCTTGCCATCGACCGAGAGGGCGGGAGCGGACGCGTCCTCGATCGTGAGCGCGAGCGTCGCGCCCTTCTTCTGCGTGAGCTCCCCGCCGACCTCGAGCGTGCCATCCGCCTGCTCGCGGACGACGCCGCTCTGCAGCTCGACGTCGGCCGTGCCGAGCGCGGTCGCGGTCGTCGCGACGAGCTCGCCGCCCTTCACGCGCACGCCGCCCGTGAAGGAGTTCTCGCCCGCGAGGATGAGCGTGCCCGTGCCGTCGAGCGTGAGCGACCCCGCGCCGTCGATGTCGTTCCGCCACACGTCCACCGCACCGTAGCCATCCGCCGTCGCGTCGAGCGAGACGGCGACGTCGCGGTCGAACGCGCCGAAGCCGTTCGCGGCGGCGAAGAGGTTGAGCCGGCCCCAGCCCTCGGCGTCATCCGCGACGGGGAGACCCGACTCGAGCGCGGTCGAGTAGAGCACCCAGCGCAGCTGCGCGTCGTCGAGGTAGGGATAGCGCGTGCGGATGAGCTCCTCGGCGCCTTCCGGCACGACCGGCGCGACGCCCGCCTCGCCGACGGGGTCGAGGCCGAACGTGGTGTTCGCGAGGTACTCCGCGAGGCGCGCCTGGTACGCGTCGCGGTCGGTGTCGAGATCGAGCTCGGCGTCGAGCGCGGTGTCGGCGTCCGCCGTGGCCTCGGCGATCAGCCCGGCGTTCTCGTCGTCGGCGAGGGTCGCCGCGGCGAGGCCCGTCGCGAGGATGCGGCCGCCGATGATGTCGAGCGCCGAGTGCATCCCGGCCTCGGCACGGCTGTAGCCGAGGTCGGACGCCTGCAGCAGGAGGTCGTCGTAGTGCTCGGGCACGGCCGTGGCGAGCGCGATGCCCGCGAGGAAGGCGGCATTCGTATGCCCGCTCGGGAATCCGCCGTCCGAAGCGGCCTCCGCCTCGGGCTTCTTGACCGGCTCGAGCTCGGGCACGAGCACGACGTCGTCGCTCCAGCGGAACGGGCGCATGTACTGGTAGTACTCCTTGGCGCGGTTCGAGGTCGCCCACGGCCCGCGCACGGTGTTCACGAGCTGCACGACGCTGCCGAGCTCGGAGTCGACATCGGCCCAGGCGCCGTTGTCGTTGCCGCGGTCGTCGTACTTGGTCGTGAGCGCGTCGGCGGGGATCTCGTCGGGGATGGTCGTGCCCGCGTTCGCGAGGTCGCGGAACTCCTGCGCGTCCTCCTCGAGGCCCTCGATCATCGAGTAGCTCTGGTGGCGGCGGTCGGCGAGGTAGGCGGCATCGGCTTCCTCGCCGGTGCGGTTCTGCGTGATCCGCTCGATCGCGGCGATGTTCTGCTCATGCACCCGGGCGTTCAGGACCGAGCCGTCGTTCCAGGTGGTGCCGGGCGTCCAGTACTCGAGCATCTCGGAGAGCACGCCGATCGCCGGGTTCGTCTCGGGCGTCGTGAAGTCGGTCGTGTTCTGGCGGTACGTGTCGACGAACGCGCCGTACGCCGCCGCGCGCGGCTCGATGGCCGACGCGTCGACGAGGTCGTCGTCCTTCGCGGCGAAGGCCGGCTGCGCGAAGGCCGGGCCGACGAGGAGCGGGAGGAGCACAGCGCAGGCGACGGCCTTGCGACGAGGGAATGCGGATGGCACGGATCTTCCTTCCTGAGTCCGTCGGGTCGGACTCGCGGCGGGCGCGGTCGGATGGCCGCGGAGGGGATGCCGGAAGGCTCGCGGATGGCGGTGAACGGTCGGGAAACGCCTTCCCCGGTCTCGGGCCGACACTCTCACCCATGAGCGGGCCTCCCGACCCAACCGCCACGACCGGGGCAGAGCTACCCTGGCCCGCATGAGCAGGAGCACGCTGTGACCATCGACGAGTTGGCTGAGACCGTGCTCGACGACGAGAGCCGCGCCCGGTGGCGCGAGGTCAGCGGCGAACTCGCGGAGCTCGGCCCGGAGGCGTTCGGCGAGAAGTACCCCGATCTCGACGATCCGTTCGAGGATGACGGACCGACCGCCATCCAGCTGCTCCTCAGCGTGGGGCAGGAGGCCGGCACGATCGTATGGCTCGACTGGTCCGGCGAGGAGTATCTCGGCGCGACCCGCGCTGCTCTGACACGCGCGTGCGCTCGCCTCGGGTTGGCGGCGCCCGCGTGGGACGACGAGACCGAGAGTCGGATCCTCCATCATCTCGGCGACCGGCTCGAACGCGGCGGCTTGCTGCCGCCGCTTCTGGTGTCGATCGACGAGCAGCTCGCGGCGCGGGGCATGCGTCTGCTGCTCATCGACATCGACTCCGACAGTCACCAGCTCGTGCCCGTTACCGCCGACCTGTTCGCCCGCGTGGTCGGAGGCGAGGGAGACGGGTTCACGCTGCGATCAGCGGGCGGGACCTGACGGCTTTGGCTGCCAGTGGTGCACCAGGCTCGCTGGAGGTACACTTCCGTCATGCCGACCTCGCTCCCACGCATCCAGGTGACCGTCACCGATGCGGTCGCGCACGCCCTTGAGACAGCTCGACGGAACTGGCCCACCGCGTCTCGCAGTGAGCTGATCGCGCGGCTCGCCGTCGAGCGCGCACAGGAGATCGAGTCGCAGCGGGAGACGTCGCGTCAACGACGCCGCCAGGCGCTCGCGCGACTTCGCGGCACGTTCGACGAGGCGTATCCAGCCGGCCATCTCGATGATCTGCGCGAGGACTGGCGCGAATGATCGTCCTGGACGCGAGTGTCGTGATCGCATACGCGGCGAAACACGACGCTGCGCACGAGCGCGCCCGGAGAGTCGTCGAAGAGAGCGACGACACCTTCGCCATGCACGCCGTGACGATCACCGAGTGCCTCGTCGGCC
Organism: Microbacterium sp. KNMS; assembly: GCF_053851835.1. NCBI lineage: Bacteria > Bacillati > Actinomycetota > Actinomycetes > Micrococcales > Microbacteriaceae > Microbacterium > Microbacterium sp. KNMS. Next base: position 55,381 of record NZ_JBSQBP010000012.1, read on the forward strand.
CAGCCCGAATCGGTCGAGCTGAGGACATGCTCGCCCTCCTCGAAGCCATGGAGATCTCTCGCGTCGACCTCGATGAGAACGCGCCGCTTCGAGTGGCCCCGCTGCGCGTGGAGACAGGTTTGAAGCTGCCTGACGCCTTCGTGCTCGACGCCGCGGCTCAGCTGGGCGCGGCGCTGGCGACGTTCGACGACAGGCTCGCCGCTGCCGCAGAGGCACAACAGGTCCGCCTCGTGCGAGGATCCGCCACCCCGTGAAACGGCACGCGGCATCCCCGACCGGATGCTCCTACCCCGCGAGGTCCTTCCGCCACTCCGCCGCGAGGTACTCCAGGTCGCCCCAGCCCGTCGGATGCCGCGTGACGGTCTCGAGCGCATAGCCCGACTCCGCGAGCGCCCGCGCCTGGGGGTCGCGCGGAGCCGCCTCGCCGCCATCCGCCGCCGGGATGACGTCGCCCTCCGTATCGCGGCGATGCAGGCTCACCGCGCGGACCGCCGCGAACCAGTGCGCCCGCGCCTGCTCCTCAACGGCCTTGATGAGCATCGCCTCGAGGATGCCGGCGTCGCGACGCGGCACGAACACGCTGATGCTCGCGAGCGCTCCCCCGTCGGCCGGCGCCATGAACTGCGCGGCGCCCGCGGCCCGCCCGGCGATGCGCGCGAGCAGCGGGACGCACGTCGCGCCGCGCAGCCGGTCGAGCGCGTCGGCAGGCTTCTGCGCGCCGACACCGGCGCCGCTCTGCTCCCGCATGACGGTCGCGGCGACCTCGAGGTAGTCGAGGAAATCCCGCGCGTCGCGCGCGTCGACGGTGTCCGGCAGCGTCACGGGTGCGATCTCGACGGCGATCATCCGGGTCATCCTGCCAGGAGAGAAGCGGATGGCACGGCGCACGCGCGCGGGACGCCGAACGTCAGGCCCGGCCGTCCCACTCCCACGGGTCGAGCACTATTCGGCGACGCGCGGTTCCGGCGATGGCCGGAAGAGCTCGGAGACGACGTTCGTGTCGAGGATGATCACTCGAAGTCCACCGCTCGCGCGAGGTCGTCCCGCGTGGGAATACGCAGATCGTCGACGCCGAGCTCTGAGCTGCGCCGTCCTCGCCGCCGCGGCGTCGAGGTGCTGACGCCGTCGACGACAGCCCGGCGACGGCTTCATTCAGTCATCGAGCAGGACAAGTCCTGGCGCCCCCGCGAAATGCTTGCGGTTTCCGGTCAGGAGCGGGAGTTCCTTCGCAATCGCACACGCAGCGATCCAGCGGTCGCCGACATGCCGGCTCTTATCTCCCAGCGGATGTCCCATGCGCTTAGCCGCGCTAAGCAGTTCTGCGTATGACTCCACGACGTCCCTGTCGATGTCGACTGTCGGCGTTGCGTCCAGCTCACGGCGGACCATGCCGAGTCGGGCTTCTCCCCAGCCGACGAGAAGCGCTCCGCTCAGCACCTCCGCGCGAGTCTGGAACGCGATCAGCGGCCTGCGTCCTGTGAGGGCGGTCCGCCATCGTTCCACGGGATGCGCTTGCTTCGCCACGATCCGCGAAGGCGTGATGTAGAGCGCGCTGAAGACATCCGTGTCCAGCAATGCCGCCCGCACCCCCACCGGTCAGCGCCCGATCGCCTCGAAGAACGAACGGACCTCATCGTCGGTCAGGTCCGTTATCCCCCCCATCACCGGGCCGGCTGCGCTCGACAGAATCTCTTCCAGGGGCACTGCATCGCGAACACCCGCGTCGGCGGGCAGCGGCTGCGCTGGTTCGATCTTCGGGAGGTAGATCCGCGAAAGACGGCCTTTCGCATCGAGTTCCGGATAGCCGGTGACCGAAACGTACTCATTGAGCAGCCGCCCGACCTTGGCATCATCCTCGACGTCGATGAGCGCGATCTTGTGCTCCAGATCGTCTGTGACCTGCAGCCGATGGCTGTCGAGATTCACAGCGCGGAGGCGACCGACGAATGTGACCACGTCGGCCTCGATGTCCGCTACCTGCCAGGTCTCCCTGTGCGTGGATGCTGTCGAGAATATCGTCCGGACGTCGCCGTCGACCGCGAACTCCACCTCCTCTGCCGCGCCTTCGAGCGCCGCCCGGAGCTTTCCCGTGGCGATAGCGAGCGTGGTGGGCATCCACGCTGGGCGCTCGTCCCGCGCGATGGATTTGACCAGGGCTTCGAACTTCTCGTCGAACGCACGCTCTTCGTCGAGATCGAAATCGAGAGCACCCGCTCTGCCAGTCAATCTGTGAACAAGCACGCGCGTACTGCCTGAAGCAAGTCCGATGGCGAGACTGGCGATCTCCCTGGTGCGCTTCCCGGGTCGGCCGATCGGCTCAGCCTGCATCTCGCGACGGCTCAGTTTGGTCGCGACCTCCTTGAGGCTCTGCGCAAGCGCGATGAGGTCATCGGCCTCGAGTTCACCGCTGGGAGCCGTTCCGCCGATCAGTCGGAACTCGAACTCTGCTGCCAAGGGGATCACCTCCGAAGGTCAACCCTGGTCTTCAGATCAGGTTAGATCCACCCGCAGACATTTCTCATCGCGCCGGAGACGACAAAGGCAGGAAGCTCGAACGCCTCCTGCCACCTTCAGGATATCGGCGGCCCAGGGGCTTGCCGCAAGGCCCCCGGCGCGGAGCAGAATGGTCCGCCGCGCCGGAGATTCCGGCGCGGGAGGGGGCGGCACATGTACGACGTGATCATCATCGGCGGCGGCCCGACGGGCATGATGCTCGCAAGCGAGCTGCGCCTCCACGACGTCAGCGTGCTTGTCCTCGAGCGCGACGCGGAGCCAACCCGCCTCGTGCGATCACTCGGGCTCCACGCGCGCAGCATCGAGATCCTCGATCAGCGCGGGCTGCTCGAGCGCTTCCTCGAGCACGGCACGAGGTACCCCGGAGTCGGGCGCTTCGCGGGAATCGACAAGCCGCAGCCTGCCGACCTCGACACCGCGCACGGGTATATCCTCGGCATCCCCCAGCCGATCACCGACCGCCTGCTCGCCGAACGCGCCGCTGAGCTCGGCGCCGACATCCGCCGCGGCATCGAGGTCGTCGGCTTCACACAGGGTGAGGATGGCGTCACGGTCGAGCTCGCGGATGGCACGAGGGTGCGCTCCCGGTGGATGGTCGGCTGCGACGGCGGTCGCAGCCTCGTGCGCCGTGCGCTCGGCATCGGGTTCCCCGGTGAGGCCGCGACGACGGAGTGGCTGCTCGGCGAGATCGAGATCACGGCGCCGGCGGATGAGGTGGCCGTGATCTCGGACGAGGTGCGCCAGACGCATCGCGGGTTCGGCATCGGCCCAACACCGGATGGCCACTTCCGCGCGGTCGTGCCGCGGCATCCGTCTCGGACGACCGCACCGTGCCCCCGACGCTCGACGAGTTCCGATCACAGCTCCGCGCCTTCGCCGGGACGGACTTCGGCGCCCACTCCCCCATCTCGGGAGATGGGGGTCCTCGCCCTCGTCGATGCGTTCGACATTTAGGACGAGGGCTCACGAAAGGGTTGGCACTCGGGGACCGGGTCATGCTCGCCGTCAACGACGCCCACGCCGCGTTCACCCACACCAAAGTCGTCGAAGGCCTTATCCGACGGGCGGGGCTCCATTACCCCAACGCGGACCTCCGCCGGGTCGACATGCTCGAACGGCGCGGCCTCGACAGGGCTGTGATCGCCCAACTTGCCACCCACCAGTTCATCACCCGGCACATGAGGGTCGTGTTCCAAGGGTTCACCGGCTCCGGGGAAGTCCTACCTCGGCTCGGCGCTGGCGAAGCAGGCGTGTCAGCAGCGCTACCGGGCGCACTACGTCCGCATGCCCGGCCTCGAATAAGCCTGAGCCGCGGCCGGTATTGACCGGAGACGTGCACTAGAAGCCGTAGAGATGTTGGCGAGCGTTGAATGCGGCTGGCCCTCCTTCGAGTACGTTCTCGACGTGCGAACGAATGGCCACGTCGTCCAATGATCCAACCCCGTCCACTGCAGTTCGGCCGTTCTGACCATCGCCTTCGAGCGCGACGATCAACTCGGCGTCACCGAGCACTGGAACGTTCGCGTTATGGGTGCTCGCGATGATCTGACGCTTCCCCTTGAGGCCGCGGAGGTTGCTAACGATGCCGTCGTAGACGAACCGGTTGTCGAGGTCGTCTTCAGGCTGGTCAATGATCAGCGGCGCGCTAGACGCCCCGAGCAGGAGCAGAAGTAGCGCCGTCGCCCGCTGACCCTTGGAAAGGTCGTCCATCCGCTTGAACTCGCGAGTTCCAGAACCGGCCTGGACATCGAGCTGCACCTCGACGGCTTGCCCGACGGACAGCTCCTCGAGCTGTCGAAGGAGTGGTTCTCCCGCTGCGAGCAGTGCTCTCCCCTGTGCCCCACTGATCGAGAACCGCGCGCTCAGCTCCGCCTCTCCCTTTCGAGCAGCCTCCACGAGGGCTCGGGTCGAGAACCCATCCTGATCGATCGCCGCCATGATGCGTGTGCGTTGGCCAGCTATCGACTGCTCAATGAGTGCCTTGATATGGCCACGGTCCTTCGCAGCAATGGGCTTCACGATTACAACCCCGCCCGTCGCGGCGTTTGCCGCGCGGACTGCTTCTGTCAGAGCCTTTGCTCGCGCGTTTTCGTGATCGGCGAGCGCTTGGAGGAGACCCTTCCGTTCCGAGGTAAGACTCTCAATCGTCTTTGCAATGCCGGCACGACGCGACTCCTTCGCCTTCAGGTCGTCCAGTGCCTTCTTCGTCACAAGGTACTTGGTTGGATCGAGGCCCTCTTCCACGAGCTTCCGAAGAACTTCAGCGTGCTCATCTCGCTGTTCGCGAACCGCGTCAGTCCAAACAGTTTCCGCACTGCTGATCGCGGCCTCGGCGTCCCGAAACGCCTGGCGAGCTTCGAACGCGAGGTCGCCCAGCTTCTTCGCTAGTGCGCCAGATGCCTCCTCCGCACGCTTCAGGATCTCAGCTTGCGGAGAATCATCGATGTTCTCGAATGCCGCCCCCACCTTCGCAATCAACTGATCGTCCGTAAGTGTGGTGAGTGCGTCCTGCGCGGAGACAACCCGGGCTTTGGCCTCCTTGAAGACGGCCTCGTCTTGGTTCAGACGCGTCACTTCCGTGAGCCGCGTAGGTACGTCGGTGTCCGTATAATGCTGGACTTGCTCCTTGAGCCGAGGAATATCAGACAGCTCGTCCTCAAGCTGAGCTCGGCTATCCTCTGCGCGACTCAGCTTCTCGCGGTTCTCTTTGAGCTTGGAAAGGGTGTCGATGTGCTCTGCACTAAAGTCGCCGTTTCCCTGGAAACGCTGTAACATGCTCGCAACCTTCGAGCTATCGGTCGTCAATTCCGCGAGTTCATGTTGCCCAAAGATTTCAACGTTCGCGATCACGTCAACCGGCTGAAGATTTGTGACGGTACCGCTCTCATCCTTCACGACCGGCAAGTTGTTGACGGATCGCTCGACGGTGAATGTGCGCACCGACGGTGACGTGGTTTCGACGAGCAGCTTCACGACGGTGCCCGACTTGAGGACACCGCTGATGATGCCATCATGATCACGTTTCGCCTCTGCTCCGATGGGCGTGAGACCAAGGACGAACCGAAGGCTCTCAATGGCGGTCGACTTTCCGGTTCCTCGTCCGCCGATGAGCGTGGTGAGGTCGGTCGAAAGCGGGATTGTCACACCGTCGAGGAAGCCACCGGTCCATGATATTTCCTTCAGGGTGGGGCGCGCTTCAGTCGCTGGGTCGACAAGTGAGACTCGGGTCTCAGGAGTTCGAACGGCAAGCTTGAGGCTGTCCACCGATAGGCGGCTGACCTTGAACCAGCAGCTTGCGCCCTGACTCTGGAGGGCCGAGGGCTTCGTTACGTCATCGGCATAGATTGCAGCGAGCGGGTGAGCTCTGTCATAAGGCCTGGTGCCGTTGAGGATCGCGTCCTGATCCGTACCGTCAGCCTGGCTTGGGGTGATGCCGAGAGCATGTAGATCGGGATGCTTGATCTTGGTAACGAGAGGCTGTCCACCGCGGCCAGTCAGAAGGCCACTGTTCGGGACGTTGACGTGAGCAGGAATCACGAGCGCGCCCTGCGTGGTCATCTTCTCGAGGATGTCGGCGAACGACGCGCCGGTTGTCCCATTGGCACAGCCAGGCGCCGCGCCACACATGCCGATCGCGGCGTTTATCGTCGACGCGCTGGTCCCCGCCTCAAAGATCACTAGGACATGGATGCCCTCGTCGGAGTTTGCTTCGAAGCCGGGAAGGCCGACGATGCCTCGATCAGATGCGTCGCGGATGAGCTGAAGCGCGGAGTCGACCTTCCAGTGATCCGTGACCGCGAACAGCTCGATGCCCTGTGCTTCGCATTCGTCAAGCAGCGCTTCGTTGTATTCGGCCTCCGAGTTGTACGTCGCCGAAGGCGCGTTCTTACCCTCGTACGCATATGGGTTTACCTGAAGCGCTGCTCGCACCCATCGCGCACCTACCCTGCTGACACTAGTCACAGCTTCCAGCTCCCCGGCACCGACACCGCGTAGTCCGGCACACCGATCGCTTGGAAGTGCTGCTTCGCGGACTTGATCTTCGCGTTCTCCGTCGGTCGGCGCTTGATCTCGTCTTCGGTACTCTTCGTCTCTCGGATCATGTAGACGCGCTCCTCGCCGTCCTCGTGCTTCACGATCGCCCAGTCCGGGTTGTAAGGTCCGACCGGGGTGTCGATCTTGAACTTGTCGGGCAGCTTCATGAAGAACTTGATGTCCTCTCGACCGTCGAGCAACTCAGCGAACTGCCGCTCCGGATCCGAGTCGTAGATGACGTAGTCGAATGTCGACTTGTCGGCGTTCTCGAGCTCGTACATCTGGTCGAGGAAGCGCTCCTTCTCCTCCTCGCCGTCCCTACGAAGCTCACGCAGCTCGTAGACCGATCCTGCGATCTTCTCGTACTGCACCCCGTCCACTACGAGCTTGGCGAGCTCGGTCTGCATGATGCGCTTCGCCATGGCGATGAAATCGTTCGGGTTCGAGATGAACTCACCCAGCCGACCACTGCCGATGAGGATATCCACGATGGTCTTGCGAGTGAGGGAAGTAGCCTCCTGCAACTCCCCGATGATGTCGGGCAGGTCGTAGCTGCCTCGGAGCTCCTGCTGGCGAGGTGAGCGGATCTCGGACCCCCTTGCGCCACCACGCAACACCTTGATTCCTGCGCGAGTGACCTCGATGCGCAGCGGATCGATCTTCGGTGCGGCCTTGATCGCCTTGACCGAGTTCTCGATGATCTTGTCGCGCTCCACCTCGACGCGGTACGTCGTGCGGCGGCTGATCGTCTCCCAGAAATGCTCGAACTCCGGGTTCGCGAACAGTTCCTTGTTAAGCGTGCGGGAGTGGCGCTTGGTCTTCGACTTGACGTACTTCCCGATGTTGGCGCGCCCGATCAACTCGATGACGAACGACTCAGCCCACGCGAGATCGACGGGCAGGTTGAGGGTGAAGTCGAGCGTGTTGGGCTGGAACTTCGGCTGCACGACGCCGTCCTTGTCGATGAGCTTCTGTGAGAGCAGGTGCTCCCAGATCGACACGGATCCCTCGTAGCCGAGGTTCTCATCGGTGAGCGATCCGTCCGCGTTCTGCAGCGGGATCTTCGAGAACTCCGCCTTGCGCACACGCCCGATCTCGACGCCCGCGTCCTTGTACTCCTTCTGGAGCGCTTCAGCGAACTGCTTATACGACTCGTTTGCCACCACGGTCAGCGTCGCGATGCCGCGGTCAGCCACACGCTCGTAGCCGCCCTCGCTCCTTGCGACAGGCAGGCGCAGTCCACGCCCGAGGGTCTGACGGCGCTCCGTCTCAGCGCCCATCTCCCGCAGCGTGCAGATTTGGAAAACGTTCGGGTTGTCCCAGCCTTCACGCAGGGCGGAATGGCTGAAGATGAACCGCACGGGTTCTTTCTCGTCGAGCAGGCGCTCCTTGTCCTGCATGATCAGCTCGTAGGCGTCGTCATCGGCCTTCGTGGTGCCGGACGTGTCCTGGAACTTGTCGACCGCACCCTTCTTCCCTTTAAGCACAGAGAAGTAGCCACGTCGCAACTCGGCCGGATCCTGCGGGAGCAGTTCCTGCCACTGTGGCGACTCGGCACGCTCTTCACGGAATAGCTCGTCGAACCACTGCACGAACTGACCGTTCGCGTCGTTGTTGTTCGAGCCGTCGCCGAGGAAGCTCTCCACCTTGTCGATGAAGAACAGGCTGAGCACCTTGATGCCTCTAGGGCGCAGCTGCTTCTCTTTCCGGAGGTGCTCCTTGATCGTCTCGCGGATCATCGCCTTATAGATCGCGCCCGACGATCCGCCGATGCTCTCGCCCTGGTGTAGGTAGCCGTGAAATGTCAGATCGACATAGGCGGGTTCGATGCTCATCTCGTTGATACGCCAGCCGTCATACGCTGCGTTGTCCGTCAGGCGAGGATCAGACAGCTCCTGGTTCTGCTTGACGTTCACCACCCGGCGCTCAAGTGAGCCGTCCGCCTTGCGGCAGGACAGCTCCAGCCGAGCAACCCAGCCCTTGTCGTTCTTGACCTCGACCAGCTTGATGTACGGCGTCGCATCGGCACCCTGCTGCTGCACGTCGGCCACCACGATCTGCTTCACCAGACCGAGGTCGTGCGCGTCGACCGGATCGAGTCGGTAGACGACGTTGCGGAGCTTCTTGTGCGTCGCGCTGTAGCGCAACGTGAACACCGGGTCGAGCTCACTCACGGCCGACTGAGAGAGCAGGGACTCCATGTTCTGCGGCTCGTCCATGATGACGACCGGATGCGTCGCCTTCAGGTAGTCGATCGGCTTGAGACCGTTCAGCTTGTCGCGCGTCTGGTGGATGATGCGCGTATTCGCATTGCCACGGATCGAGTCGATCGTCATAACCATGATCTGCACGTTGGTAGACGTCGCGAACGACTGCACCTCCTCAGCCGTCTTACCGCTGTAGACCGACGAGTCGAAGGTGATGTTGCGCTTCTTGTACAGGTCCTCGAAGTGCGAGCGCATGAGGCGAATGCTCGTGTTCACGCCCTCGCGGATCGCGACGCTCGGCACCAGGATGACGAACTTCGTGAAGTTGTACTGTGCGGCCAGCTCGAAGATGGTGCGGAGGTACACGTACGTCTTGCCCGTACCCGTCTCCATCTCGATATCAAAGTCCAGGCCAGAGTCATCGAACAGCTTCGAGGCAACCTCGAGGCCGTTCTTGTCCTGCACGCGTTGCAGGTTGGCCAGCACTGTGTCGCGGTCGAGCACCAGGCGGTTACCGACTGCGCCGACCTCCTGAGTCAGATCGAGGTCGAGCGCCGCGTTGTCGGTCTCGTCGAGCGCAGCCACCTGGCCGCGCAGCGTTGTCTCCAGCTTCTCGACGTCCTTCGGCTGGCCGTCGAACAGGTCGACCACAGACTTGATCGCGTCGAGCTGATACGGCTGGCTGGCGTCGAACTTGAATCCGCTACTCGCTGTGCTATCGCCCATGATCAGGCCGTCCAGAGCTCGATACCCTTGCTCTTGCAGAGCTGGGCAAGGTTGGTCTTGAGCTGATCATCACCCTGAAAGGCATCCTCGAGGAGGATCAGGCGCGTGGGGTCTTCATCTACAACGGCGCGCAGCTGCTCAAGTGTCGGCTTGACGTGTTCGTTTAGGTAGGCGAGCACGATGCCATCACCCACCGAACGCAGGTTGAGGCCGGCGACGTCGACCGAAGCGGTTCGTTCGGTCAGCGAGTAGCCCTGCTTGAGGAGGAGCTCCGTGAGCAGGTCATCGGCCGAAGCGCCGTCGGCACTACTCGACTCTCGAAGATCGAAGAGGTGCTGCTCAAGTTGGTTGCGGTCAACGTCGCTCGAGATCTTCCACTTCGAGAAGTTCGTCTCCGTGAGCACGAACGCTCTGAACCCTGAATCGAGCACCTGCCCTGGAGCCAGATCGGCGGAAACTGCTTCTCCCGCACGTCGTAGCCGCTCGCGGGAAATCTCTGCGATCGTCTCGAATCCGGCATCGCGTGCCACGGAGCCAGCGGGCGTCGGCTCGGGAAGTTGTACCGCAATCCATCGACGAGCAGCTCCATCTCGGAGCTGCGCCAGCCATGCCGCATGAGCTGCACTTCCGGACCCGGCGAAGAAATCGAGCACGATGTCACCATCCCCGCTGCCGGCTTGAATGAAGTCGGCAAGCAGGAAGGGCGACTTTGGCGCCTGAAAAATCTTCCCTGTGCCACCGAACAAGTCGTTGAACGCACGCTGTCCGGAATCAGTCGTATGTTCCTTCTCGGCGAGAAGCGACTTCAGCTTTCGCCGTGCACCCTCGGCATACTCCTTAACGAAAATCTGCATGCGACCACCCGCCACACGCCCGATGAGGGCCTCCGACTCAGCGGCAGCTTTCGGTCGCCCCCACGTCCAACAGCCCTCGAAACCATCGTTCCAGACAGGAAAGACCTCGGTACGATCAGCAGATTCTTCGGTGTACACCGCGCCGGTCGAGTCGACATAGAGCGGATAGTAGAGATTCGGCCTATTGAAGCGTCCAAACTCGCGATGCGAGTTGCGCAGGCCGAGCGTTCGATACATTCCGCGCTCGTCTTCATACGGATACTCAGCTTCCAACTGCTCGCGTGGCTTCGCTATCGACAATGCGCCGCTCGGGAGCTCCCGCTTTGAGTAAACCAGTACGTACTCGTGATTTGTCGCAAAGTGCTTATCCTGCGCCCTGCCGCGCGGATTGTTCAAGACCGCCAGCTGCGCGATGAAGTTCGATTCCCCGAATACTTCATCAAGCATCTGACGCAGATGTCCGACTTCGTTTTCGTCTATTGACAGGAAGATGACGCCGTCCTCAGTCAACAAGTTCCGCGCGAGCTTCAGTCGCGGGTACATCATATTGAGCCAATTGGAGTGATAGCGCCCCTCAGTGTCAGCGTTGGTTGAAAGCTTTTTGCCCTCTTCGTTGACCTGGCGCGTCCACTGGAGGTAGGTGTCGAGACCCTCCTTGTAATTGTCCGGATAGACGAAGTCCTTCCCGGTGTTGTACGGCGGATCGATGTAGATCATCTTGATTTTGGCGTGGTAGTGCTTCTGCAGGATCTTGAGCACTTCCAGGTTGTCGCCCTCAATAAACACGTTCTTGGTTGTGTCCCAGTCCTTCGAGTTCTCGAAGTCCGGGCGCAGCGTGGCGGTCGTAGGCTCTTGAGCCGCACGCAGGGCGCGCTTTTTACCCGGCCAGAACAGCCCGAAGCGCTCGCTGGCGTCGGCCGCGTCGCCGTCCAGCAGCTCCTTGAGCTTCTCCACGTCCACCTTGCCGTCGGCGATGACCTCCGGCATCAGTTCTGCAAGCTGGGCCGCCAGCTCGGTCTGGAAGTTCGGGGTGGTGGATGGTGTTTCGTGGATCTCTTCGCTCATCAGGTATTTCTCTTTCCTCAGTTGACCAATTTCGATGTCTCTTATGAACACCGACCGTCATGCGACGATGCGCCAACGGATCGCGAACAGATGCTCGGTGTCCTGGGTGCCTTGCAGGGATTGCTCGATCATGTCGAGTTTCTCGTCGATCTCGGCCTGCAGCTTGCGGCGGGCATCGCGGAAGTCATCATCCGCTTCGTCAGCCCGGCGCTCCCACTTGCGGGCCTCGCGCTTGAGCTTGAGCTGCTCCATCGGATCATCCGCCTGTTTCGCCGCCTTGCGGGCTTCCTTCTCCTTGGTGCGGTACTCGCGGATCTTGCCCTCGTGCTCGGCCTTGCGATCCTGCTGGTTCCGATACAGCAGCTCCTCCTGTTGGTCGTAATAGCGGGAGTTGCGGCCCTGGACTTCTTTCTCCAGTTCACCGAGCCGCGCCTTGAGCTGCGGTTCGACCTTCGCGACATCGACCGTCACCGACTGATCGCCAACGTCGAGGCAGGCGAGTTCGAGAATGTCGGCGACATATTCCTCGTCCAGATACTGGCCGTCGTCGGTCATGCCGCCGGAGAGCATGTATGACTCGGAGATGTCCTCGTCGCGAGCCCGCATCGTGAAGGTCAGCAGGTTGACAGTCAGTTCGCCACTCTTACCCTCGAGCGCCTTGACGGAGTTGCTGGCACGCTTCGACTGGCCGAGCGAGAACGTCAGCTCGCGCTGCGGCGTCTCGTGCGCCTTCGCAGTGTCTGCGACGTGCTGCGCGAGCGGGCTGGCGTAGCGATACTGGTGCGCGTTCGGGAGCGGCTTCGACTTGAAGAAGTAGCGGCCCGTCGGCGCATCCTTGGTCGGCGCTTGGTTCAGCACGAACGTGCGGCCGTCGCCCTCGAAGGTCGCGACATCGCGAAGTTCGTGTTGGGTGATCGCAAGCAGGAGACGCTCGAACTTATTGAGCACGTCACCCGACTGCTCGTCGTACGCCTTGAGGCGATCCTGCACGTGCGGGTCGAGGTGATCGAAGACCTTCGCCTTAGCGTTGGCCATCTCGTTCGAGATCTCCCCCGCAAACTGATCCTCGAGCTGCTTGAACGCCACGTCAATCTCGTCGGCCGTCTTGCAGCGGGTGAGGATATCGCTGATCCGCTTCTCGAAGTCGAGGCCGTCCTCCACCGCGCCGAGCACCTCGTCGCTGGCACCGAACACACTCGAGAAGAGCTGGAACTTGTTCGTCAGCAGCTCGAGGATGCGCTGCTCGGCGATGTTGCCTTTGTTACTGAAGTTCACGACGACGACGTTGTGCTTCTGGCCGAAGCGGTGCACGCGGCCGATGCGCTGCTCGACGCGCTGCGGGTTCCACGGCAGGTCGTAGTTGACGAGCATCGAGCAGAACTGCAGGTTGATACCTTCAGCCGCCGCCTCCGTCGCGATCATGATCGTGCCCTGCTCGCGGAAATAGTCCACGAGCGCCTTGCGGCGATCGACTGCAGGGATGCCCGTGATCAGATCGCTGTCCTTGTTTGCCGTCAGCCACGCCTGATAGATCGCCGTCTGCTCGGGCGACGTGTTCGAGCCGTTGAACAGTACGACGCCCTCGCCGCGACCAGCGTCGGCCAGCGTGCGGGCGATGTACTCCTGCGTCTTCGTCGAGTCAGTGAAGATAATCGCCTTCTCGGCGGCACCCAACTCGCGGAGTCGCTCGAAGCCCATGTCGAGCGCTTCACCCAGCTTGACGGCCTTTTGATTGACGGTGATCGACCGTGCCAGCGCTGCGTACTCGCGAAGCTCATCAACCTCGGCGTGCATGCGCTTGAGGGTCTTTTCGTCGAGCTGCGCACTCCATGCCGGAGCCGTCGTCTCCTCGGCTTCCTCGACGATCTCTTCCTCGAGTTCGTCACCGGCCTCGAAGTCGGCGAGGAACAGCCCGCCGCGGTTGTCACGGCGCTTCCCAGCCGCTACCTCGCCCGCGAGACGGTTCGCGATGTTCTCGAGCGTGCTCGCAACCGCATACGTCGAGGAGCCAAGACGCTTTCGGATGATCAGCGCCGAGAGGTGCCGCTGCGATCCCGCGAACGCGAACAGCTCGTCGCGCTGCAGATAATCGTTGACCAGGTCGTACAGGCGCACCTCGTCCGGCGACGGCGTGAACTCGACCGTAAGGGGCAGGCGTGTGGTGAAGCGGATGTACTTGTTGGCGTCTTTGCGGAGCGTGCGTTTCGAGATCGCCGCCACGCGCTCGACGAGGTCGTCGTCTGCGGTCAGGTCGCGGTTCTTGATATAGCGCTCGCGGAACGCATCGAGAGAGTAGAAGTAGTCGGGGTCGAAGACCGACACCAACCCGTACAGTTCCTCGAGCTTGTTCTGCAGCGGCGTCGCCGTCAGGAGAACTGTCTTGTGCGCGGCGCGAGCGATGTGCGAAACAGCCTCGGCCATCTTCGCCTTGCCGTTCCAATGGCTGCGCAGGCGGTGCGCTTCGTCAGCCACGACCAGGTCCCACGACTTCAGCAGTGAGGTCTCGTGGCGGAGGACGAACTCGTACGAGCAGATGAGCACCTCACCGGCACGTGCGTCGGCCTTTGCGAGCACCGAGCCCTTCGTCTTGGCGTCAAGGATCGTGGAAGGGATGAGGAACTTCTCGTATAGCTCCTGCTTCCACTGCTGACGCAGGCTCGACGGCGCGATGATCAGGACACGGCGCTTGCGCTCTGCCCAGTACTGCGAGATGACGATCCCCGCCTCGATCGTCTTCCCGAGGCCCACCTCGTCAGCAAGGATCACGCCCGGCAGGAACGGCGTCTGCAACGCAAACAGGGCCGCATCGATCTGGTGCGGCTTCGGCTCCACCTGCGCATCGAAGAGCAGACCGGCAAGCTTGCCAACGTGGTCGTTCGCGTAACTGCGCTGCAGCTCGTGCGCGTAGTACTTCGCCTGGTAGTCCGTCAGGGGGTGACTCACGTCACCACTCCACCCGACATCGCACGGCCCCACCTCGTGTCCCGCATTACGTCCTCTGTTTCTGGGTACCCACCCACGCCCCGCCCGCCACGTCCAGGCCGCACGAACGGCGCCAATGACCGTACGCTACCCGGGCAGACCGACATTCTGGGGGAACGGCGGATCGACGCCATCGCGCGCGTCCGGTGGGCCGCTTCGGAGGAGGGAAGCCACGCCTCGCCCGGTAGACTCTCCTCGTCCGCTCCCCCTCGCCCCTCAGGAGCTTCCGCGTGACCACGCCCGCATCATCCGCTGCCCCGCACGCCCACGTCGCCGACACCGTCGAGAACGCCGTGGCCACTCCCGAGAAGGAGCAGCCGTACGACGCGCTGGGCCTGAAGCCCGACGAGTACGAGCAGATCAAGGCCATCCTCGGCCGCCGCCCCACGTCGGGCGAGCTGGCGATGTACTCCGTGATGTGGAGCGAGCACTGCTCCTACAAGAGCTCGAAGATCTACCTGCGCCGCTTCGGCCAGAAGGTCAGCGACGAGATGCGCGAGCGCCTCATGGTCGGCATGGGCCAGAACGCGGGCGTCGTCGACGTCGGCGAGGGCTGGGCCGTGACCTTCAAGGTCGAGTCGCACAATCATCCGTCGTACATCGAGCCGTTCCAGGGCGCCGCGACCGGCGTCGGCGGCATCGTCCGCGACATCATCTCGATGGGCGCGCGCCCCGTCGCCGTCATGGACCAGCTGCGCTTCGGCGCGATCGACCACCCCGACACCGCGCGCGTCGTGCACGGCGTCGTCTCGGGCATCTCGTCGTACGGCAACTGCCTCGGCCTGCCGAACATCGGCGGCGAGACGGTCTTCGACTCGGTCTACCAGGCGAACCCCCTCGTCAACGCGCTCGCGGTCGGCGTCATGCGCCATGAGGACATCCGCCTCGCGAACGCGACCGGGGCCGGCAATAAGGTCGTGCTCTTCGGCGCCCGCACGGGTGGCGACGGCATCGGCGGCGCCTCGATCCTCGCGTCGGACACCTTCGCCGATGGCGGCCCGACCAAGCGCCCCGCGGTGCAGGTCGGCGACCCCTTCGCCGAGAAGGTGCTCATCGAGTGCTGCCTCGAGCTCTACAAGGGCGATCTCGTCGAGGCCATCCAGGACCTCGGCGCCGCGGGCATCTCGTGCGCCACGAGCGAGCTCGCCGCGAACGGCGGCTCGGGCATGAAGGTCGAGCTCACGAACGTGCTCCTCCGCGACCCCTCGCTCACGCCCGAGGAGATCCTCATGAGCGAGTCGCAGGAGCGCATGATGGCGATCGTCGCTCCCGAGAAGCTCGACGCCTTCCTCGCGGTCACGTCGAAGTGGGATGTCGAGACGAGCGTTCTCGGCGAGGTCACCGGGGATGGCCGCCTGGTCATCACATGGGACGGCGAGACGATCGTCGACGTCGACCCCTCGACCGTCGCGGTCGACGGCCCCGTCTACGAGCGCCCCGTCGCCTACCCGACGTGGATCGACGCCCTCCAGGAGGACTCGGCGTCGGCCCTGGCCCGCCCGACCGAGCCCGAGGCCATCCGCGAGCAGTTCACCCGGCTCGTCGCGAGCCCGAACCTCGCCGACACCTCGTGGATCACGAACCAGTACGACTACTACGTGCTCGGCAACACGGCCCTGTCGTTCCCTGACGACGCCGGCATGATCCGCGTCGACGAGGAGTCGGGCCTCGGCTTCTCGATCGCGACCGACGCCAACGGCCGCTACTGCCAGCTCGACCCGTACGCGGGCGCGCAGCTCGCCCTCGCCGAGGCGTACCGCAACGTCGCCGTCACGGGCGCGACGCCGACGGCCGTCACCGACTGCCTGAACTTCGGCTCGCCCGAGAACCCCGAGGTCATGTGGCAGTTCTCGCAGGCCGTCGACGGCCTGTCCGACGCGTGCCTCGCGCTCGGCGTGCCGGTCACGGGCGGAAACGTCTCGTTCTACAACCAGACCGGCGACACCCCGATCCACCCGACCCCGGTCGTCGGCGTGCTGGGCATCATCGACGACGTCGCGCGGCGCATCCCGAGCGGATGGCAGGACGCGGGCGAGAACATCTACCTCCTCGGCATCACGCGCGAGGAGCTCGACGGCTCGGCCTGGGCCGACGTCGTGCACGGCCACCTCGGCGGACGCCCGCCGGCCGTCGACCTCGAAGGCGAGAAGCGCCTCGCGGGCCTCATCGCCGCCGCGCGCGACGAGTGGCTCATCTCGTCGGCGCACGACCTCTCGGAGGGCGGCCTCGGCCAGGCCCTCGCCGAGGGCGTGCTGCGCTTCGGCGTGGGCGCGCGCGTCTGGCTCACCGAGATCATGGAGCGCGACGGCGTCGACGCCGCGACCGCCCTGTTCAGCGAGTCGACGGGCCGCGCCATCGTGACGGTGCCCCGCGAGGAGGACGTGAAGTTCCGCGGACTCTGCGAGGGCCGCGGCTACCCCGTGCTCCGCATCGGCGTCACCGACACCGTCGCCGACCTCGAGGTGCAGGACGTCTTCACCGTCTCGGCCGCCGAGCTCCGCGAGCTGTCGACCTCGACACTGCCGAAGCACTTCGGCCCGACCGTGGTCGAGCCCACCGCCTGATGACGACTCCGGAAGAGGACGACGAGTTCGCCGCGTACTCCACGCAGCGCACGCGCCGCATCCGCATCACGGCGTGGATCGCCATCGTCGCGCTCATCGCGACGGGCGGCGGCTCCGCGCTGTTCGCGCTGCTCTTCCCGTAAGCCATCGTCTTCGACGCGCAGCGGCCATCCGGATCTCCTCGGATGGCCGCTGTCGCGTTGCTGGGGCGGCTCCCTCCGGCATGTCTCACTCGTTCAGGCTTCCGGGGTGGTTTGGCCTGCATAAGCGAGACATGCGAGGGGCGGGGAGTCGCTCACACCGCGCGCATAAGGTCGGCGGATAGCTTCGGTCGCACAGAGGGAGTACTTCCACCGCGGTCGACCCGTCAGTACGGACTCGCCATCGAGTCCCGGGCGGCCGGCTCCGCATGCGGAGCGAAGGAGACTTTGGCAGACGTCGGCTGCGCCGACCCTTCCGGAAGGACCCTATGAGCAAGCTCAACCAGTTCATCAAGCTCGCGAAGAAGGCCATGGACGCGAGCTCCTCCTCTTCGTCGTCGCAGCGCGGCTCGTCGAGCACCGACTGGATGGCCAAGGCGCGCGGCGCCGTCGACTCGCTCCTCGGGGACGAGCGCTCGGCGAGCCCTCAGCCGACCCACCGCCAGGACCCCGCGCCTGATACGCGGCGCGGGACCGGGCTCACCCCTCCTCCGTACCCCGCCTCGCATCCGTCGGCGTCGCGCTCGGCGCGCACCGCGCCATCCGGATCCGCGCAGGACCGCGCCGCGATCGCCCGCTACGACTACCTGCTGCAGACCGCGCGCCCCGATCAGATCGAGCAGGTGCACCGCGAGGCCTTCGCGCGGCTCACGCCCGAGCAGCGCGCGCAGGTCGCCGAGCGGATGCGGTCGGAGCTGCCCCCGTACGAGCACCCGCGCTCGTACGATGCTCCCGAGCTCGCCCGGGTCGCCGCCCGTGCGGAGGCGTCGCAGCCGGGCAGGCTCCGCGGGCTCCTCGCCCGCACGCGGACGGTCGGCATCGCCGGCGGCGCCGTCGCGGGCGGCCTCGCGGTCGGCGGAATCCTCTCGGCGGTCGCGGGCGGGGCCATCCTCACGAGCATCGGCTCGGAGATCATCGGCCACGCTCTCGGAGCCGGCGTCGACTTCGACGCCCTCGCGGAGGGTGTCGACGTGTCGGCCATCGCCGAGGGCGCCGGCGGCTTCGTCTCGGAGGCCGGCGAGTTCACGCAGGGTCTCGGCGACCAGGTGTCGGAGGCCGGCAGCGGCCTGGGCGACCTCGCGTCGGAGTTCGGGCTCGGCGACCTCTTCGGGCGCTGACCCCCGGGGCGGACTGGAGCCCTCGCTGCTCTGAGGGGGACGGATGGCCGACAGCCGACTCGCACACGAGGGCGCAGGCTCATGCTCCGCGGACTCGGGCGGCGGCTTCGCGGACTCCGGAGGCTCTGGGGACTCGGGCGGCTCGAGCGGCGGTTCGAGCGACTGATCCCCGCGCTGGCGTCAGCCCGCCTGAGCCGCGCGCCACTCGCGCGCGAGCACGGCGTAGATCTCGGTGTCGGCCCATCCGCCGCGGAACCACAGGTCCTCGACGAAGTGCGCCTCGCAGCGCATTCCGAGCCGGCGGCAGAGCGCCGCCGACGCACGGTTCCGCGGGTCGATCTCGGCCATGATCCGATGCAGCCCCAGGGTCTCGAAGCTCAGCCGGATGATCGCGGCTGCCGCCTCCGCCGCGTAGCCCCGGCCCTGGTAGTCCGGATGCACGGCCCAGCCGAGTTCGACGCACCGGTTCTCGACCGACTTCAGGTGCACGTAGAGGTCGCCGATCACCCGCCCCTCGGCGAGGTGCTCGATCCCGAGCACGAGGTAGTCGTCGTCCTCGGCGAGCGTGGTGAGCTGCGACCACTTCGCCATCTTCGCCACGATCGTGTCGCGGTCCCGCGCCTCGTAGAGCAGGTACTCGCAGACGTCGTCGCGCGACTGGTACGCGTGCACGTCGTCGATGTCTCCGTCGTCCATGAGGCGCAGTCGCAGGCGCTCCGTCACGATGTCGTCGAATCGGTACGGGAGGCACAGCTCCGGGACCTCGCTCATGTCGCCGAGTCTAGGAGCGGTCGCCGACGCGCGCCCGACCCGGCCCCGCCGGGTCCGGCCCCGCCCCGCCGGGCCCGGCCCGCCGGGCCCGGCCCCGCCTGCCCTGTCGCCGCCCCCGCCTGCATGTCTCACTTCTTCACGCCAAACGGCGGCGGAAGGCTGCATGAGCGAGACATGCCGTGAGGGCCTACTCCGCGAAGCGCACGCCGGTCAGCTGCTCCGACACCTCCCACACGCGGCGGGCGTCCTCGGTGCTGCGCAGCGGACGGTACAGCGCGTGCTCGGCGGGAGCTCCCCCGAGGTGGCCGGGCCCACTCGGGCCGTAGAGCGCTCCGGGCTTCGCCGTCGCATCCGTCGCCGCCATGAGCGCCGGGAGCCCCGCGCTCTCCAGCGTGCCGAGAAGGATGCCCCGGGCCGACAGCCAGCGGATGATCCGCACGCCCGTCGTGTCGCCACTCCGGCCGATCTCGGGTCGCGCGGCGAGCAGACTCGTCGGAGCCACCCCCGGATGCGACAGGTTGCTCGTGATGCCCCACCCGTGCGCACGACTGCGGCGCTCGAGCTCGAGGCCGAACAGCCCGAAGGCGATCTTCGACTGGCTGTACGCGCGCTGCCCGTCGTAGCGGCGCTCCCACTGCAGGTCGTCCCAGTTGATCCGTCCGCGCCGCGCCGCGATGCTCACCTGCGACGTGACCCGCGCCCGTCCCGCGCGCAGCAGCGGCAGGATCCGCCCGACGAGCGCGACGTGCCCGAGGTGATTCGTCCCGAACTGCAGCTCGAAGCCATCCGCCGTCGTCTGCCTCGATGGCGGCGTCATCACCCCGGCGTTGTTCACGAGGAGGTGCACGGGGCGGCCCTCCTCGAGGAGCGTGTCGCCGAGCGCCGCGACGGAGTCGAGCGACGACAGGTCGAGCGCGCGCAGCACGAGCCGCGCGTCGGGGCGGCGCGAGCGGATGGCCGCCGCAGCGGCCTCGCCCTTCGCCGCGTTGCGGACGGGCATCACGACCTCTGCACCAGCCGCCGCGAGGCGCTCGGCGATGACGAGGCCCATGCCGTCGCTCGCGCCCGTGACGATCGCGCGCTTGCCGCGCAGGTCGGGGATGGTGATGTCGATCGGATGGCGTGGCATCGGCGTGCTCCTCGGCTCGGATGGCTGTCGCATCGATGCTCGTCGGGTGCGGCGGGCGCATCCAGGGACTGCCGATCCGCCCCTCGCGAGAGGGGGATCCGCGATCCGTGGCACGCGGGGCCCGGGTCGTGTGAGATGGGGACGTGACCACGATCGACCGACCCGCGCTCGCGGAGTTCCTGCGGCGGCGCCGCGAGGCGCTCCAGCCCGAGGACGTGGGCCTCGCCCGCGGAAGCCGACGCCGCACGGCCGGGCTGCGTCGCGAGGAGGTCGCTGCGCTCTGCCACATGTCGACCGACTACTACGCGCGTCTCGAACGCGAGCGCGGGCCGCAGCCATCCGCTCAGATGCTCGCCGCGATCGCGCAGGGCCTGCGCCTCTCGCTCGCGGAGCGCGACCACCTGTTCCGGCTCGCGGGTCAGCAGCCGCCCGATCGCGGGTCGTCCGAGCACGTCAGCCCGGGGCTCATCCGCATCCTCGATCGCCTGACGGACACCCCCGCCGAGATCGTCACGGAGCTCGGCGAGACCCTGCGGCAGACGCCCGCCGGCGTCGCGCTCACGGGAGATCTCACGGCGCACGAAGGCCCGTTCCGGAGCATCGGGTACCGGTGGTTCGCGGATCCCGATGCTCGGCGGCTCTACGCTCCCGAGGAGCACGCGTTCCTGTCGCGGATGTACGTGTCGGGGCTGCGCGAGCTCGCCACGCTGCGCGGTCCGTCGTCGCGGGCGGCGCGGTACGCCGAGCTGCTCCTGGCCGAGAGTGCGGAGTTCCGCGAGCTGTGGGAGCGCCACGAGATCGGCATCCGGCCGCGCGACGTGAAGCACTTCGTCCATCCGGAGGTCGGCGCCCTCGAGCTGCAGTGCCAGCGGCTCATCGACCCGGAGCAGTCGCACTGCCTGCTCGTGTACACCGCGACGCCGGGCTCGGAGAGCGCCGAGAAGCTGCGCCTGCTGTCGGTGATCGGTGCGCAGCCCCTGGCGTGAGCCGGGGGGTGACGCCGACCCTGGGAGACTGAGGACGTGACCCGCGCGCAGACCGTTCTCGATCGCATCGTCCGCGGCGCCGAGGAGCAGGGCTTCGTCGCCCACGGTGTGCACGTCCGCATCGGCGACGACTCGGCCGCGCACCTCTGGGCCGAGGACATCCGCCGCGACATCCACTCCGCCGCGAAGGGCGTGTGCGTGATCGCGGCGGGCATCGCCTCCGACGAGGGCCTGTTCGATCTCGACGCGCCTGTCGCGACGTACCTCCCTGGCATCGCGCTCGGTGAGGGCGTCGATGCCGTCACAACGCGGCACCTGCTGACGATGACGAGCGGGATCGACTTCCCGTGGTCGGAGACGATGATGACCGACTGGCCCGATCTGGCGCGGGAGTTCCTCGGGCGTCCGTCGCAGGGCCGGGTCTTCCAGTACTCGAATGCGAGCACGTACACGGCCATGCGGGCGCTGGGCGCGGTCGTCGGTGACGTGCACGGATGGCTCGAGCCGCGGCTGTTCGCGCCGCTCGGCATCGTCGGCTCGGCGTGGGAGCGCTGCCCGAACGGGTGCATCGTCGCGGGCGGCGGCCTCTCGCTCACGCTCGACGAGTTCGCCCGGATCGGTCGCCTCATCCGAGATGGCGGGCGGTGGGATGGCCGACAGCTCGTCTCGCGCGGATGGATCGACGCGATGCACGGCGACTGGATCGAGCGCGACGCGAATCCGGGGTACGAGCGCTACGCCCTCGCCGGCTGGGGAGGGCCCGGGGAGGCATGGCGGCTTCACGGGGCATATGGTCAGCTGCTCGTCTTCCTCGACGATGCCGTCGTGACGATCACGGCCGACGATCACTTCGGCGCCGACGAGATGGCAGCGAAGGCGGTCGCGGCGCTTTTGCGGTGACCCTCCTGTGGGTGTCTCGCTCCTGCGTCTCCGCCGCTGCGGTCGACGGACGGCGGTCGACGGACGACCCATGTCTCACCCGCCGCTGCTTTCCGCCCCGCTTACCCGCGGCAACTGAGACATGCAGAACCGGGCGTCGGAAGCCTGGCAGACTGACCGCGTGACCGCGGCACAGACAGCCCTCGACCGCTTCGTCCGCGCCGTCGATGCAGAAGGGCTCGGCGCGTACGGCGCGCACGTCCTCATCGGCGACAGCACGGCCGAGCACCGGTGGCGCAGCGACGACCGCGAGAACGTCTACTCCGTCTCGAAGGGCGTCTCGGCGCTGGCGATCGGCATCGCGATCGACGAGGGCCTCGTGACGCTCGACGAGCCCATCCGCTCGTACCTCCCTGAGCTGGAGTTCGGCGCGGGTGCCGAGGAGGTCACCCTCCGGCACCTCCTCACGATGACGAGCGGCATCGACTTCGCGTGGTTCGGCGACGAGCCGGTCCGCTGGGACAACCTCGCTCAGGAGATGCTGCGTCGGCCATCCCGCGGGCGCGTCTTCCAGTACTCCGACGCGAGCACGTATGTCGCGATGCGGGTTCTCGGCGCCCGCGTCGGCGACGTCCGCGACTGGCTGCTGCCGCGGCTGTTCGATCCGCTCGGCATCCACAATCCGCAGTGGCATCGGTGCCCGCTCGGATGGATCGTCGGCGGCTCGGGACTCGAGCTCCGCACATCTGAACTCGCCCGAATCGGGAGACTCCTTCGCGACCGCGGAGCGTGGGATGGCCGGCAGCTCGTCTCCGCCGAGTGGATCGACGCGATGCACGGCACCTGGGTCGACGTCGGACAGCCCCCATATGCCCGCTACGGCATAGCCGTGTGGGAGGGCCCCGGTGACGCCTGGCGCCTCGACGGACGCTACGGCCAGTACGTCATCGTGCACGAGCGACGCGACGCCGTCCTGACGATCACCGCGCACGAGGAGTCCCGCGACCACCGTCTGGCCGAGCTGGCCGTCGAGGCGCTCGACGGGTCCATCCCCTGACCCATGTCTCACTCGCCGCGGGTTTCCACCCCGCTTACCCGCGGCAATCGAGACATGCAGACCTGCCACAGCGCGGGACAGAGCGCCGCGCGGGCCCTCGACGGAACCCCGCAGGTGCCTGGCAGACTGAACCGATGACCTCGGCACAGGCCATTCTCGACCGATACGTCCGAGCCGTCGATGCAGAGAACCTCGGTGCCTACGGCGCGCACGTGCTCATCGACGACGACGACGCCGAGCACCGGTGGCGCAGCGACGACCGCGAGAACGTCTACTCGATCTCCAAGGGCGTCTCGGCCCTCGCGGTCGGCGTCGCGATCGACGAAGGCCTCGTGAGCCTGGATGAGCCCATCCACTCTTATCTCCCCGGCATGCGCCTCGGCGAGGGCGTCGAGGAGGTGACCCTCCGACACCTCCTCACCATGACGAGCGGCATCGACTTCGAGTGGTTCGCGCTCGACCCCGTGCCCTGGCCCGACCTCGCGCAGGAGATGCTGCGCCGGCCATCCCGCGGCCGCGTCTTCCAGTACTCCACCGTCAGCACGTACGTCGCGATGCGCGTGCTCGGCGCGGTCGTCGGCGATGTGCGCGACTGGCTCCTGCCGCGCCTGTTCGATCCGCTCGGCATCCACAACCCGCAGTGGCATCGCTGCCCTGCCGGATGGATCATCGGCGGCAGCGGCCTCCAGCTCCGCACCGAGGAGATCGCGCGCATCGGGCGGCTCCTCCGAGACCGCGGAGCGTGGGATGGCCGGCAGCTCGTCTCCGCGGAGTGGATCGACGCGATGCACTCCGACTGGGTCGACACCGGAGCGCCAGAGCCATCCGCGCGGTACGGACTCGCGGCCTGGGGCGGGCCGGATGGCACCTGGCGACTCGACGGACGCTACGGCCAGTACGCGATCATCGACCCGACGCGGAACGCGGTCTTCACGATCACCGCGCACGAGGAGACGCGCGATGCCCGCCTCGGCGAGCTCGCCGTGGAGGCGCTGCGCGGGTGACCGGCGATCGAAAAGTACAGAACGACGTCGATTGAGCCCCTGCCCGATCGTCATCTTGTCGAACGGCCGCACCGGCCCCGAACAGACAGGATCCCTCATGCGATACACCCTTCTCCTTCACTATCCCGAGCTTTCCCCCGATGAACTCGGCGAAGAGCGGATGGTCGAGGCCCAGCGCGCCTTCGCGAGCTATGCCGCGACCCTGCACGACGCGGGCGTGCTCGTCTCCGCCGAGGTGCTCCAGCCCTCGGTCGCGAGCACGACCATCCGGCTCCGCGACGGCGCCCTGCAGGTGCAGGACGGGCCCTTCGCCGACACCAAGGAGCAGCTCGGCGGCACGTTCGTGATCGACGTCGCCGACCTGGATGCCGCGATCGCGTGCGCCCGCGAGATCCCCTCGCTGCAGTGGGGCGCCGTCGAGATCCGCCCTGGCGCTGTCCACACCGTGGACGGTGCTTGGACGCCGAACTCATGAGCCGTGCGGAGGCGCGGGCGGCGGCTGAGCACGCTGCCCGCGCCTCCTACGGGCGGCTCCTCGCCCTTCTCGCCGCGTCGAACGGCGACATCGCGACCGCGGAGGACGCGCTCGCCGGCGCGTTCGAAGAGGCTCTCCGCCGGTGGCCCGACGCCGGCGTCCCCGACAACGCCGAAGGGTGGCTGCTCACGGTGGCCAGGAATCGCCAGCGCGACGTCTGGAAGTCGGCGGCCGCGCGCACATCCGCTCTCGACGAGGCGCACGCCGCGTCGGTGGACCCGCTCGCTGACCACGATCCCCTCGCGATCGGGGACAAGCGACTCGAGCTGCTCTTCGCGTGCGCCCACCCTGCGATCGATCGCAGCGCCCGGACCCCGCTGATGCTCCAGGCCGCCCTCGGATTCGAGGCGGCCGAGATCGCGCGGGCGTTCGCGGTGCCGACGTCGACGATGGCGCAGCGCCTCGTCCGCGCGAAGCGCCGGATCAAGGACGCGCGGATCCCCTTTCACATTCCGGATCGAACGGCCATGGCAGAGCGTCTTCCCCCGGTGCTCGAGGCGATCTACGGGTGCGCCGCGATCACCTGGCGCGACTCAGGCGATTCCCTCGCGGGAGAGGCCCAGTACCTCGCCGTCACCCTCGCCCGACTGCTCGGGTCGGAAGCAGAGGCCTGGGGGCTCGCGTCCCTCACGACCCTGCTCCTCGCGCGCCGCGGCGCCGCGGCGGGCCTCCCGCTCGACGCGCAGGACCCTCGCGACTGGGACGCCGACCTCGTCGCCGAAGGCGAGCTGTACCTGCGGCGCGCTCACCCGGACGGCCCGCCGGGGCGATTCCAACTGGAGGCGGCCATCCAGGCGGTTCACTGCGACCGGCGCCGTACGGGCGTGACCGACTGGGCAGCGCTTCGCACGCTCTATGCGGCACTCGTCGCGATCGCGCCGAGCCTCGGTGCTCGAGTCGCCGCCGCCGCGGTCATCGGACGCACCGAGGGAGCGGAGGCCGGGCTGGCCGCACTTCCCGACGACGCGGAGTCGTTCCAGCCGTACTGGGCCGTGCGCGCCGAGCTTCTGACGCGCGCGGGACTCGACGCGACCGAGGCCTACGCGCGAGCGATCGACCTGGCCGACGAGCCGACGACGAAGGCGTTCCTCCGCCGCCGCGCGGGGATCATCCCTCCCGGGTGATCCGCGATCCAGCCCCGCGTCACGGGGCCGCGAGGCGACGCGCGGCCTCGACGACCGCCGCGCGATAGCGCTCGTCGTCGGTCCCGACGCCCGTGATCATCCGGACCACCTGCGGCACCAGCGCGCCGTATCCCGCGAGCGCGAGCAGGAGCACGTGCAGCATGTCGGCATCGAGCGAGGTCGTGAGCGCGCCTGCTTCCTGCGCCACCCGGATCTCATCGGTGCGGCGCGCATACCGCTCGACGCGCTTCTCCTCATCGGGCACGGCGTCGGTGTAGGCCAGCGCCTCCCACGCGAGCAGGCGGATGAGCTCGGGATGCGCCTGATTGAAGTCGACCAGCCGCGACTCGAATCCGCCGACATCGTCGATGCCCGTGGCGACGTACGGAACCGACACCGCCCCCTCCGCGACCTTCTCGCGAAGCACGAGAGCGAACAGCTCGGGCTTGCCGCCGAAGTAGTTGTAGACCCGCTCCTTGTTCACGCCCGCGCGCTTCGCGATCCGCTCGATCGTCGTGCCGTGCTGGCCGTGCGCGACGAACTCCTCCGTCGCCGCCTCGATGATCTTGCGCTTCGTGCCCTCGACGTCCCAGGCCATCCGCTTCCCCATTTCCAACGCCAGCGTTGCTTATTGCCCTCCACGGTACTACAGTGACTTCCAACGTGAACGTTGGATTTAGTGAAGAAGGCACCATGACCGAGTCAGCCAGCCCCCGAGGGATGTCCGCGGGCGCGACGCTCCTGTTCGCCGTCGCGGCGGGCGCCGCCGTCGGCAACCTCTACTGGGCGCAGCCGATCCTCGACGTGATCGGCGCGGACGTCGGCGTCTCGGCGAGCACCGCGGGCCTCATCATCACGGTGACGCAGCTCGGCTACGCCGTCGGCGTGTTCTTCCTCGTCCCGCTCGGCGACGTCGTCGACCGCCGGCGCGCCATCCCGCTCTTCATGCTGCTCGCCGCCGCGATGCTCGGCTTGAGCGCCCTCGCGCCGACCTTCCCGATCCTGCTCGCGACGCTCGGGCTCGTGGGCGTGAGCACGGTGTCGGGGCAGTTCCTCGCGCCGCTCGCAGGCGACCTCGCGACCGACGCGCAGCGCGGGCGCGTGCTCGGCACCGTCGCCTCGGGGCTGCTGCTCGGCATCATGATCGCGCGCGCCGTGAGCGGCATCGCGACCGACCTCATCGGATGGCGCGCGCTCTACGCCCTCATCGCACTCGTCATGGTCGTGCTCGCGTTCGTCATGTGGCGCACGCTGCCCCGGCTCGAGCCGCGAGCGCGGGTGTCGTACCCCGCGCTCCTGGCATCGGTGCTGCGCACGCACCTCGTGAGCGCGACCGCGCGGGCGGTGGGGCTCATCGGCGCGGCGGCGATGGCGAGCTTCACGCTCTTCTGGACCGCACTCACCCTCCTCCTCTCGGCCGAGCCCTTCGGCTTCTCCGCGACCCAGATCGGCCTCGTCAACCTCGTCGGGATCGGCGGCGCGGTCGCGGCGCAGCTCGTGGGGCGCCTCTACGACCGCGGACTCGCCGTGCCGGCGATCGGCGCGGGTCTCGTGCTGGCCATCCTCGCGTTCGCCGTGTCGGGAGTCGCGCCGCACTCGCTCGTCGCGGTGATGGCGTCGATCGCCCTGTACTCGATCGGCGTGCAGTCGGTCATGGTCCTCACCCAGACCCGCATGCTCGCCATCGACCCGTCGGCGCGCAGCCGGCTGAACACGGTGTTCGTGGTGGGCAACTTCCTCGGCGGCTCGGTCGGCTCGACCCTCGCGGTCGCACTGTGGGATCTCGGCGGGTGGCCGCTCGTCATGGTCGCCGCCGCGGCCATCCTCGCGTTCGCCCTGGTCGTCTGGACCATCCAGCGCCGACGCTCGCTCGCCCTCTGGCCCGACGCCTCTTGGGCATGTCTCGGTTGCCCCAGGGCTCGAGGGCCGCTCCCCACGAGGGAGCTCCGCGCCTAGCATGGACGCGTGCAACCCCTCCTCGACTTCCTCGGCGACTACTGGTGGCTCGTCTTCCCGTTCATGGGCGTCGCCAGCGGCTTCGGCGGATGGTGGTCGAAGCAGTCGAAGGAGCGTCACAAGCGCCGCCTCGAGCTGATCAAGGCGAAGAGCGAAGCCCGCGCGGTCGAGATGCAGGCGCGGGCGCAGCTCAAGGCGTCGAAGGCGCAGGATGGCCCCGCCGAGGACATCGAGGCCGACGACGCGGCGAGCCGGCAGGCCAGGCTCGCGCGCCTCATGGCGACGCACGACGAGGTCATGCACCGCTGGCTCGACTACGAGCTCGACGTCGCGAAGCTCATCGCGTTCCCGACGATGAGCGACGGCCGTCAGCCCCTGACGGCCGCGTTCCTCCGGGCGAAGAAGGTGGCGGATGGCCTCCGCCCGGCGTCCGCGGACGTCAAGATCGATGCGGCGACGCTCGCGGAGTACCGCGACGCCGTGCACGACTTCGAGGTCGCGTTCGACATCGCCGAGCAGGATGCCCGACGTGTGCGCGACAGCGGCTTCACCGAGGACGAGCGCCGACGCCTCGACCGCGCACAGCAGCTCCTCCGCACCGCGGTCGATCAGTCGGCCACAGCGGCCGAGCGTCAGGTCGCGTACAAGCGGGTACGCGAGGAGCTCGACGGGCTCATCGTCCTGTCCGATGACGCCGTGGAGGTGCTCGAGAAGCAGGTCGCTCCCGAACTCGAGGCCGGGCGCCCCGCCGCGACCCCGAAGTCCCGGGAGACCCCGGAGGACCGAGCGACCCCGGAGCCCCCGGCGCAGCCCGAGCGGACGCCCCTGCGCCCGCCGGCGCCAGAGGCCTGAGCCCTCCTGCGGCACCACCTCGACGACGACCGCGAGCCCGCGCACGTCGAGATCGCGGTCGCCGTGCTGTGGCATTGAGCGGACGCGCGCTCGCGACCCTTTGGCTGCGGCCCGCGCGACGCTACGTTGAGGCTCATGGCGGCGATCGAGACGAAGGCGCTCCACAAGCGGTACGGGCAGCGCACGGCCCTGCACTCCCTCGACCTGCGGGTCGAGCCGGGCACCGTGTTCGGGCTCATCGGCCCGAACGGCGCCGGCAAGACGACGACGCTGCGCATCCTGCTCGACGTCATCCGACCATCCGGAGGCGAGGTCCGCGTGCTCGGCGAGGACCCGCAGCACGGCGGCCCCGCGCTGCGCCGCCGCATCGGCTACGTCCCCGGCGAACTGCGGCTGGATGGCCGCACGACCGGGCGCGGGATGCTCGACTTCTACGCGAAGGTCTCCGGCCCCGTGCCGGACGGGCGGATCGACGAGCTCGCCGAACGGCTCGGGCTCGACCTCGAGCGCCGGGTGCGCACCCTCTCGAAGGGCAACAAGCAGAAGCTCGGGCTCGTGCAGGCGTTCATGCACGAGCCGGAGCTGCTCATCCTCGACGAGCCGACGAGCGGCCTCGACCCGCTCGTGCAGCGGGCTTTCCTGCAGCTCGTGCGCGAAGCGCGCGACCGCGGGCAGACGATCCTGCTGAGCTCGCACGTGCTGAGCGAGATCCAGCAGGCGGCCGATGAGGTCGCCGTCCTGAGTGCCGGCCGCGTCGTCGCGGCGGGCGACGTCGCCTCGCTGCGCCTCGGCGCCGTGCGCCGCATGCGCGCGGGCATCGCAGACGCCTCGGTCGCATCGGTGCGCGACGCGCTCGGCCGGACCGGCGCGGAGACGACCCTGCATGACCTCGAGGTGACGGATGGCACGGGCCATGTCCGCGTGGCGGTCACGATCGAGGGTGACGTCGACCCGATCGTGAAGGCGCTCGCCCGGTTCCGCGTCGTCGACCTCACGCTCGAGGAGCCCGACCTCGAGGAATCCGTGCTGCGGCTGTACGGCGAGGGAGCGGGCGCAGAAGCCGCCCCGTCCCGCCGACCGGCGACGCCGCCCTCATCCGCGCCCGCGGACCCGCCGCCATCCGCACCCGCACCCGCACCCGCACCCGCACCCGCACCATCCGATCCGCCGCGCCTCCGACGCGACCGCCGGCGGCAGCCATCCGGAGCCGCCTCATCCGGAGACCTACCGTCCGCCGGGCCGGTCCAGCACGAGGGAGGCGCGCGATGATCCCCGTGTTCATCCGCACGCTCGCCGAGTCGTGGCGCGGCCTCCTCGTCTGGACGCTCGCACTCACCGCCGTGATGATGCTCTACCTCTCGCTCTACCCGAGCATCGGCATCGACGGGCAGATGATGCAGATGCTCGAGACCCTGCCGCCGTCGCTGGTCAACACCCTCGGCTTCGACCAGATCACATCGGGCGCGGGCTACGCGCAGGCGACCTTCTACGGCATCCTCGGATTCGTCCTGCCGACGGTCGCCGCGATCGGCTGGGGCTCCGCCGCGGTCGCGGGCGCCGAGGAGCAGGGCCGGCTCGAGCTCGACCTCGCCCACGGCATCTCGCGCACGGGCTACGTCGCCGGGCAGGTGCTCGCCCTCGTCGCACGGCTCGCGTGGCTCGGCGTCTACTCGGGGTGCCTGCTGCTCGCCGTGAACACGCCGTTTGAGCTCGACCTCGCGCGCGAGAACGTCATGCCGCAGACGCTCGCCGCGATCGGGCTGTGGCTCTTCAGCGGCGGGGTCGCGCTGCTCGTCGGCTCCCTCTTCGGCCGCCGCGCGTGGGCGACGGGCGCGGGTGCGCTCGTCGCGGCGGCGGCGTTCCTCTTCAACGGCGTGGCCAACCAGAACGAGGACTTCGACGCGCTCCGCACCCTCTCCCCGTACTCGTGGGCCTATCACGAGAGCCCGCTCCGCGAGGGATGGACGGATGGCCTCTGGCCGCTGTGGATCGGCGTCGTGCTGCTCCTCGCGGGGAGCGTGGTCGCGCTCACGCGCCGCGACCTGCGCGGCTGATCCCGCGGGAAGCGAGACACGCACGGCCGACCCCGCCGGAAGCGGGACACGCACAGCCGACCCCGCTGGAAGCGGGACACAACGCAGGAGAAACCGGGCCGCCCGCGCCCGGACCTCGCGTAATCTCGCGGCTCCCCTCAGCGCGCGCTCGCAGATCTCCTGCACTGTGTCCCGCACCCGCCCCAATCCGCTCGACCTCCCGCCACGAAGAGGAGTCAGCGGAGAAGGGAAGCGCACATGTCACTGGCCATCATCGGGTTCCTCGGCGGACTGATCACGGGGATCTCACCGTGCATCCTCCCCGTGCTGCCCGTCATCTTCCTCACGGGCGGGGCGCAGTCCGCCCGGAGCGGCGCCGACGACGGCAGCGTCTCCCGCTGGCGCCCCTACCTCGTCGTCCTCGGCCTCATGACGAGCTTCACGCTCGTGACGCTGCTCGGATCCCTCGCGCTCGGCGCGCTCGGCCTGCCCCAGGGCGTCATCCGCTGGGTCGGCATCGCGCTCCTCGCACTGATCGGCCTCGGGCTGCTCGTGCCCGCGTTCGAGCGGCTCCTCGAGAAGCCGTTCACGTGGCTGCCCCAGCGCGAGGTCTCGAACCGCCGCAACGGGTTCGCCGTCGGGCTCGCGCTCGGCACAGTCTTCGTGCCCTGCGCGGGTCCGGTGCTCGCGGCGATCATCGTCGCGGGGTCGACCGGACGCATCGGCCCCGAGACCGTCGTCCTGACGATCGCGTTCGCGGTGGGCGTGGCCATCCCGCTCCTGCTCTTCGCTCTCGCGGGGCGCGGCGTCATCGAGCGCATCCGCGCCTTCCGCCGCCGCGAGCGCGGACTGCGGATCGCAGCCGGCGTCGCGATGCTCGCCCTCGCGGTGGGCCTCGTGCTCGATGTCCCGGCCGCGCTCCAGCGGCTCGTGCCCGACTACACCTCGACGCTGCAGCAGCAGCTCGCCGAGGATGAGGGCGTTCAGGACGCGCTCGACCTCGGCGGCATCGTCACCGACGAGAACCGCGATCTCGATCAGTGCACCAACGGAGCCGACGAGCTCGAGTCCTGCGGCACGGCGCCCTCGATCCGCGGGATCGAGCAGTGGCTGAACACCCCGGGCGGCGCTCCCGTCGACCTCGAGAGCCTCCGCGGCGAGGTCGTGCTCATCGACTTCTGGGCCTACTCGTGCATCAACTGCCAGCGCAGCATCCCCCACGTCGTCGCGTGGGACGCGGCGTACCGCGACGCCGGACTGCGGGTCATCGGCGTGCACTCGCCCGAGTACGCATTCGAGAAGGACGCGGCCAACGTGCAGGCGGGCGCCGACGCCTTCGGCATCTCCTACCCGGTCGCCCTCGACAACGACCTCGCGACGTGGACGAACTACCGCAATCGGTACTGGCCCGCCCACTACCTCATCGACGCCGACGGGACGGTCCGGCACATCTCGTTCGGCGAGGGCAACTACGCCGCGACCGAGCGGATGATCCGCGAGCTCCTCGTCGATGCCGACCCCGCGGTCGCGCTCCCCGACCCGACCGCCGTCGACGA
Source organism: Microbacterium sp. KNMS (assembly GCF_053851835.1). Classification (NCBI taxonomy): domain Bacteria; kingdom Bacillati; phylum Actinomycetota; class Actinomycetes; order Micrococcales; family Microbacteriaceae; genus Microbacterium; species Microbacterium sp. KNMS. The sequence continues at coordinate 87,528 of NZ_JBSQBP010000012.1, forward strand.
CCGCACCCCCGTCGATCCCGATCGCACGCCCGAGACGTTCCTCGGCTGGACGAAGGACGTCAACTACGCGGGCGCCACACCGTACACGGGCGGCACGGCCCGCTTCGCCCTCCCCGACGAGCAGCCTCGCGACACGTTCGCGCTCGAGGGCACCTGGACCATCGAGACCCAGTTCGCGACCCCGGCCGAGGCGCCCGCGACCATCCGCCTCGCCTACTCCGCGAGCGAGGTGCGCATCGTCCTCGCGGGAGAGGGGAGCATCACCGCGCGCGTCGACGGCGGAGCCCCCGAGGAGATCGCGGTCTCCGGCACGCCGCGCTCCCACGAGCTGCGCAGCGGCGACGCGGGCGAGGGCGAGATCGAGGTGACGGTCGATCCGGGCGTGGAGGTCTACTCCTTCACGTTCGGCTGAGCCGTGGGCACGGGAGCGGCGGATGGCCCCTGGCCGTCCGCCGCTCCCGTCGCGTCGCTCAATCGGTCGGCATCACGGCGATCGGCTCGGTCGTCGGGACGCCGGTCGGCGACCCGCCCTCCTGCTCGATCGTCACGGCGACGACGTCGCCGGGCGCCAGCTCTCCGTCGAGCAGGAGCGGCTCGTCGACCCCGCCATCGAACACCCCTGCCGGGATCGGCTCGTCTCCGCGCACGAGCCAGAGCTCGTACTGGCGGCCCTCGTCGAGCGCCGGCGCCTCGTCGGCGAGCACCACGACCTCGCCGACCGAGTGCGACCAGTGCATCTCGATCGCGCCGCCGCCCGGCAACTCGCCCTCGAGCACCTGCCCGTCGTCGGCCTGCGCGATCTGCTCGAGCGCCACGACGGCGTCGGGCCGGTCGAGCAGGCGCCCGATCGTGAGCGCCGAGAGGCCGACCGCCGCGACGACCGCGACGGAGGCCGCGAGCGCGAACCAGCGGCGACGGCCCGGGCGCGCAGGCGCGGATGGCGCGGGCTCCGCCGGCTCGGATGGCGCGGGCCCCGCAGGCTCGGATGCGGCAGGCGCGGATGCCGCGGGCTCGGCAGGCGCATCGGGGCTCTCCTCGCGAGCCACGTCTGCGGGAGCCGCGGCTCCGGCGATCCGCGCGAGCAGCTGGTCCCGGATGGCGGCGGGCGGCGCGACCTCGGGCGTCGCATCGGCGAGCAGCGCGGCGGTCTCCTCGTCGCGCTGCGCACGGGCGCGCAGCGCGGGATCTGCGGCGAGCGCCTGCTCGAGCCGGGCGGCGTCCTCGGGCGACAGCGCGTGGAGGGCGCGGCCGGCGAGCAGCTCGTCGAGGTCCTTCTCGGTCATGCCGGCACCCCCATCCAGGTCCTCAGGCGCGACAGCCCGTCGCGCATCCTCGTCTTCACCGTTCCCAGCGGCGTCGCGGTCATGGCCGCGATCTCGCTCTGCGAGTATCCCCCGTAGTACGCGAGGGTGAGCGCCTCGCGCTGCGCCTCCGGCAGGCTCTGGAGCGCCTCGACGACGCGTCGTCCCTCCATCCGGAGCTCCACATCCTCGGCGACCCCGTCGAACGGCACTCCGAGGTCCCGGAAGCCCACGCGAACATCCCGGTCAGTGCTCGCCTGCGCGGATCGCACGCGGTCGACCGCTCGGCCGTGCGCGATGGTGAGGACCCATGTCCTCCCCTGACCTCTGTTCGGAGAGAAGCGCGCGGCGGATTGCCAGATCTCCAGGAAGACCTCCTGCAGCACCTCCTCGCTCTGCGCGCGGTCGACGAGCACCCGCAGGATGAGGCCGAAGACGCGACCCGAGAGCATGTCGTAGAGCGACGCGAAGGCGCCCTGATCGCCGTCCGCGATGCGCACGAGGAGGTCCGCGACGTGGTCGACGGGTCCGTCGGCGTGCTCGCCCACCTCGACGCCGTCGATCACCATGCCCACAAGCATGCCGCATCCCCGTCACGGGGCGGTCCGCGGGCCATCCCGACGCGATTTCGAGATCGACCCATCCGATTCGCCGACCACCCCGAATACGTCGTGAAAGCCGAGAGGCACCGCCCCTCGGGGCACCCACCGTTGAAGAGGAGAACGCCATGTCCACGAAGAAGTTCACGTTCGCCGGCGCTGCCGTCCTGTCGCTCGTCGCCGTCTTCGGCCTCGCCGCCTGCAGCAGCGGCGCCACCACCGCCGAGGAGGAGCCGACGTCGGGCGATTCCGGCATGGTCGAGGAGTCGGCCGCGCCCGAGGAGACGACGCCCGAGGAGAGCCCCGAGACGATGGCCGACCCGGCCGCGAACCTCGTCGGGCCCGGCTGCGCCGACTACGCCGAGGCGGTGCCGGATGGCGCGGGCTCGATCGAGGGCATGTCCGCCGACCCCGTCGCGGTCGCCGCGTCGAACAACCCGCTGCTGACGACGCTCGTCTCGGCCGTGTCGGGAGAGCTGAACCCCGACGTGAACCTCGTCGACACGCTCAACGGCGACGAGTTCACGGTCTTCGCTCCCGTCGACGACGCGTTCGCGCAGATCGACGAGGCCACGATCGAGACGCTCAGCACCGACGCCGACCTGCTGACGTCGATCCTCACCTACCACGTGGTCCCCGGCCAGATCGCTCCCGACGCGATCGCCGGCACCCACACGACCGTTCAGGGCTCCGACCTCGAGGTGACCGGATCGGGCGACGCCCTCATGGTGAACGACGCGACCGTCATCTGCGGCGGGGTCCAGACTGCCAACGCGACGGTCTACCTCGTCGACACGGTGCTCATGCCCGCGCAGTGACGTCCGCGGGGGGAGGGACGGCGGGCGGTCGGGCACGAGCCCGACCGCCCGCCGTGCACCCAGGAGCCTCTGCGTCTGCGCCCGAGTGCGCCGAGTATCCTCCGACCATGAAGGTCGCACGCGCAGCCGCCGCTCTCGCTCTCGCCGCCGCGATCGCGGGCTGCGCGGCGCAGACGCCGCCCGACGAGACGGCGTCCGAGGAGACCGCCGCGCCCTCGCCGACGGCGGAGACCGCACCGGCCACGGTGACGCCGACGCCCACACCAAGCGGATGGACCGCACCCGACTCTTGCGCGGGGATCGAGGCGGGCGCGACCGTCGACGGCGCGGACCTCGGGGCCTGCGTGCAGGACGTCCTCGTCGCGCAGGGGTCCGGGCGGATCGGCCTCAGCGGCCCGATGCTCCGCGGGACGGTGGACTTCACCTTCGAGCCCGACTATGCATTCCACCTCGACGGCACGGGAGGCACCGACATCCCGTTCGACCTCTGGTTCGTCGACGGCGCGCACTGGCTCGACCGCGGCAACGGCGCCGTCGAGGCCGACGCGTCATCCGACGACGGCGACCAGCAGATCGCCGTCGAGGCCGCCGAGTACGCCGCCCCGTTCTCGGATCCGCGGGCGATCGCCGAGCTCATCGCGGCGAGCCCTGCGTGGGAGGTGGCCGCGGAACCGGCCGCCGCGGGCGTCTACCGCATCGCGAGCACCGCGCCGTTCCACTGGAATGAGGTCGACGTCGACACGTTCGTCCTCCGTCTCGCGTCCGATGCGACGCCGCTGAGCGCCGAGATCGCCCTCACCGTGCACGGCTTCGCCGGAACCGTGACGCAGACCTTCGAGCGGCTCGGCCAGCCCGTCGAGATCACGGCCCCGACGGGCTGAGCCGAGATCGGCTTGCGACGTTTCGACTCGCTCCGCTCGCTCAACGACCGAGAAAGAGCTCGCTCAACGACCGAGAAAGAGCTCGCTCAACGACCGAGAAAGGCGAATTCGCGCTCAACGACCGCGTCGAAACATCGCTCACCGACGGGGAAGGAGCACCTCGGCGCGCCAGCGCTCGAGGACCTCGCGCACCGCGTCATCCTTCTCGTCGACGAGCGCGGCCTCGTACGCCTCCTCGATCACCGTCGCGATGCGCACGCGGCGGCCCGTCGAGGCCGAGCGCACCGCCGCCTCCACCATGGCGAGGCTCGCGACGTTCGACCGGGCGTCGGTCGAGGGCGTCTCCCCCGCGCGCACGGCGGCCACGAACTCGGCGAGCGAGCCCTCGATCTGCTCGGGAGCCGTGTCGAGCTCCTGCTCCACCGACCCGACGCCGATCTCCGCGCGCGGCGCGCCGTCGCCATCCCATTCGGCCGATCCGGCCTCGCCGCTGATGCGCCACCGGCCGTTCCAGGAGGTCTCGAGGCCCGGCGCGCACCAGCTCCCGCTGTAGGTGTAGCGCGCCCCGCCCTCGAACTCGAAGACCGCGACGGCATTCGCGTCGCCGCGGTACCAGCTCCAGCTCGGGTTGTACTCCTCGGCGTACACCGCGACCGGGTCGCGGCCGATGAGATACCGCGCGGCGTCGAACTGGTGGATGGCCATGTCGACGAGGAGCACGTGCTCCATCTCCTCGCGGAAGCCGCCGAAGTGCGGTGCCCGGAAGAAGTCGGTCGTCACGGCGCCGATCTCGCCGAGCCGCTCGGTCTGCCGCTTGAGGGCGCGCAGCCCGTCGAAGTACCGGCGCGACTGGCTGATCATGAGCAGGCGGCCGTGCACCTCGGCGGCGGCCGCCTGGCGGAGGGCGTCCGAGACGGTCGGCGCCGCCGGCTTCTCGCACAGCACGGGGTAGCCCGCGGCGAGCGCCTCGACGTTCACGGGCAGGTGGGCGACAGGCACCGTGACGTTCACGACGACGTCGGCGCCGACCGCGCGCGCGACCTCGGCCGCCGACGTGCCCACCGCGACGTCGGTCAGGCCCGCGTCGGCGAGCGCGTCGTGCGCGGTCGTCATGTTGAGGTCGACGAGGCCGACGAGCTCCGTCTCATCCGAGGCGGTGATCGCCCCGATCCAGGCGCGGCCCATCCCGCCGGCCCCGACCTGCACGACGCGCAGGCGGCCATCCGATTGTCCGGTCAATTGTGCATCGCCCCTTCGTAGCCGCGTCCGTTGTAGAAGTCCTCGGTCTCGTACCGCAGGAGCGTCGGCACCGAGCGCTCCGGACGAAGAGTCTGCGCCCATGCGACGCCGTTCGCGATGACCTTGCGCACCTCGGCCTGGTGGTACACGGGGTAGTCCTGGTCGCCCGGGCTGAAGTAGAAGATCTTGCCGTAGCCGCGGCGGTACGTCATGCCGCTGCGGAACACCTCGCCGCCCGAGAACGTCGAGAGGAACACGAGCTCGTCGGGGGCCGGCACGTCGAAGAACTCCCCGTACATCTCCTGCGCGGGGATGATGAACGGATGCGGCACGCCCTGCGCGATCGGGTGGGTCGGGTCGACCGTCCACACGATCTCGCGGTCGTCCTTCGACCGCCACCGCAGCGTGCACGTCGTGCCCATGAGCTTCCCGAAGATCTTCGACCAGTGCCCCGAGTGAAGCACGAGCAGGCCCATCCCCGCCAGGACGTGCTGATGCACGCGCTCGACGACCTCGTCCGCCACCTCGCCGTGGGCCGCGTGCCCCCACCACACGAGCACGTCGGTCTCGGCGAGCACCTCCTCGGTGAGGCCGTGCTCGGGGTCGTCGAGGGTCACCGTGCGCACCGACACGCGGTCGCCGAGGTTCTCCTCGATGCCCTCCTTGATCGTCGTGTGCATGCCGTCGGGGTAGATGTCGCGCACGTTCTGCTGCACCTGCTCGTGGCGGTTCTCGCCCCAGACGATCACGCGGATCGGGTTGTTCGTCATCGATGTGTCCTTTCAGAGATTCCGGAGGCTTACTTGACCGCGCCGCCCATCGCCCCAGCGGCGATGTAGCGCTGCGCGAGCAGCAGGAGGAGGATCGCGGGCAGCGACGACAGCACGGCCGTCGCCATCACGGCGCTCCAGTTCGACACCTGCGTGCCGAGGTACTGGTAGATGCCGAGCGTGACCGGGCGGATGTCGGGCGTCGTCGTGAGCGTCAGGGCGAAGAGGAAGTCGCTCCACGCGAAGAGGAACGCGAACAGGCCCGCCGTGATGAGCGCGTTCTTCGACACCGGCAGCACGATCGACCAGAACGCGCGGAACTGGCCAGCGCCATCCACGCGCGCGGCCTCGATGATCGAGGGGTGCACGTTCATCATGAACGCGCGCAGCACCAGGATCGCGAACGGGATCGCGTGCGAGGCGTCGGCGAGGATGAGCCCCGCGACGGTGTTGAGCAGCCCGAGGTCGTTGTACGCCGCATAGAGCGCGTTGGCGATGACGATGCCGGGGATCATCTGCGCGATGAGGATGACGAGCAGCGCGATGTTGATCCAGCGGTACCGGAACTGCGCGAGCGCGTACGCCGCCGGTGCCGCGATGCCGAGACTCACGACGACCGCGCCGACCGACACGATGAGGCTCGTGAGGAGGTTGCGGCCCTGGTCGGCGATCGCGCGCTCGTAGCCCGCGAAGCTCGGCTCGAGCGGGATGAGCGCGGCGTTGAGCGTGTTGCCGGACGGCTGCAGCGACGCGTTCACCATCCAGTAGACGGGGAACAGCATGATGCCGAGGAACAGCAGCCCGAGCGCGGTGTAGACGAGCGGACGCCGGCCGCCGGCCCGTCGAGCGGCACGGGGGTCGACCGTGATGAGTGCGGTGGTCATGGTCGTCTCCTTACTCGTCCACGGCCTTGCGGGTGCCGCGCAGGTACACGAACGCGAACACGAGCGAGATGAGGATGAGGATGTTGCTGAAGGCCGCGCCCACGCCGAACTCGAAGTCGATGAACGAGGTCTGGTACGAGCGGATGGCGATCGTCTGCGTCGCGTTCGCCGGCCCGCCGCCCGTGAGGCCGAGGATCACGTCGAGCACCTTGAGCGTGTAGACGACGCCGAGCACGAGCACGACGCCGATGACGGCGCGCAGGTTCGGCAGCGTGATGTGCCAGAACGCCTTCCACCCCGTGGCGCCGTCGAGCGACGCGGCCTCGTAGAGCTCGCCCGGGATGTCCTGCAGCCCGCCGTAGAGCAGCGTCACGTTGAACGGGATGCCGACCCAGATGTTCACGAGGATGACCGCGATGAGCGCGACGTCGGGGCTCGTGAGCCAGGGCACGGCGTTCAGCCCGATCGCCGTGAGGAACTGGTTGAGGATGCCGCTGTCCTGATCGAGGATCGAGCGCCACGTCGCGCTCGCGACGATGAGCGGGAGCAGCCAGGGCAGCAGGAGCATCGCGCGCATGAAGCCGCTCAGCGGGAAGCGCTTCTGGAAGAACACGGCGAGCGCGAGGCCGATCACGAACTGGCCCGCGAGCGATCCGAGCGTGAACAGCAGGGTGTTGACGATGGCCGGCCAGAAGAGGTTGCTCGTGACCGCCGTGACGTAGTTCTGGAGGCCGACCCAGGGCGCCTCGCCCGTGAAGAAGGTCTTGGTCGTGTACTCCTGGAAGCTCATCATCAGGTTCTTGACGATGGGGTAGCCGAAGTACAGCAGGATGTAGACCCCCGCGGGGATCACGAAGAGCGCCTTGACGAAGTCGTCGCGCTGCAGCCGTCGGCGCGGACGTCGCGCGGTGGACGGGATCGAGGTCATCAGCGTCCTCTTCCTCGGGCCGGCCGGGCGCTCGCGCGCCCGGCCGGACGACGGGTGGTGGATCAGCCCTGCGAGGCCTGCTCGAAGGCCTCGGCCGGCGTGGCCTTGCCGGTGATCGCGAGCTGGATCGCGTCGTAGATCACGGTGGCGGCCTCCGGCCAGTCCTCGCCGAGCTTGCCCGTGCGGGCGCGGGCGTCCTTGATCTGCTCCGCGAAGGCCGCCATCTCGGGCACCTGCTCGACGTACTCGTCGATGAGGTCGGTGCGCGTCGGCACGAGGTAGCGGCTCTCGGCGAGCGACATCGAGATGTCGGGGCTCGACATGCACTCGACGAACTCGGCCGCCTTGGCCTGCTTCGCCTCGTCGCCGGTCTGCGGGACGGTCCACACCTCGCCGCCGAGCGGCGCCACGGGCGTCTGGCCCTCCTCGTTCACGGGCACCTGCACCGAGTCCCACTCGACGTCGGTCTCGGCGAGCGCGGGGATCTGCCATGGGCCGTTGATCATCATCGCCGCCTTGCCCGCGACGAACTGGTCCTTGACGTCGCCCTGCTTCCAGTTGACGACGCTCGGCGAGGCGGATCCCGACTCGACGAGGTCGACCCAGAGCTGCAGCGCCTCGGCGACCTCGGGGCTCGTGAGGTCGGTCTCGTCGCCGCCGTTCGTCCACATGAACGGCAGGAACTGCCAGCTGCCCTCGTAGTTCGCGATGGCCGAGAACGCGATGCCGTACTGGTCGCCCTGCGTGAGCTTGGCGGCGGCATCCTTGAGCTCGTCCCACGTCTTCGGCGGCTCGATGCCGGCCTCCTCGAGCGCGGTCACGTTGTAGAACAGGCCGAGCGTGTTGACGGCCGGCCCGATGCCGTAGACCTCGCCCTCGTACGTCGCGGCGTCGAGGATCCCCTGCGCGAAGCCCGAGGTGTCGACGTCGAAGTCGCTGAGCGGCGCGAGGCCGCCGGTCGCGGCGATCTCCTGCACGTCGGGGTTGTCGAGCATGAGCACATCGGGCAGCGTGCGCGACGACGAGCGCTGGAGCACGGTCTGGATGAGGTCGGCGCCGGGGACGGTCTCGCGGTCCAGCTCGACGCCGACCTCGGCGGCGCACGTGTCGAGGGCCTCCTGCACGAGGGTCTTGTCGGGCTCGTTGTTGTAGTAGTCGAGCACGGTGAGCGTGCTGGCGTCGCCGGCGCCCTGGCCGCCGCCGCCGCCGCTGCACGCGGCAAGAGCGAGGGGGACGGCGGCGAGGGCCGCGGTGGCGGTGAGAGCGCGGGTCCTGGTGCGCATGGCGATACTCCTTCGTACGCGGTGGCGGGTGCGGATCCAGCGCTTCCCCTTCGGGCGGTTAAGCGCTTAGATGCTGTGTGAAAGAGTATGGGTTCGGGAGCGGTAAGTTGTCAACCCCACGGTTTGTCACGGCTCGATCTCGGGGAGAGGAGGATGATCGGATGGCCACGATGCAGCAGGTCGCGGAGCGCGCGGGGGTGTCGATCGCGACGGTCTCCTTCGTCGTGAACGGCTCGAAGAAGGTGCTCCCCCACACCCGCGAGCGCGTCGAGGCGGCCATGCGCGAGCTCGGCTACTCGCGCAACCACGCCGGCAGCGCCCTCGCCCGCGGGCGGACCGACATCATCGCGCTCCTCTACCCGGCCTTCGAGCGCAACCTCAGCGGAACCGCCATGACGTTCTTCACGAGCGCGGCTGACCGCGCGCGCGAGCGCGGGTACACGCTCGTGCTCTGGCCCGCCCACAACGAGGCCGCGGAGATCACCGAGCTCACCGCGAGCGGCCTCGTCGACGGCGTGCTCCTCATGGAGGTCCAGCTCGAGGACGGGCGCGTCGACCGCCTCAAGGAGGGACGGACGCCCTTCGCCCTCATCGGGCGCACGCAGGATCCGGAGGGGATGGCCTGGGTCGACGTCGACTTCGCCTCCTCGGTCGAGACCGCAATCGAGGAGCTCGTCGCGCTCGGCCACACGTCGATCCTCTACATCTCCGGCGCGACCGAGAAGCGCTTCGTGGCGCACGGAGGCGTGGCCCGCGCCCGCGAGTCGTATCTCCAGACCATGGCGCAGTCGGGGCTCACGGCGACGACGCTGACCTGCGGGGAGAACTCGGCGGCCGGTCGCCTCCTCGCCGCCGAGCTCGTGGAGCACCACCCCGACGCGACCGCGATCATCCTCATGAACGAGCATGCCGCGCCCGGGCTCGCGATCGGGCTCGCGCAGCACGGCGTGAGGGTGCCCGACGACCTGTCGATCATCTCGATCGGCACATCCGCGCACATGGCCTCGATGGCCGAGCCCGTCCTCACCCACATGGACTCCCCCGCCGCCGAGCTCGGCCGACTCGGTGTCGACGCGATCATCGAGCGCATCAACGAGCCCGACCGCCCGCTGCCGCAGACGCTCATCCCCTGCACGCCCGGCGAGGGCGCCTCCGTCGCGCGCGCTCCCGGCCGCTGACCGCAGCCATCCGAGATCCCTCTCGAAGAGGAGGTTGACGCGCGCCCGCTTCCATGGTTCATTAGTCGAGTAACTAACCGCTCAACCGGAGGTCGCCGTGATCGAAGAAGGCAAGCCCCTGTTCGTGCAGATCGCCGAGCAGGTCGAGGACTCGATCGTCGACGGGAGCCTCGCCGAAGAGGCGCAGGCCCCGTCCACGAACGAGCTCGCCGCCTTCTACCGGATCAACCCGGCGACCGCCGCGAAGGGAGTGAACATGCTCGTCGACAAGGGAGTTCTCTACAAGCGCCGCGGGATCGGCATGTTCGTCTCCCCGGGGGCGCGCGAGCTGCTGCTCGGCGAGCGGCGCAGCGCGTTCGCCGACCGCTACGTGCAGCCCCTGCTCGTCGAAGCCCGCAAGCTCGGGCTCGGGCCCGACGACGTCGCCGACCTCGTGCGCGAGCACGCCGCCCAGACCGCCTCTTCGTGATCGAGAAGGACACCATGAACCCCGTCATCGAGGTCCGGAACCTCACCAAGCGCTACAAGGACAAGCTCGCCCTCGACGATGTCAGCTTCGACATCGAGAAGGACACGATCTACGGCTTCCTCGGCCGCAACGGCGCCGGCAAGACGACCGCCATGTCGATCCTCACGGCCCAGAACTTCGCCACGAGCGGAGAGGTGCGCGTCTTCGGCGAGCGCCCCTACGAGAACGCGCACGTGCTCAGCCGCATGTGCTTCGTGCGGGAGAGCCAGAAGTACCCCGACGACGCGACCCCGCGTCACGCGCTGGCCGCCGCGCGGCTGTTCTTCCCGCACTGGGATCAGGACTTCGCCGACGCCCTCGTCGACGACTTCCAGCTGCCCCTCAAGCGCACGATCAAGAAGCTCTCCCGCGGTCAGCTCTCTGCCGTCGGCGTCATCATCGGGCTCGCTTCGCGCGCCGAGATCACGTTCTTCGACGAGCCCTATCTCGGGCTCGACGCGGTCGCACGGCAGATCTTCTACGACCGGCTGATCGCCGACTACGCCGAGCACCCGCGGACGATCCTCCTCTCGAGCCACCTCATCGACGAGGTCGCGAACCTCATCGAGCGCGTGCTCGTGATCGACGACGGCCGCATCATCATGGATGAGTCGACCGACGACGCCCGCGCGCAGGCCACCAACGTGGTCGGCGACGCCGCCGCCGTGGAGGCGGCCATCCGCGGCCGGGAGGTCATCCACCGAGAGAGCCTCGGTCGCGTGACCTCGGTCACCTTCCTCGGCCCGATCGACGACGCCGAGCGGGCCGAGCTCGCGGCGGCGGGCCTCGACCTCGCCCCCGTCTCCCTGCAGCAGCTCATCGTCCGGCGCACGCAGCGCATCTCCGCGCACACCGGCGCCGGCACCCAGGAAGGAGCACTCCGATGACCGCCCTCTCGACCCCCGAGCACGTCACGCCGCACGGCCGCACGCTCAAGGTCGTGCGCCTGCAGTTCATCAACACGCAGACCTTCATCTGGGTGCCGCTGATCGTGCTCGGCGGCGCGTGGCTCGTGACCCTGCTCGTGTACCTGATCCTCGCGGGCGCCGGCGTCGACGGCCCCAAGTACGGCGGCGGATCGCAGGCCCCGATGTGGTACTTCGCCGTGGTGGGCGCGTACGCCATGACGCTCACCTTCCCGTTCTCGCAGGCGATGAGCCTCACGCGGCGCGAGTTCTTCCTCGGCTCGATGATCGCCGCGGCCGTGAGCGCGCTCGGCCTCTCGGCGGTGTTCGTCGCCATCGGCCTCTTCGAGCAGGCGACCGGCGGATACGGGATCAACGGCTACTTCGCGTACCTCGACTGGGTGTGGGAGGCGGGTGCCCTCGGCGCCGGATTCACGTTCTTCGTCCTGACGATGCTGTTCTTCACGGTCGGCTTCTGGTTCGCGACGATCTACAAGCGGTTCGGGCCCGCCATGCTGACGGCCGCGATCCTCGCCTCGGTGCTCCTGCTCGTGGGCATCGCCGCGCTCATCACGTGGCAGCAGGCCTGGCCCGAGGTCGGGGCCTGGATCGTCGAGAGCGGCGCCGTCGGGCTGTCGCTGTGGGGCCTGCTGCTCGGTGCGGTGCTCGCGGCGGGGTCGTACGCGACGCTGCGGCGGATGCCCGCCTGACCGCGGATGGCGATGGCCGCTTCCCGAGGGAGGCGGCCATCGCCGCGTCCTGTCACACATCCGCCTCGGCCGGCGTCTCCATGTCGAAGGCTCGACAGAGGAGGCATCATGGGGAACGTGACGGGACGCAGTACCGAGGTCGTCGTCATCGGCGGCGGCTACGCGGGAGTGCTGGCGGCGAACCGCCTCACGCTCCGCGACGACGTGGCGGTGACGCTCGTGAACGCGCGCGATCGCTTCGTCGAGCGGGTGCGCCTCCACCAGCTCGTGGGCGGATCGGATGACGCCGTCGTCGACTTCGGCGACCTGCTCGCGAAGCGGGTCCGCCTCGTCGTCGACACCGTGACCGAGATCGACGCGCCCCGCCGGCGGCTCGTGCTCGAGAAGGGCGAGCCGCTCGCGTACGACTACCTCGACTACGCCGTGGGCAGCACGAGCGGACCGCTCGAGGTGCCCGGCGCCGCGGAGCACGCGCTCCCGCTCGCGACGCTCGAGGAGGCCGAGCGGGTGCGCGCGGCACTCGGGAGCGCTCCCGTCGACGCGCCCCTCGTCGTCGTGGGCTCGGGTCCGCTCGGCATCGAGACCGCCGCGGAGCTCGCCGAGCTCGGCCGCCGCGTGACGCTCGTGTGCGGGCGCGTTCTCAGCCCGTACAGCCACGAGAGCGCGCGCCGGACCATCCGCCGCCGTCTCGAGAGCCTCGGGGTGCAGCTGCTCGAGGGGACGACCGCCGTGCGCGTCACGCGCGCATCCGTCGAGCTCGCCGACGGGCGCTCGACGCCGAGCGCCGTCACGATCTGGACCGCGGGCTTCGCCGCCGCGGATCTCGCGCGCCGCAGCGGCCTCTCGACCGACGCGGACGGCCGACTGCTCGCCGACGAGACGCTCACGAGCATCGACGACGACCGCATCGTCGCGACCGGCGACGCGGCCTCGCCGCAGGGCGTGCCGCTGCGGATGAGCTGCCAGGCCGCGCTGCCGCTCGGGTCGCACGCCGCCGACACGGTGCTGCAGCGGATCGCGGGAGGCGCACCCGCCGGCTTCGACCGCGGCATCGCGGCGATGTGCGTGAGCCTCGGGCGCCGCTTCGGCGTGTTCCAGTTCGCGCGCTTCGACGACACAGCCATCCGGCTGCACGTGCCCGGCCGACTCGGCGCGCTCCTCAAGGAGGAGGCGTGCAAGAGCCCGATCTCGCAGATCAGGGCCGAGGCGCGCCGCCCCGGCACGCACCGCTGGCCGGTCAAGGACGGCCGGCGCGCCGAGCGCGTGCGCGCGGCATCGGATGGCGCGCGCCGGCTCGGCGAGAGCGGCGAGCGCCCGGCGGCGAGCGCGGCATGAGCGCCCCCGCGACCGAGGCGTTCGTCCGCCACCGCAACCTGCTCTTCACCGTGGCGTACGAGATGCTCGGGTCGGCCGCCGACGCCGAGGACGTGCTGCAGGAGGCCTGGCTGCGCTGGTCGGGTGTGGACCAGGACGAGGTTCGCGACGAGCGCGCGTACCTCGTGCGGATCGTCACGCGCCTGTCTCTCGATCAGATCCGGACGCTGAGCCGCCGCAAGGAGACGTACGTCGGCGAGTGGCTGCCCGAGCCGCTGCGGACGACCCCCGACGTGGCCGAGGACGTCGAGCTCGCCGAGAGCGTGTCGATGGCGCTCATGGTCGTGCTCGAGACGCTCGCACCCACCGAGCGGGCCGTGTTCGTGCTGAGGGAGGCGTTCGGGTTCGACTACGCCGAGATCGCCGAGTCGCTCGACAAGTCGCCCGCGGCCATCCGCCAGATCGCGCATCGCGCGCGGGCGCACGTGGAGGCCCGCCGCCCCCGGCAGACCGTGTCGATGCGCGAGGCGCGCGTCGCCGTCGCGGCGATGCAGCGGGCGATCGGGGCCGGCGACTTCCAGGCGCTGCTTGACGTGCTCGCGCCCGACGTCGTCATGATCGCCGACGGCGGCGGCCGGAAGCAGGCCGCGGTGCGCCCGATCGTGGGCGCCGACCGCGTCGTCCGCCTGCTCACGGGCGGCATGGCGAAGCACGGCGGGGTGCTGACCTCGGCGCCCGCCGACCTCAACGGCACGCCGGCGCTGCTGCTGTCGGTCGACGGGGAGGTCGACGGAGCCCTGGCACTGCGCGTCGAGGACGGCCTCGTCACGGGGCTCTACTACGTGCGGAACCCCGAGAAGCTCTCGCGCATCGCGACCGAGACGGCGCTCTCGCGCTAGCTCTGGCGCTGCTCGGCCGCGGCCTCGTGGTGGCGGATGACCTCGGCGACGACGAAGTTGAACCACTTCTCGGCGAACTCGGGGTCGAGGTGCGCGGCCTCGGCGAGCGCGCGCAGCCGCGCGACCTGCTGCTCCTCGCGCTTCGGGTCGGACGCCGGGAGGGCGTGCTCGGCCTTGAGGCGGCCGACCTGCTGCGTGCAGCGGAAGCGCTCGGCGAGCATGTAGACGAGCGCGGCGTCGATGTTGTCGATGCTGGCGCGCAGGCGCAGCAGCTCGGCGCGGGCTTCCTCGTCGTTCAGGCTCATGCCATCGAGGGTACCGGCCCTCAGCGCGTGGGCAGGAGGTGCGTCGGCGTCGCCAGCGGCAGGCGGTGCCGCGGTCGGGAGGGCACGCCCGTGCGCGTGTCGAGCGGGAGCGAGACGATCTCGCTCGACCCCTGGCCCGCGACGAGCAGGGCGTCGCGCCCGACGAAGTGGTGCCGCGGCGTCACGACGCCCGCCTCGACGAGCGCGACCTGATCGAGAGAGCCGCCGTCGCCTCGCACCCTCAGCACGGCGATCGTGTCGCTGCCGCGCAGGCCCGCGTAGAGGAACTCGCCGTCGCGCGAGCGGGCCAGCTCGGCGCCGGTGTCGCCGGCGAGCGATGCGCCCGACGCGGGCGATCCGCCGCGCAGCGCCCAGTGGCCATCCCGATCGCGCCCGAGCACGAAGACCTCGCCCGAGAACTCGGTGAGCACGTAGAGGTACCCGCTCGGGTGCAGCACCATGTGCCGCGGCCCGGTGCCGAACGGGAGCACGACCTCGTGGTGCGGCGCGAGCCCGCGCGCCGAGTGCCGCCAGAAGCGCACGAGGTCGTAGCCGAGGTCGGTCGTCGCGACGAGCCCGCCGGGCAGGAAGAGCGCCGAATGCGCGCGGGACGGCCGGGGCTCGGATGGCGCGCGGACGCCCGCCTCCGGGTCGCCATCCGCGACGCGCGCGTCTCGGAGGAGCGTCTCGAGGCCGCCGTCGTCGTCGCGCTTCGCGAGGAGGTCGCGCACGGCGGGATCGTCGAACGGGTCGGACGCGCCCTGGCCGAGCGCGGCGAGGAGGCCTGCCAGACCGTCGTCCTCCGTGTTCCCCGCGAGCATCGAGGCGATCCGGCTCGGGTCGGCGTCGCCCTCGACGAGGGCGCGCAGGTCCATCGCGCCCTCCCATGACGGCTGCGCGCTCTGCTCGCCCGCGAGGAGGGCCGCGATGTCGGTCGGCTCAGCGCCCTGCGCCAGGAGGTCCTTCACGTCCACCGTGCCCTCGCCCTCGAGCGCGGCGCCGAGGTCGGGCTCGGGTGCCACGGCATACGGGTCGGCGGCCGCTGCGCCGAGCGTCGGCGCAGCGAGCGTTCCGTCCGCACGCAGCGGGACGTGCACGACCCGTCCATCGCCCCAGCACGACGCGATGAGGTGCGAGCCGTCGGCGGCGACCGCGAGATGGCACACCGCGGCTCCCGCCTCGACGGCGTCGCCGTGCGGTGCGAGCGCGACCTCCCCCGTCCGCGCGAACGCGGCGATCCGGCCGTCCGCCTCGAGCGCGGCGTAGACGACGTCGCGGGTCGGGTGAGCGGCGAGCCACGACGCCGATTCGGCCCGCGCGGCGAGGCCGCGGTCGGCGAGCATGCCTCCGGCGAGCGGCGACTCCGCCTCCCCCGCCGTGATGAGCGAGATGCCCTCGGACTCCCCGCCCTGCGCAGGGCCCCATCCGCCGATCCAGAACTTCATGTGGCCATCCTCTCGCGCCGGGGCGCACCGTCAGTCCAGATACGGCCGCACCGCTTGGGCGAAGTCCGGCACGCCGGCCCGCGCGAGCACGACCAGCAGGTCGTCGATCGACAGCTCGGGGCGCCGATAGTCCGCGACGAGCTCCGTCAGCGCTCCGACGGTAGGGCCCGGATAGAGCGACTCGTAGCCGACGACGATCGCATCGGGGAAGTGCGTGCGCATGGTCGTGATTCTGCGCTCGACCAGGTCAGCATCCTGTCCATTCAGGATGAGGTTCCGCTCGAGCTCCTCGAGGATCGTCTCCGACCACAATGGACGAAAGAGCCCACGCTCCGCGAGCGTCAAGAACACGTCGTTGAGGTACGACCCGTAGAGATCGTTCGTGTCGAGGAGCGCCGGGAATCTGGTCATCTACCCGTCCAGCTCGGACTTCCGCTTCAGCTCGGGCACGTCAGGGCCGATGCGGGTGCGCGCCGCCGTCTCGCGCGCGAGGTCGGCGAGCGCTGCCCTCCGCTCGATCCGTGAACGCTCCTGATACGCCGCCACGTCGCGCAGCGTCACTCGGCGGTGTCTCCCGACCTTCTCATGAGCGATCGCACCCGTCTCGAGGAGCTTCACGAGCGTCGGTCGCGACACTCCGAGGAAGTCCGCGGCCTCCTGCGTCGTGAGCTTGGTGGCGTAGGGCATCACGGTCACCCCGTCACCGAGCGCGAGCACATTCGCCACCTGCTCGAGCACCTGAAAGAGCTCCGCAGGGATCCTGCGCTCGCTCCCGTCAGGAGCGACGAGCTTCGCCTCGCCATCGCCCGCAGCGTTCGCGTCGATCCCGTTGAGAACCTGCGCGAACGAGAGCAGCTCTTCCAACTCCTCGCGCTCGGGAAAATACGTGCGCGAACGCCGCGCACGCGTCGACCCCGCTTCGACGTTCATGAAAACATGATATTCGAAATATTCGCAATTCGCAGCACGGTGCGGGCTATGCCGCCCGGGGCTGGCCGTGCGGGCTACGCCGCCCCGCGGGTCGCCGTGCGGATGCGGTAGAGGCTCGTCGTCGCCGTGATGAAGAGCTCGTCGCCGTCGGCGCCGCCGAAGCACACATTCGACACGACCTCAGGCACGGCGATGAAGGCCGCCTCGCGGCCGTCGCGCTCGTACACGTGCACGCCGTCGCCCGCCGACGACCACACGCGGCCGTCGACGTCGACCGCGATGCCGTCGGAGTGGCCCACGGCCGGTGCCGCGAAGCGACGGCCGCTCCCCACCGCGACGCCCTGCACGTCGTAGGCGTGGATCGCCGGAGCGGCACCCGTGTCGGTCACGTAGAGGACCGCGCCGTCGGGCGAGAACGCGATGCCATTGGGGCGGTCGAGGTCGCGGACGATGGGCGCGAGCGTGCCGTCGGGACCGAGCCGGAACACCCAGCACGCCCCGTACTCGCGCTCGCCCGGGTGCCCCTCGAGCGGCTGCGTGATGCCGTAGTCGGGGTCCGTGAACCAGTACGCGCCGTCCGCGGCGATGGCGACGTCGTTCGGGGAGTTGAGCCGCACGCCGCCGTACCCGTCCGCGAGAGCCGACACCGTGCCATCCGCCCACTCCCGCTCGAGCCGCCGACGGCCGTGCGAGCACTGCACGACGCTGCCGTCCCGATCGAGCGCGCGCCCGTTCGTGAACTCGACGCCCGTGCGGTGCTCGGTCGCGTCGCCGGTCGCCGCATCCCACCGGAGGATGCGGTCGCCCGGGATGTCGCTCCAGCGCACGCAGCCCTCGGCGGGAATCCACAGCGGCCCCTCGCACCAGGTTCCGCCCGTCCAGAGCCGCTCGAGCGCGGCGCCCGCGGCGATCACGCGCTCAGATGAGGTCGTGGCGCACGATCACCTGGTCGCGGCCGGGGCCGACGCCGATGACCGAGATGCGCGTGCCGCTCATCTCCTCGAGCGCGAGCACGTAGTCCTGCGCGGTCTGCGGCAGGTCCTCGAACGTGCGCGCCGAGGAGATGTCCTCGCTCCAGCCCGCGTAGTGCTCGAGGATCGGCGTCGCGTGGTGGAAGTCGCTCTGGTTGACCGGCACCTCGTCGAAGCGCTCGCCGTTCACGTCGTACGCGACGCACACGGGGATCTTCTCGAGTCCGGTGAGGATGTCGAGCTTCGTGAGGACGAGGTCGGTGATGCCGTTGATGCGGGTCGCGTAGCGCGTGATGGGGGCGTCGTACCAGCCCACCCGGCGCGGGCGCCCGGTCGTCGTGCCGAACTCGAAGCCCGCCGCACGCAGCCAGTCGCCCTGCTCGTCGAAGAGCTCGGTCGGGAACGGGCCCGACCCGACGCGCGTCGTGTAGGCCTTGACGATGCCGACGATGCGGTCGAGGCGGCCGGGGCCGACGCCCGATCCGGTCGCGGCTCCGCCCGCGGTCGCCGACGACGACGTCACGAACGGGTAGGTGCCGTGGTCGATGTCGAGCATGGTGGCCTGGCCGCCCTCGAACACCACGACCTCGCCGGCGTCGAGCGCCTGGTTGAGGAGGAGGCCGGTGTCGCACACCATCGGGCGGAGGCGCTCGGCGTACGACAGGAGGTCCTCGACGATCTCGTCGCACGTGATGCCGCGCCGGTTGAAGACCTTCACGAGCAGGTGGTTCTTCTGCTCGAGCGCGCCCTCGACCTTCTGGCGGAGGATGCTCTCGTCGAACAGGTCCTGCACGCGGATGCCGACGCGGTTGATCTTGTCGGCGTAGGCGGGGCCGATGCCGCGCCCGGTCGTGCCGATCTGGCGCTTGCCGAGGAAGCGCTCGGTGACCTTGTCGAGCGTGCGGTGGTACTGGGTGATGATGTGCGCGTTCGCGCTCACGCGGAGCTTCGAGACGTCGATGCCGCGCGCCGAGAGCGCGTCGAGCTCGGCG
Source organism: Microbacterium sp. KNMS (assembly GCF_053851835.1). Taxonomy (NCBI): domain Bacteria; kingdom Bacillati; phylum Actinomycetota; class Actinomycetes; order Micrococcales; family Microbacteriaceae; genus Microbacterium; species Microbacterium sp. KNMS. The sequence goes on from NZ_JBSQBP010000012.1 coordinate 106,388, forward strand.
AAGAGCACCTCGAGGTCGATGACGACGCCGTTGCCGATGACGGGGTTCACGCCGGGGCTCAGGATGCCGGAGGGCAGGAGGTGCAGAGCGTACTTCTCGTCGCCGATGACGACGGTGTGCCCGGCGTTGTTGCCGCCATTGAACTTGACGACCCAGTCGGTCCGCTCGCCGAGCAGATCGGTCGCCTTGCCCTTGCCCTCGTCGCCCCACTGGACGCCCACGATCACGATGCCCGGCATGGAATACCCCCTGATGGGTCGTTGTGCCCGGATGCCCGGAACGGCTCCCGGCGGAGGCGTGCGTGTGCCGCGGCGCTCTCCCTGGCCATCCTATCGGGGGCGGTCCGCGGCGCCCGCTGAGCTGCCACGGGGCGTCATCGGCCTCGGGATTGCCAGCGTTCTCCGATACCGTCGAGGGGATGCGCATGTGGAACCTCCCTCTCCAGCCCGCGCGGATGGCGGCGGCGCGATGAGCGCGCGCCTCGGGCTGCAGACGGCTCAGCTTCTGCAGGAGATGATCCGCAACGCGGCGGTGAACGACGGCCGTCCGGACTCCGGCCACGAGATCCGCCAGGTGCGTACCCTGCAGAGCTTCTTCGAGGGATCCGGGCTCGACGGCGTCGTCGTCGAGCCGCACCCGGGCCGCGGGAGCCTCATCATCCGCATCCCGGGCACCGACCCGCACGCGCCGTCCCTCGCCCTGCTCGGGCACACCGACGTCGTGCCCGTCGAGGAGGCCGGCTGGGAGCGCGATCCGTTCGGCGGCGAGATCGTCGACGGCGTGCTGTGGGGCCGCGGCGCGATCGACATGCTCAACCTCACGGCGGCCTACGCCGTCGTGACGCGGGAGATCGCACGGCAGCGGTTCCGCCCGCGCGGCGACCTCGTCTTCGCCGCCGTCGCCGACGAGGAGAACGGCGGCCACTACGGCGCAGGCTGGCTCACCGAGCACCGGCTCGACCTCATCGACGCCGACTACGTGCTGACCGAGTCGGGCGGCGCCCCCGCGGGCGGCAAGCCCGCGATCGGCATCATGATCGGCGAGAAGGGCCAGGCGCCGCGCACGCTGCGCGTCACGGGCGTCCCGGGCCACGGATCGGCCCCGTGGGGATCGCGCAACGCCGCCGTCATCGCGGCCGAGGCCGTCGCGCGCATCGCGCGGTTCCGCACGCCGACCGTGATCACGCCGCAGTGGCACGCGTACGCCGACGCGCTCGAGCTCGACGCGGAGACGACCGCGAAGCTGCAGGACCCCGAGCGCCTCTACGAGGGACTGCCCGCGACCGGCCTGCTGCAGGGGTTCGCGCACGCGTCGACGCACACGACCATCTCGCCGAACGTCGTGCACGCGGGCGACAAGCTCAACGTGATCCCCGGCGAGGCGACCGTGCGCCTCGACATCCGCGTCCTCCCCGACGTCGACGCGGCGGATGTCGACGGCTATCTGCGCGAGGCGCTCGGCGACCTGCTCGAGAACGTGCGCATCGAGGGCGACGAGTTCGTGCAGTCGACCGTCTCGCCCACCGACACTCCTCTCTTCGACGTGCTGCGCGGGGCGGTCCGGCGCGCGCGCCCCGACGCCGACCTGCTGCCGATGCTCGCCGCGGGCGGCACGGACGGGCGCTTCTATCGCCTGCGCGGCGTGCCGGCCTACGGCTTCGGCGTGCTCAGCGACCGCTGGGACTACGGCAAGTTCCGCACCCTCTTCCACGGGCACAACGAGCGCATCGATCTCGAGTCGCTCGACCTCACGGTGGACGCGATCGACCACGTCGTGCGCGAGTTCCTCGGGCGCGATCACGGCGTGCGCGTGAAGCGCTGAGCGCACCCGCGTCTCCGTTCGGTCGCGCCTGCGCGCGGAGGTGCGCTGTCGTCTGGTGTGCTGTCGTCTGGTGTGCGGGGTGGATGTCGGTGGTGTGTGCTAGCGCTCGTCGCAGAAACATCCCGATCAGGGGAAGAAAAGTGTTGCGTTTGTCGTATCGATGTTCTATGCTGGATGCATGGCGAAGGAGCCAGGATTCGAACCTCTCTTCCCGGGCGCGGCGGTCCGGGACGCACTCGCGCGACTGGACGGCCTGGCCGAGGGCGTGCGTGAGGTGACGGACGCGGACCTGATCGCGTTCGCGGGGGAGGTCGAGCACCTCGGGCGCACGCTCGATGCGCTGCGCACCCGGGTCGCGGGAGAGGTCGATGCCCGCTCCCGTCGCGGTGACGACGACCCGCTCGCGGGCCGGTACGGGTGCCGCACCGGGCTCGAGCTGCTCGAACGGCTCACCGGGGCGTCGAACCGGGAGCTGCGCGGGCGGGTGCG
>NZ_JBSQBP010000013.1:0-101345 GCF_053851835.1 Microbacterium sp. KNMS
GGGGGGGGGGGGGGGGGGGGGGGGGGGGGGGGGGGGGGGGGGGGGGGGGGGGGGGGGGGGGGGGGGGGGGGGGGGGTTGTTTTTTTCCCCCTCCCCCCCCCCCCCCCGCGAGGGGAGGTCGCGGCTACTCGACCGTGAAGCCCTGGTCGGCTCCGTACTTCACGAGGGTCTGCTGCCACTCGGCGAGGCCCTCGGCGATCGTCGTGTCGCCGACGTACGCCTTGCCGACGGAGTCGTTGAACACGCTGTTCGCGTACACCTGGAACGGCAGGTACTCCCAGCCCTCGACGACGTTCGCCGACGACTCCGAGAGAACCTCGTTCACGGTCTGACCGCCGAAGTACTCGAACTCCTTCGCGAGGAACTCCTCCGACTCGAGGTCCGCGACCGTCGCGGGGAACCCGCCGCCGTCGATGCGCAGCTGCACGCCGTCGCCGTTCGCGGCGAACTCGAGGAAGTCGTAGGCGAGCGCCTTGCTCTCGCTGCTCTCGAGCACGCTCATCGCGCTCCCGCCGTTCTCGGCGGTCGCGGTGCCGCCCTCCTCCCACTGCGGCATGGGCGCGACGCGCCAGTCTCCCGCCGCGTCCGGAACACCGGTCTCGAAGTTGCCGGGCATCCACGCGCCGATGGTGAGCGTCGCGATCGTGCCGTTGCCGAGACCCTGGTACCACTCGTCGCTCCACGAGCTGATCGGCGCGACGAGGTCCTCCTCGACGAGCTGCTGCCAGTACTCGGCGAAGCGCGTGGAGCCCTCGTCGGCGAGGTCGATCGAGACGTCGGTGCCGTCGACCTGGAACGGCTGACCGCCCGCCTGCCAGATCATCGAGGTCGCGAAGCCCGCGTCACCCGTGTCGTTCGTGATGTAGAGGTCGGGATCCGCCTCGTGGAGAGCGCGCGCGGCCTCGAGGTACTCGTCCCACGTGGTCGGCACCTCGATGCCGTGCTCGTCGAAGACGGCCTGGTTGTAGAAGAGCGCCATCGGGCCCGAGTCGAGGGGCAGGCCCCAGACGCCCGTTCCGCCGTAGTTCACGGCGTTCCAGGGTCCCGGAGCGAACGCGTCGGCGAGATCGGCGGCGCCGAACTCCGTCAGGTCGGCGAGCGACTCGCCGATCGCGAACTGCGGCAGCGCGTAGTACTCGACCTGGGCGAGGTCGGGGGCACCGGATCCGGCGGTGATCGCGTTCTGCAGAGCGGTGTACTGGTCGTTGCCGGTGCCGACGTTGACGACGTCGATCGTGACGTCGGGGTGCTCCTCCTGGTACGCGTCCGCGATGGTCTCGACGGTCGGATCCCAGGCCCAGACGGTGAGCTCGCCGCCCTCCTCGGCGGCGGTGTCGGGGTCGGCGGCGCCGCCCGAGCACCCGGCGAGGGCGAGGGCTGCGACGCCCGTGAAGGCGGTGCCGATGAGGGCGCGGCGGCCCAGGCGGCGGAAGGTGCGGGTCATGTGGTTGGCACTCCTTTGTGGTGGGTGAGGACGGTCACTCCTTGACGGACCCGGCCGCGAGGCCGGACTGCCAGAAGCGCTGGAGGAAGAGGAAGGCGATGATGAGCGGGACGATCGTGAGGAGCGACCCGGTCAGGACGAGGTCGAAGATCGCTGTGCCGCCGGCGGTCGCGGCCTGCGCGTTCCACTGGTTGAGGCCGATGATGAGCGGGTACCAGTCGGGGTCGCGCAGCATGATGAGCGGCAGGAAGTAGTTGTTCCACGTCGCGACCATCGTGAACAGCAGCACCGTGACCATCCCGGGAGCGAGCAGGCGCAGCGCGACCTGCCAGAAGATCCGGAACTCGCTGGCGCCGTCGATCCGCGCGGCCTCCATGAGCTCGGTCGGGATGGCCTCGCTCGCGAACGTCCACATGAGGTAGAGGCCGAACGGCGAGATGAGCGACGGGACGATGACGGACCACGGCGTGTTCGTGAGACCCATCTCGCTGAACATGAGGAAGGTCGGCACGGCCAGGGCCGTGCCCGGCACGGCGACCGCCCCGATGACGACCGCGAACACGGCCTTCTTGCCCGGGAAGTCGTACTTCGCGAGGGCGTAGCCGCCGAGGACGGCGAGCAGGGTCGCCCCGCCCGCGCCCACGATCACGTACAGGAGGGTGTTCGCGAACCAGCGCAGGAAGATGCCGTCGTCGTAGGTCAGCGCGCGGCCGATGTTGTCGAACAGCGCGAACTCGTCGCCGAACCAGAGGCCGAACGTCGTGAAGAGGTCGTCCTGCGTCTTCGACGCGTTGATGAACAGCCAGACGAGCGGGATGAGCGAGTAGATGAGGATGATCGCGGTGAGCGCGGTCAGGAGCACGCTGCGACGCGGGCGGTCGATCGTGCCGAGCGGGCGGCGCGCGCGAGCGCCGGGGCGGAGGGTGACGAGGCTCGTGGTGGACATGTCAGTCGGCCTTCCGCATCCCGCGCAGCTGCACGACGTAGGCGATGACCATCGTGATCACGCCCATGATGATCGCGACGGTCGCGGAGTAGTTGAGCTGCTGGCCCGAGAACGCGAGGTTGTAGGCGTACAGGTTGGGCGTGAACGAGGTCGTGATCGCGTTCGGCGCGAGCGACTGCATGATGCTCGGCTCGTTGAAGAGCTGGAAGCTGCCGATGATCGAGAAGATCGTCGCCACCACGAGCGATCCGCGGATGGCCGGGAGCTTGATCGCGCGGATGACCCGGAACTGGCTCGCGCCGTCGATCGCCGCCGCCTCGTAGAGCGAGGTCGGGATCACGCGCAGCGCCGAGTAGAAGATGAGCATGTTGTAGCCCGCGAACTCCCACGTGACGATGTTGCCGATCGACGCGAGCACGAGGTCGGGGGAGAGCAGCTCGGGGAGCGCGATGCCGAGCAGGTCCTCGAGGTTGCCCACGAGCCCGAAGCGCTCCCCGTACATGAAGCCCCACATGAACGCGGCGACGACGGCCGGCACCGCGTAGGGCAGGAAGATGCCGATGCGGAAGAAGTCCGGTCCGTACAGGCGGCCGCTGTCGATCGCGAGAGCGGCGATGAGCGAGATGCACAGCATGATGGGCACCTGCACGACGAGGAACAGCGCGACGCGGACGAAGCCCTCCCAGAACGCGGCGTCGGAGAACGCCGCGACGTAGTTGTCGAGGCCGACGAAGACCGTGCCGCCGACGAGCTGCGAGCGGAAGAGGCTGAGGTAGATCGAGTACGCGATCGGGGCGAGGAAGACGAGCGCGAACACGATCATGAACGGAGCGAGGAACCCCCATCCGGTCCATCGGCCGCGTGCATGGCGCGCGGCTCTCGTCTGCGCCCGGCCCGGTGGCTTCACCGAGACGGCAGGCGACGTCGTCATCATCCTGGGGTCCTCCGCTGCGTCGACAGGAGTGTGGGAACAACTATGTTTGCGTAAACATCGTACGCGACATCGATGAGCGCGCAACTCGGCGGGGTCACGATACGGTTTCAGGACGATGGACGAAGACGCTTCCCCCCGCCCCCGGCGCCGACGCCGCACCTCCGAGGGACGCCGCGTGTCGATGGCCGATGTCGCGGCCCATGCCGGCGTCTCGGCGCAGACCGTCTCGCGCGTGGCGAACGGCTTCGGCGGGGTGCTCGACGAGACCCGCGAGCTGGTCATCGCGGCGATGGACGAGCTCGGCTACCGGCCCAACAGCGCGGCGCGCGCCCTCAAGCTCGGGTCCTTCCGGACGATCGGCGTGGTCTCCAGCACGCTGTCGACGATCGGCGACATCCGCACGATCGAGGCGATCGCGCACTCGGCTGCCGTCGAGGGGTACACGACCACGCTCATCCCGCTCCGCGCGCAGGCCGAGGGCGGCGTCAAGCGCGTGTACTCGCGACTCCAGGAGCTCGCCGTCGACGCGCTCATCCTCAACATCGAGAAGCAGCTGCTGGATCGCGCGGAGACGCTCGTCCCGCCGGGGGTCCCGATCGTGCTCATGGACACGAGCGCGGATGACACCCACGTCGTGGTCGACACCGATCAGTTCGACGGCGCGCGCCAGGCGACCGAGCACCTGCTCTCGCTCGGACACCGCACGGTGTGGCATCTGACCGGCCCCGAGGAGTCGCATCCCGCGCAGCGCCGCGCGGACGGATGGCGGCAGACGCTCGAGCGCGCCGGGCGCGACGTGCCGCCGCTGCTCCGCGGCGACTGGTCGGCGCAGTCCGGCTACGAGATCGGACGGACTCTCGCCGCGGATCCGTCGTGCACGGCCGTCTTCTGCGCGAACGATCAGATGGCGCTCGGCCTCTACCGTGCGCTGCGGGAGGCCGGGCGCCGCGTGCCCGACGACGTGAGCGTGGTGGGCTTCGACGACACGGCCGACGCCGTCGCGTACGACCCGCCGCTCACGTCCGTGCATCAGGACTTCGCGGACGCCGGTCGACGGGCCGTCGCGGCCGCTCTCGCTCAGCTGCGGACCGGAGCCGAAAGCCGACCGGGGGTCGACGTCGTGCCGACCGAGCTCGTCGTGCGCGAGAGCACCGCCCCGCCGCCACGGCCGTCCTGACACATTGACGGATATCTATGGAATACCGCAGACTTACCATGGGTTGAGTCATCCAGACACCTCAGGAGGCGCGCGTGCGACAGCTCATCATCATCGGATCAGGCCCGGCCGGATTCACGGCGGCGATCTACGCGGCGCGCGCGAACCTGCAGCCGCTCGTCGTGGCCAGCTCGGTCGAAGTGGGCGGCGAGCTCATGAACACGACCGAGGTCGAGAACTTCCCCGGGTTCCCCGAGGGCATCATGGGCCCCGAGCTCATGCAGAAGATGCAGGAGCAGGCCGAGCGCTTCGGCGCCGAGGTCCGCTATGACGACGTGACCGAGCTCGACCTCGCGGGCGATGTGAAGCGCGTCACCCTCGGCAGCGGCGCCGTGGAGGAGGCCCAGGCCGTCATCTTCGCCACGGGCTCCGCCTACCGCAAGCTCGGCGTGCCCGGCGAGGAGCGCCTGTCCGGTCACGGCGTCTCGTGGTGCGCGACCTGCGACGGCTTCTTCTTCCGCGAGAAGGAGATCGCGGTCGTGGGCGGCGGCGACTCGGCGATGGAGGAGGCGACGTTCCTCACGAAGTTCGCGTCGAAGGTCTACGTGATCCACCGCCGCGACAGCCTCAAGGCCTCCAAGATCATGCAGGACCGCGCCTTCGCGAACGAGAAGATCGAGTTCGTGTGGAACGCCGAGGTCGCCGACGTGCAGGGTGAGTCGGCCGTGGAGGGCGTGACGCTGCGCGACACCGTCACCGGCGAGACCCGCGATCTCGCGCTCGACGGCCTGTTCGTGGCGATCGGCAACGACCCCCGCACGCACCTCGTCCACGACAAGCTCGAGCTGACCGCCGACGGCACGATCGCGGTCGACGGCCGCTCGTCGCGCACGTCCGCGCGCGGCGTGTTCGCCGCCGGCGACGTGATCGACCCGTCGTACCGCCAGGCGGTCACCGCGGCCGCGTCGGGCACGGTCGCCGCGCTCGACGCCGAGCACTTCCTCGCGTCGCTGGGCGATGCGGGTGAGCCGGCCCCGACCGAGGACCAGCTGGTCGAAGCCTGACCCGGGGAACATCGCACCGCCATCCGGTGTTCTCCCCCTTAGCTGCTGAACAAGGAGATCCCATGAGCAACGTCAAGGCCACTTCGTCGGCCACTTTCGAGCAGGATGTGCTCCAGGCCGACGGCCCGGTGCTGGTCGACTTCTGGGCCGCCTGGTGCGGTCCGTGCCGCATGGTCGCGCCCGTCCTGGACGAGATCCAGGCCGAGAATCCCGACAAGATCACCATCCTCAAGCTCAACGTCGACGAGAACCCCGACCTCGCGATGAAGTACCAGATCACGTCGATCCCGGCGATGAAGGTCTTCCAGAACGGCGAGGTCGCCTCGACCATCATCGGCGCCAAGCCCAAGTTCGCGCTCGAGCAGGATCTCGCCCCCTACCTGGGCTGAGACTCCGCGCAGGAGCGACTCCTGCGCCGCGTGCACCTCGAAGCCGTCCTGCGGATCCGTCCGCAGGGCGGCTTCGCCGTGTCAGCCGCGATCGACGACCCGGACGACGGCGTCCCAGCGGCGATGGGTGTTCTCCTGGCCGATGAGCCGCCAGACGGCCTTCGTGAGCTCGGGGTACTCGGCCGCGATGAGCCGCAGCACGCGCTGATTGCGCGCGTGCGTGGGCCGCAGACCGCCATCCGCCTCGATGTGCTCAGCCCGCAGGGTGAAGACGACGAGCTCGTCGACCGTGGGGAGGTCCTCCATGAAGTCCCAGGGATCCTCGCCCTCGCGCAGCCGCTCGTGGATGAGGGCCGCGAGTTCGTCAGCCGCCTCGGCGCGCAGCACCTCGACGCTCGCGCGGCGGCGGGGGAGGGATTCGGCGGGCAGCTCCACCCGTCAAGCGTACGCGCGTGCACGCGCACGAGGGCCGCGCGCACCCCATTCCGCCCGCGCTCTCCCGCGCTTCCCGACTCTGCATGTCTCATTCGACGAGGGATCCGGGTCCGGATGGCCTCGCCGAGTGAGACATGGAGGGGGTGCGGCCGCGGGGCGGCTCAGTGGTTGCGGAGCCGGTCGATGAGCTCGCCCTTGCGGAGCTTAGAGTACCCCTCGATTCCGAGCTCCTTCGCGCGCTTCTTCAGCTCCGGCACCGTGCGCTCCTCGTAGTCCTCCGCCTTGCCGCCGCGCTTGCCGACCGAGCTCCGGCCGTCTCGCGCGGCCGCGTTCGCGATGCGCGCGGCCTTCTCGGCCGACGCACCGTCCTCGCGGAGCTCCTCGTAGAGCTTCTCGTCCTTGATCCTCGGGTTGGGCATCTGCGTGCCTCCTCTCAGAAGGGGCGGCCCCCGGTGACCGGGATGACCGCACCGGTGACATACGTCGCCTCGTCGCTCGCGAGGTACACGTAGGCGCCCGCGAGCTCGGCCGGCTGGCCGGCCCGGCCGAGCGGAGTGTCCGAGCCGAAGGTCTTCACCTTGTCGGCGGGGAAGCCCGTCGCGGGGATCAGCGGCGTCCAGATGGGGCCAGGAGCGACCGCATTGACCCGGATGCCCTTCTCGGCCAGCTCCTGCGCCAGAGCCTGCGCATAGGCCACGAGAGCGGCCTTGCTCATGGCGTAGTCGAGCAGCCCGGGGGAGGGCTCGGACGCCTGGATCGACGTCGTGACGATGATCGAGCCGCCTGCCGGCATGTGCGGCACGGCCTCGCGGGCCAGCACGATGGCGGAGACGAGGTTCGTGTGGAACACGCGCTCGATCTCCGACACCTGCATCGACTCGATGCCGTCGCGCTGCTTCTGGTAGGCGGCGTTGGGAATGAGGATGTCGATGCCGCCGAGGGCCTCGCGCGCCGCGCGCACGAGCTCGACGGTCTCCTGCTCGGAGGTGAGGTCGACGGCGAATGTCGCGCAGACGCGACCCTCCGCCTCGACGAGACGCCGCGTCTCGGCTGCGTCGGCCTCCTCCTCGGGAAGGTGCGCGATCGCGACATCCGCGCCCTCTCGCGCGTACGCGAGCGCGACCGCGCGGCCGATGCCCGAGTCGCCGCCCGTGATGAGCGCCTTGCGCCCGATCAGGCGGCCTCGACCGACCCAGCTCGACTCGCCGTGGTCGGGCTCGGGGGTCATCTCCTCGGTGAGCCCCGGCTGGGTCTCCTGCTCCTGCTCGGGGAAGGGGCCCCCGTCCTTCGCGTCGCGGGGGTCCTGCCCGCTCTGCGCTCCGCTCGTGCCTGCGTTCTCGGTCGTCTCCATGGGGCTTCCGTCCTCCCGGCTCGGTGTCTCGACAGGTCGTGCGGTTTCGACGTTACGAATCCGTGACCCTGCTCGAAACCCCTTGACGGTCGTGCGGCGCATGCCCTACGGACAGCGCTCAGGCCCCGCGGTAACCGATCAGCCAGCGCAACCCGTGCGCATCCACGACGATCCCGTCCCAGTCGCCCCAGGGGCGCCTCTCGAGCGGCGAGACGATGGTTCCCCCCTGAGCCAGCGCGTCGAACCAGCGGTGCAGCGTCGCCGCGTCAGATCGCCCCAGGAGCGACAGCATGACCCCGGTCAACGCGACCGCGTCCTCGTCGGCGCCGGCGTCCGCGCCCTGAAGCGAGACGGGCCCGAGGAGGTCGCCGTGCGCGATGTCGTCGGCAGGGCCGTCGGTGCGCCCGAACTCGCCGTACGTGTGGAGTTCGAGCTCACCGCCGAACACGGCGCGATAGTGCTCCAGGGCCTCCCGGCAGGTGCCGGGGAAGAAGATGTACGGCGTGGGCGCGGTCATGCGACCACGCTAGCCGCCGCCCTCACTCGCCGTAAGCGGTCTCGCCGATCTCCTCGAGCATCCGATTGAGGTCCTGGATCGAAGCGAAATCGATCGCGACCTGGCCTTTTCTTGCCGTCAGCTTGATCCGGACCTTCGTGCTCAAGCGGTCGCCGAGTCGCGTCGCCACTTCATCGAGGTAGGCGCGCCGCGCTCCACTCTGAGGGCGAGGCGTGCGCTGGGGAGCTGCGGTGCCGGCCGCCGCGATCTGCTTGGCCGCGGCCTCGGCAGCCCGGACCGACAGATCCTCGTTGACGATCTTGTCCGCGAGCTGCTGCATCTGCTCCTCGGTCTCGAGGGAGAGGATCGCGCGCGCGTGGCCGGCGCTGAGCACGCCCGCCGCCACGCGCTGCTGCACGGGCACCGGCAGCCGGAGGAGACGGATGGTGTTGCTGATCTGGGGGCGCGAGCGTCCGATCCGAGTCGCGAGCTTCTCCTGTGTGATCCCGAAGTCCTCGAGGAGCTGCTGGTACGCGGACGCCTCTTCGAGCGGATTCAGCTGCGACCGGTGGAGGTTCTCCAGCAGGGCGTCGCGCAGGAGGTCCTCATCCGCCGTGTCGCGGATGATCGCCGGGATCTCAGTCAGTCCGGCCTCTCGCGACGCTCGCGTGCGGCGCTCGCCCATGATGAGCTCGTACGTCCCGTCGCCTTTGTCGCGCACGACGACCGGCTGCAGGACGCCGAACTCCTTCACGCTGTGGACGAGCTCGGCGAGATCGTCGGGGTCGAAGTTCGTGCGCGGCTGACGCGGGTTGGGGACGATCGCCTTCGGGTCGATGTGCACGAGGCGCGCACCCGGGACCTCGACGAGCTCTTCGCCCGACGTGGGGGAGGCCTCCTCTTTCGACGCGCGCTTCCGCGGCGCGGTCTCGCCGGCGCTCGAGCCCTTGGTCTTCGTCGACGACGGGAAGAAGACGTCGACGGGACGCTCGTCGCTCAGCTCCGAGGTCGGAATGAGCGCTCCGATGCCGCGACCCAGACCAGTACGTTTCGCCATCAGGATTCCCCTTCCTTCGCGTCCGCGCTTCCGCGTCGCACGATCTCGAGCGCGGCCTCGCGGTACGCGATCGCACCTGCGGAGTTGCCGTCGTATGTGATGACCGTCTGCCCGAAGCTCGGTGCCTCGGAGACGCGCACGGAGCGCGGAATGACGGTGTCGAGCACCTCGCCCGTGAAGTGCCCTCGCACCTCGTCGGCGACCTGCTGAGACAGTCGCGTGCGCGCGTCGAACATGGTGAGAAGGATGGTCGACAGACGCAGGCGCGGATTGAGGTGCTTCTGGATCATCTTCACGTTCCCGAGGAGCTGGCTCAATCCCTCGAGCGCGTAGTACTCGCACTGAATCGGGAGGAACACCTCGGTCGCTGCCGTGAACGCGTTGATCGTGAGAAGCCCCAGCGAGGGAGGGCAGTCGATCAGGACGAAGTCGAGGCGCTCCTCGCGATCCTCGAGATACTCCGCCAGAGCGGTCTTCAGTCGCTGCTCACGGGCGACCTGCGTGACCAGCTCGATCTCAGCGCCGGCGAGGTGGATGTTGCTCGGTGCGCACACCAGTGTCTCGCCCTCAGGGCTCTGCTGGACCACATCCTTCAGTGGAACGTCGTCGATCAGGACGTCGTAGATGCTCGGGCTCTCGGCGTTGTGGGGGACACCGAGCGCCGTCGACGCGTTCCCCTGCGGATCGAGGTCGATCACGAGGACACGACCGCCCAGCGAGGCGATCGCGGCAGCGATGTTCACTGTCGTCGTGGTCTTGCCGACCCCGCCCTTCTGGTTCGAGATCGTCATGATCCGAGTGGGGCCGGTGAACGACACCTCGACGTCCGCAAGCGCGCGGCGACGGGCTGTGAGGTCGGCCAGCTCCCGCGCGATCGGACTGTCGTCAGGCTCCGTGATGTTGCCGGACTGTTTCACGTGAAACACTCATCCCTTCGCCGCGAGCAGACGCTCTCCACTCTAACGGGCGATACCCCGCCACGCCTGCAGGGGCACCCAGGTAGAAAATGGGTGTTCGCGCCGACGGGATGTTTCACGTGAAACGTCACGTCGATCACGGCGTTCGCCGTACGACCGGTCCGGTTCTCGCGGCGCTGGCCCGCAGTGTTTCACGTGAAACATCGTGTGCGGCAAGGCCGCACTCGAGCCCGGGATAAGCCGTGCGAGCCATCGTGCCTGTGCAACCGAGATGCGCGCGGGGTAGCACCCGTGTCTTGCAGAGCGATGAGTTCACGGTCCGGATTGCAGCCGCGGTCCGATTCGGTCCGCCGCCCAGGTGTTTCACGTGAAACGTCCCGACCGGTCTGGTCTCGAGCCAACGGGCCAACCGCGTCTCCGGAGTCGATAGAGGGCGAGCGGAGGGTCGAACGTGGCTACCGCGGGGGAGACCGATGGGCAGGAGCCATCGAGGAACGCCCCCGCGTCGAATCATGGGGACAACCGCGCTCCACTGCGCCTGACGAGTGAGCTTCCTGCGGAGCGCGATTACGCCCTGGAACGGACGAGCAGCCCCCACGATCAGGCGGGCTTCCGCACCGACGTCTCGTCGCTCTTCCAGATCCCTCACCCTGCCTCGTCCGAAGCGTCACATTCCGCTTCCGCCTTCGACGCGCCACCCACACGGAGCCACATGGCTCTGTTCCACGTGAAACGCCTCGCCATATCCTCACAACGCGTCGTCCCCTCCGGACAAACGCGCCTTAGGACGGCATGGACGCGACAGCTCGCGCGACACCCGCTGGCCGCGACCGCGGTCGCCGCGCTCTGCAGTGTTTCACGTGAAACGCGTCATCTCCTCGTCTTCAGTGCCGAGTGGTGTGCGCGTGCGGGCGAGCGCCGGTACGCCCGGGTCCACTGCGCCGGTCGAGACGCAAATGCGTTCCGATCCTCGTGATCGTCCCATCCGGGCGCGTACTCGCGGTGAACCGGAAGATCCAGATTCATCGATGTCGCGCGCGGCCACTCCCGCCGCCCGTCACTCCGCATCGTCATCGCCCGAGAGCGTGGCCGGCCACGCATCCAGGAGCAATCCCGCGAAGCAGGGATGCGATCCGCGAGGGGCCGCGGCGTTTCACGTGAAACGCCACACGAACCCGGTGCACACACGCAACAGATCCAGCCACTCCCGAAGGGGTTTCACGTGAAACACATCTGCACCCAGGACCACGCCCGGTGCGCAGCGACTCACACCTCGTGCGGTCTCGACGCGATGCCCAGAAGGTGCGGTGACAGGTCCGCGCCATACGGACTCGCCTCCAGGCGCTTCGCAAGCACGTCCCCGGCTGCGACCACCTCCTCGTCCGGCGCCATCAGCTCGAGACCCATCCCGCCGGGACCTTCCAGCCCCACGACCTCCACGTCCACGAAGCCGGCCTCCGAAAGCTCGTGGGAGAGCTCCGCAGCCGTGTGATGATGGCCACCCGGAAAGCGCCCCGCGGCGGGCTCCAGCGATCCCGCCGTGGTTCCGTTCTCGAGCAGCACGCGCACCTCATCCGCGGGCAGATCGCGAAATCCACGAGCCAGCACCGTCTTGGTCAGTGCAGAGAGGCGAGAGATCGCTCCCGCGAACACGACTCCACCCGGGCGCAGGACGCGGAGCGCCTCAGTCAACGCGCGCAGCCGATCGGCCCGATCCTGCAGGTGGTAGAGCGGCCCGAGCATGATCACCGCGTCCGCGCTCGCGTCGACGTCTTCCAGAGAACGTGCATCCCCGACCAGGGCCCTCACCCCGGGGATGCGGGCAGCGACGTCGACCTGCGCAGGCACCGGATCGACCAGGGTCACAGCATGCCCGTCGGCAACCAGCCAGCGCGCGTGCATGCCGGTCGCGCCGCCGACGTCCAGCACGGTCAACGCGGGCTCCAGCCGAGCGCGCACCAGCGACTGAACACGGAGGAACTCAAGCCGACCCGCAGCCGATCGCGAGGACAGGCGCTCGCCCTCGTCGAAATGCTCCCCGTCCTACGCGCGGATGCGTTCGTCGCGCTCGCGTTGATCTATGCTCCGAGGCTACCGAGGGGCGGCGCACGGAACCATCCCCAGTCGTGCGCCGAAGGGAATCCCAGATCAGGTGGCAATTACGCGCGGACGAGAGCGCGCACGACCCGCGTGGGCTCGGAGACCGTGCCCTCGCCGACCATCTCCACACGGACATCCGACAGCTTGTACTTCCGGATGGCCTTCGCCGCGGCATCGATCTCGTTCGGAGCGCTCTGCCCCTTCAGAAGGATCAGCTCTCCGCCGTCGCGCACGAGCGGAGCGGTCCAGGGGATGAGCGTCCTCAGCGCCGACACCGCGCGTGCCGTGACGGCGTCGAGCACACCTTCCCAGCGCCCCGCCTCTTCGGCGCGTGCGCGTTCGACCACGACGTTGTCGAGGCCCAGCGCCGCGACCTGCTCGTTGAGCCAGGTCGTGCGACGCTCCATCGGCTCGATGAGCACCCATTGCACGTCCGGCCGCGCGATCGCCAGCACGAGCCCCGGCAGGCCGGCACCCGACCCCACGTCGCCGACGCGTCCGCCCTCGGGGAAGAGGGGCGCCGTCACGGCGGAGTTGAGGATGTGGCGCGACCACAGGCGCGGAACCTCGAGGGGGCCGATCAGCCCGCGCTCCTCGCCGTGCTCGGCGAGTGCCTGCGTGTACGTGCGCGCCAGATCGATCCGATCTCCGAAGAGCGCGGCCGCCTCGGCGGGCTCGGCCTCGAGGCCGGCGGGGGAGGAGGCCATCAGCCGCGGCGGATGACCGTGTGGCGGTCGGGTCCCTCGCCGTACGACTCCGAGACGAGACCGCGGTCCGCAGCGATGTCGTGCACGAGCTTGCGCTCGTACGACGACATCGACGGAAGGGACGCCTGCGTGGCCCCCTCCTCGAGCTTCGCGACGGCCGCATCGACGAGCGTCTCGAGCTGTCGACGGCGGACGTCGCGCGAGCCGCCGATGTCCAGGATGAGCCGCGAGAAGGCGCCGGTCTCGCTCTGCACCGCGAGCCGGGTGAGCTCCTGCAGAGCCTGCACGGTGTCCGGGTGCGAGATCACGCGCAGCGACGCGTCGTCCGACTCGACCGACACGTACGCGCGCCCCTGGCGCACGTCGAGCGTGAGGTCGCCGTCGATGTCGGCGATATCGAGAAGGCCCTCGAGGAAGTCGGCGGCGACGTCGCCCTCGCGCTCGAGGTCGGCCTCGGTGGGGGCGTCGGCCGCGGTGGCGGGCTGCGTGTTCATGGCGTCCATTCTCGTGTGGCCGGTCCGGGCGGAGGGGGCGTCAGCTCGACGCGCCGTCGGGCCGCTGCTGCTTCTTCGCGCGCTTCGCGCTCATGGGCTGCTGGCGCTTGGGCTGCTTCGCGCGGGCCTCCTCGGCCTTGCGCAGCAGCTCCTGCTGCTCGGCCTCGTACTCGGCCATCGTGACGACCTTGCCCTGGCTGTTGATCGCCTTGCCCTTGCGGGCGAGACGCGCCTCGCGCTCCTTCGCGGCATCCGAGCCGGGCGTCGGGAGCTCGCGGATCACGAGGAACTGCTGGCACATCGTCCAGAGGTTGTTGAAGAACCAGTACGAGACGACGCCCAGCGGGAAGAAGACGCCCGAGAAGATCATCGCGAACGGGATGATGTAGAGCATGATGCGCTGCATCTGGTACGCCTGGCCCGTCTTGGCCTCGGGCGAGAGGTTCTTCGAGACGATCTGCAACTGCGTGAAGAACTGCGTCGCGATCATCAGCGCGACCATGATCACGAGGATGATCGTGGTGCCGACCCAGCCGTCGGGGCGGTGCTGGATGGCGTCGACGAGCGTCTCGCTCAGCGGGGCGATGTCGAACAGCTTCGCGTTGTTGAACTGCTGCGTGAGCTCCGGCGACAGCAGGCCGACGCCGCCCTTGTTCGCTGCCGCGTGCGCCTTGATGTCGTACAGCGTGTAGTACAGCGAGAAGAAGACCGGCATCTGCACGAGCAGAGGCAGGCAGCTCGACACCGGCGTCGTGCCGTGCTTCTTGTACAGGGCCATGGTCTCGCGGCTCATCGCCTCGCGAGAGAGCTGATCGCGCTTACCCCGGTACTTCTCCTGGATCTTCTTCATCTCAGGAGCGATTTCCATCATCTTGCGCTGGCTCTTGATCTGCTTCACGAAGAGCGGGATCAGAGCCGTGCGCACGATGACGACGACGCCGGCGATCGAGAGGACCCAGGTGAGTCCGCCGTCCACCGGCATGCCGAAGAAGGTGAGGACGGCGTGCCAGCCGACGAGGATCATTTCGATGACCCAGCGGATGGGCCAGAGGATGATTCCGAGGAAGTCCACGGAGGTCAGTCCTTTCGTAGCGGCACGACGAAGCCGTGACGGGTGAGGTCGTAGCGGAAGCGCGGGTGCGGCGTCACGTCATCTTCGCCGCCCGCAGCCCACGGGTGGCACCGGGCGATGCGCATCGCCGCCAGTCCCGATCCTTTCACGAGACCGTGCTGCTGCACGGCCGTCACCGCGTATGCGGAGCAGGAGGGGTAGTACTTGCAGACGTCGCCGTAGAGGTGCGAGATCGTCGCGCGATATCCGTGCAGGAGCACGAGGCCGGCGTTGCGCGGCAGCAGCGGGAGCGCCCGAACGGCGTCGGATACGCGAAACCGCGCCGACCCTGTGGCCGACGCGGGCAGCACGCTCATGCCGCCGCCTTGCGCGCGAGGCAGCGCGTCACCTCGGAGCGGAGCTCCTGGAAGGTGGCGTCGGCCGCCGAGGGCAGGGCGCGGATGACGACATCGGCCCCCGGTCGCACGTCCGGAAGCGCCTCCGCGCACACCGCCTTGAGGCGGCGGCGCACGGTGTTCCGGGTGACGGCGTTGCCGACGGCCTTGCTGACGATGAATCCGAACCGCGGCGCGCGCTCCTCGAAGGAGTGCACGACGTGCGTCACGGTCGACGCACCGGCGCATCGAGAGCCTCGACGCACGACCTTGCGATAGTCGGCGCCGAGGACCAGGCGATGCGGCCTCGCGAGCACGGACTCGTCGTCGGGATTACGCCGAGAGCTCGACGCGACCCTTGCCGCGACGTGCGGCGAGGATGGCGCGGCCGGCGCGGGTGCGCATACGAGCGCGGAAGCCGTGCTTCTTGGCACGACGGCGGTTGTTGGGCTGGAAAGTGCGCTTGCTCATGGAATCACTCCGGAGGGATGGTCACCGGAATCATGTGACCGGAGACGAGAGTTGGTGGAGCCCGGAAGGGCATAAGTCAACCGATTTAGAGTACGCCGACCGAGGGCGATCCTGCAAATGAGGCGGACAACCTGACAGTATCTCCACAGTGTCGGATCCGCGCCCGCAGGAACACGCGAGCGCGCGCCAAGACGGAGTTTGCCGTTCGCCATCCATCCACTAGCGTGTCACGAAGTTATCCACAGGCTAGGGGAGGCCATGAGCGCGCACGAGATCCCGGACGTCCCCGTCTGGCGCACGGTGCTGGCGGAGCTGGCCAGCGACGATCGGATCACTCCTCTTCTCGAGGGATACCTGAGTCTCGCCGTCCCTCAGGGCGTCATGGGGGGCACCCTCTACATCGACGTGCCGAACGACCTGACGGCCGCCCAGATCAACAAGCGCATGCGCGAGCCGATCATGGAGGCGCTCGAGCGCATCGGCGCCGACGCCAAGTCGTTCCGCGTGTCGGTGAACCCCGAGCTCACCGAGGCGTCTTTCGACGCGCCCGCGCCGCCGGTCCCCGTGGAGGCTCCGCAGCGCCCTGTCGCGTCGACGTCCGCTTCGGCGCCGCCGCAGAGCAGGTCGCGGGAGGACACGCGCCTCAACCCGAAGTACACCTTCGACAACTTCGTCATCGGCCAGTCGAACAGGTTCGCGCACGCCGCGGCCGTCGCCGTCGCCGAGGCGCCGGCGAAGGCGTACAACCCGCTCTTCATCTACGGCGACTCTGGCCTCGGCAAGACGCACCTCCTCCATGCGATCGGCGACTACGCGCTCAACCTCTATCCGGGCGTCCGCGTACGATACGTCTCGAGCGAGGAGTTCACGAACGACTTCATCAACTCGATCGCGAACAACCGCGGCGCCGCCTTCAACGCGCGGTACCGCGAGGTCGACATCCTGCTGATCGACGACATCCAGTTCCTGCAGGGCAAGGCCGAGACGCAGGAGACCTTCTTCCACACGTTCAACACGCTGCATGACCACGACAAGCAGGTGGTCATCACGAGCGACGTCGCGCCCAAGCTCCTCACGGGCTTCGAGGACCGCATGCGCAGCCGCTTCGAATGGGGCCTCATCACGGATGTCCAGGCACCCGATCTCGAGACGCGCGTCGCGATCCTGCGGAAGAAGGGGCAGGCCGAGCGCCTCGACATCCCCGACGACGTGATCGAGTACATCGCCTCGAACGTCTCCACGAACATCCGCGAGCTCGAGGGCGCCCTCATCCGCGTCTCGGCGTTCGCGAGCCTCAACAGGTCGCCCGTCTCCCTCGAGCTCGCCCAGACCGTGCTGCGCGACATCGTCGACCAGTCCGAGGACACCGTCGTGTCGCCGAACGACATCATCAGCGTGACCGCCGGCTACTTCAAGCTCACCGCCGACGATCTGCACGGCTCGAGCCGCGCGCAGTCCGTCGCGCAGGCCCGTCAGATCGCCATGTACCTCTGCCGCGAGCGCACGAGCCTCTCGCTCCCCAAGATCGGGCAGCTCTTCGGAGGGCGCGACCACACGACGGTGATGTACGCGTACCGGAAGATCAACGAGCTCATGAAGGAGAAGCGCTCGGTCTACAACCAGGTGCAGGAGATCACCACGCAGCTCGGGCGGCGCTGACCCGCCCTTCCCGCACGAGGGCTCGGAACCACGCGTTCCGGGCCCTCGTCGGCGTCTGCCGGGCAATACGGCCTCGATCGGGACATGCGCTTTCCGTCACCTGTACGCCGCGTGACGTATGCCTGAACGCGCTCTTGACGCAGGGCGCGTCGACCCCCTATAACAAGTTCTCCCCATGTGAAAACTCCTGTGGATAACTGGGGAGACACGCCTCAGACGGTGTGGAGGACACGCCACGGATGTGTGGAACCGCCTGTGACAGCGGCTCGGCGGCCATCCGAGCCGTCCACGACGCGTCCGCAGCTCCTCCACAAGTCACACACATGTCGTTCCCTACTCCCGCCTTGCATCCACAGAGTTATCCACACTGTCCACAGCGGTTAACACGGTTAAGAGATCTCTTGTCTGAAAGGGCCTCCGATGACCTTCTCGACGGACGGTCGAACGCGGGGCACTAGCATGGGAGACCCGTGGGCCAAGAGCGCCCGTTGTTGTGATTCCGAGGGGAGCGACACGTGAAGTTCCACGTGAACCGCGACGTCTTCAGCGAGGCCGTCTCATTCGTCGTCAAGCTGCTGCCGCAGCGCAACCCTCAGCCGATCCTGGCGGGCGTGCTCATCGAGGCGAACGGCGACGGCAGCCTCGCCCTCTCGGCGTTCGACTACGAGGCGTCGGCGCGCACGACGATCGAGGCCACGGTGGACGAGCCGGGCACGATCCTCGTGCACGGCCGACTGCTCTCCGACATCGCGAGCCGCCTGCCGAACCAGCCGATCCAGATCTCGACCGAGGACGACGGCAACATCGCGCTGACGTGCGGCTCCGCGAGCTTCGCCCTCGCGTCGATGCCGGTTGAGGAATACCCCGCGATCCCGGAGGTCACGGGCGAGTCGGGCCTCGTTCCCGGCGACGACTTCGCGACCGCGATCTCGCAGGTCGCGTTCGCCGCGTCGCGCGATGACGTGACCCCCGTCCTCACCGGCGTACAGCTCGAGGTCTCGGGCACGGGCCTGAGCCTCGTCGCGACGGACCGGTACCGCGTCGCGCTCCGCGACATCCCGTGGGACGGCAGCCAGCAGGAGGCGACGGCGCTCGTGCCGGCGCGCACGCTGCAGGAGGTCGGCAAGACCTTCTCCCACGGCGGCAACATCTCGATCGCGTTCTCCGGCTCGGGCGACCGCGAGATCATCGCCTTCACGGCCGGCAACAAGACGGTGACGTCGCTGCTCATCAAGGGCAACTTCCCGCCGGTCCGCCGTCTGTTCCCCGCGCAGACCGAGCACTACGCGGTGGTGAGCACCGCCGACCTCGCGGAGGCCGTGCGCCGCGTGTCGCTCGTGCTCGACCGCTCCGCGCCGCTGCGCTTCACGTTCTCGACCTCTCAGGTCACGATGGACGCCTCGGGCGGCGACCAGGCCCGCGCATCCGAGTCGGTCGACGCGCACCTCACGGGCGGCGACGAGGTCACCCTCGGGCTCAACCCGCAGTACCTGCTCGAGGCGCTCGGCGCCGTGAAGAGCGAGTTCGTGCGGGTGACGTTCACGTCGAGCGACAACGCGAACAAGCTGAGCCCGATCCTCATCACGAGCCAGACGTCGGTCGACCAGGCGGGTCAGGACTCGTTCAAGTACCTGCTCCAGCCGAACCTGCTGCTGAGGTAGGACCCGGGCGCGGGCCGCGCGCCGCTGATCGGTCGTTGAGCGAGCGGAGCGAGACGAAACGTCGCGACACGACGTCCTGGATCGCCTCCGCGCATCCCGGAAGGAGGTCGAGGACATGATCGTCGAGCACCTCAGCCTCGTCGACTTCCGCAACTACGCAGAGGCCGAGCTCGCCCTGCAGCCGGGGCCGAACGTCCTCGTCGGGCGGAACGGCCAGGGCAAGACCAATCTCGCCGAGGCGATCGCGTATCTCGCGACGCTCGGCTCGCACCGGGTGTCGTCGGATGCCCCGCTCGTGCGCGAGGGGAAGGACGCCGCGTTCGTCCGCGCGCGTCTCGCGCACGGCGCCCGTCGGGTGACCCTCGAGCTCCAGATCAACAAGCAGGGGTCGAACCGCGCGCGCGTGAGCGGCTCTCCCGTGCGCACCTCCGAGCTGCCGCGCTACGCGCAGGCCGTGCTCTTCGCCCCCGAGGACCTGCAGATCGTGCGCGGCGACCCCTCGCAGCGTCGTCGTTTCGCCGATCAGCTGCTCATCCAGCGCACACCGCGCATGGCCGGCGTCATCGCCGACTACGAGCGGACCCTGCGGCAGCGCACCGCGCTGCTGAAGTCCGCGCGGGCGCGCGGTCTCAAGGGGGCGCAGCTGTCGACGCTCGACGTGTGGGATGACAAGCTCGTGGCGCTGGGCTCGCAGCTCATCGACGCGCGCGTGCGCCTCGCGCAGGATCTCGCCGAGCCCGTCGCCGCTGCCTACGCGGGGGTGGCGGGCGAGGACCATCGCCCCGAGCTCAGCTGGGTGCTCTCCGTCCGCGGCGCGGATCCCGAGGAGGGGGATGAGCTGCTCGCCGGCGCGGACGAGGGCTCGACCGAGGAGCTCTTCCGGTCCGCGCTCGCGGCGCGCCGCGCGCAGGAGCTCGACCGCGGGCTGACCCTCGTCGGTCCGCATCGGGACGACCTGCTCCTCACGGTTCGCGGCCTCCCCGTGAAGGGCTACGCGTCGCACGGCGAGTCGTGGTCGGTCGCGCTCGCCCTGCGCCTCGCGTCGGCCGAGCTGCTGCGCGCCGAGTCTCAGGGCGGCGACCCCATCCTCATCCTCGACGACGTGTTCGCCGAGCTCGATGCCGACCGCCGCCGGCGCCTGGCCGACGTGGTCGCCGACTTCGAGCAGGTGCTCGTCACCGCGGCCGTCGCCGCGGACGTGCCCGAGCCGCTGCGTGCGAACGCGGTGCGCATCGAGGCCGGAGCCGTCCTCGGGCCGCTCGCGGACCATCCGCTCTCTCCGGAGCCCTCGGATGGCTGAGCCCGAGGTCCCCGAGACGATCGCGACGTACCTGCGGCTGCGCGGGCTCGAGCCCAGCAAGAGGTATCGCAAGAAGCGGCGGATCGTCGACGACGACGATGAGAACGCGCCGTTCGCGCCGGGGCGCGACCCGAAGCCGCTGGGAGAGGCGCTCGACGTGCTCACCCGATCGAGCGGATGGGAGCCGCACCTCCAGCGCGAGGACCTCGCCCTGAACTGGGAGGAGATCGCCGGGCCCGACAACGCCGCGCACTCCCGGATCGAGACCTTCTCGAACGGCGTCGTCGTCGTGCGGTGCGACTCGACGCCGCGCAGCAAGCAGATGCATCTCATGCGCGCGCACTTCCTCACGCGGGTCGTGCAGCTGTACCCCGAGGCGGGCGTCACCGACATCCGCTTCTTCGGGCCCGACGTGCCCTCCTGGAATCACGGCATCAGGCGCGTTCCAGGGCGCGGCCCGCGCGATACCTACGGCTAGCACGGGTCGGATCGTAGGCTGCCTGTTTTTCTCGCGTGAGACGGGCGGTGACGGCCGCGGCCGAGCGCTCGGGACGATAGACTCGGAAGGCTGCCGATCACAGATGTGGAGCACTTCTTCCTATGACGAGCGAAACCCCTCAGAACGAGTCCGAGCCGATCGACGATGGTCGGGCAGACGAGAGGGGCGACGCCGCATCGGGCCCCCGCAAGGTGCAGAACGAGTACGGCGCCGATGCGATCCAGGTCCTCGAGGGCCTCGAGGCCGTGCGCAAGCGCCCGGGCATGTACATCGGATCGACCGGTCCGCGCGGTCTGCACCATCTCGTCTACGAGATCGTCGACAACTCGGTCGATGAGGCGCTCGCGGGCTACTGCGACACGATCGTCGTGACGCTGCTCGCGGATGGCGGTGTCCGGGTCGTCGACAACGGCCGCGGCATCCCCGTCGCGATGCACAAGACCGAGGGCAAGTCGACGCTCGAGGTGGTCCTCACCGTGCTGCACGCCGGCGGCAAGTTCGGCGGCGGCGGCTACGCGGTCTCCGGCGGTCTGCACGGCGTCGGTTCGTCGGTCGTCAACGCGCTCTCGACCCGCCTCGACGCGGTGGTCAAGCGCGACGGCTACGTCTGGCGCCAGTCGTTCTCGGGCGGCGGCGTGCCGATCGCGCCGATCGAGCAGGGCGAGGCCACCGAGGAGACGGGCACGAGCATCACGTTCTGGCCCGACGCGGAGATCTTCGTCGAGGGCGTCGAGTTCGACTACGAGACCCTCCGCACCCGCTTCCAGCAGACGGCGTTCCTCAACAAGGGCCTGCGCATCGAGCTGTCGGACGAGCGCGAGTCGTCGGCGGAGGAGGTCGAGGCCGAGGACGGCTCGACCGAGATCGTCAAGCGCCACAACGTCTTCCACTACGAGCGCGGCCTCGTCGACTACGTCGAGTACCTGAACAAGGTGCGCAAGGCCGAGCGCGTGAACGAGGAGATCGTCGTGCTCGAGTCGGAGCAGGGCGATGGCCGGATGGCCGTCGAGATCGCCATGCAGTGGACGACGAGCTACACCGAGAACGTCTTCACGTACGCGAACATGATCAACACGCACGAGGGCGGCACCCACGAGGAGGGCTTCCGCGCGGCGCTCACCTCTCTCGTCAACCGGTACGCGCGTGCGAACAACATCATCAAGGAGAAGGACGACAACCTCACGGGCGACGACGTCCGCGAGGGGCTGACCGCCGTCATCTCCGTGAAGCTCTCCGAGCCGCAGTTCGAGGGCCAGACGAAGACGAAGCTCGGCAACACCGAGGCCAAGGCCTTCGTGCAGAAGGTCGTGAACGACCAGCTCGCCGACTGGTTCGAGCGGAATCCTGCGCAGGCGAAGAACATCATCCGCAAGGCGATCGACGCGGCGACGGCGCGGATGGCCGCGCGCAAGGCGCGCGAGACGGCGCGGCGCAAGAGCGTGTTCGAGTCGGCCGCGATGCCCGACAAGCTCAAGGACTGCACGTCGAAGGACCCGTCGATCAGCGAGATCTTCCTCGTCGAGGGAGACTCCGCAGGCGGCTCGGCCGTGGGCGGCCGCGACCCGCACACGCAGGCGATCCTCGCGCTGCGCGGCAAGATCCTCAACGTCGAGCGCGCGCGCATCGACAAGGCGCTGGGCAACAAGGAAGTCCAGGCGATGATCCAGGCGTTCGGCACGGGC
The DNA here is from genome assembly GCF_053851835.1 of Microbacterium sp. KNMS. NCBI lineage: Bacteria > Bacillati > Actinomycetota > Actinomycetes > Micrococcales > Microbacteriaceae > Microbacterium > Microbacterium sp. KNMS. The sequence goes on from NZ_JBSQBP010000013.1 coordinate 22,209, forward strand.
ATCGGGCCCGAGTTCGACATCGAGAAGGCGCGCTACCACAAGATCGTGCTGATGACGGATGCCGACGTCGACGGCCAGCACATCACGACGCTCCTGCTGACGCTGCTGTTCCGCTACATGCGCGGGCTCGTCGAGGCCGGCTTCGTGTACCTCGCGATGCCGCCGCTCTACCGCCTCAAGTGGTCGAACGCGCCGCACGAGTACGTCTACAGCGACCGCGAGCGCGACGCGCTCCTCAAGGAGGGCGCGGCCGCCGGCAAGCGCCTCCCGAAGGACGCGGGCATCCAGCGCTACAAGGGTCTCGGCGAGATGAACGACTCGGAGCTGTGGGACACGACGATGAACCCCGAGACGCGCACGCTGCGTCAGGTGACCATCGACGACGCCGCCGCGGCCGACGAGATCTTCTCGGTGCTCATGGGCGAGGACGTCGAGTCCCGCCGGAGCTTCATCCAGCGCAACGCGAAGGACGTGAGGTTCCTGGACATCTGACGACTCCGGCGAGCGAGACGCCACCCGGTCGTCGAGCGAGCGAAGCGAGTCGAGACGTCGCACGCCGACCTCACGAACTGATCCGAAACTGAGAGACCATGACTGACGAGAGCAACGACGAGCAGCGCCCCGACCTCACGGCGGCCCACAACCACGGCCGCATCGACCAGGTCGACCTGCAGTCGGAGATGCAGCGCAGCTACCTCGACTACGCGATGAGCGTGATCGTGGGGCGTGCCCTTCCGGATGTGCGCGACGGCCTCAAGCCCGTGCACCGCCGCGTCGTGTACGCGATGTACGACGGCGGCTACCGGCCCGACAAGAAGTTCTCGAAGTGCGCCCGCGTGGTCGGCGAGGTGATGGGTCAGTACCACCCGCACGGCGACACCGCGATCTACGACGCCCTCGTGCGCCTCGTGCAGCCCTGGTCGCTGCGGTACCCGCTGGCGCAGGGACAGGGCAACTTCGGGTCGCCCGGAAACCAGGGCGCGGCCGCGCCCCGGTACACCGAGACGAAGATGGCCCCGCTCGCGCTCGAGATGGTGCGCGACATCGAGCAGGAGACCGTCGACTTCCAGGACAACTACGACGGCGAGACTCAGGAGCCGTCGGTCCTCCCGGCGCGCTTCCCGAACCTCCTCGTCAACGGCTCGGTCGGCATCGCGGTCGGCATGGCGACGAACATCCCGCCGCACAACCTGCGCGAGGTCGCCGACGGCGCCCTGTGGGCGCTCGACCACCCCGACCTGCCGCGCGAGGAGCTGCTCGGCGGCCTCATGCAGCGGATCCCCGGCCCGGACTTCCCGACCGGTGCGCAGATCCTCGGCACGAAGGGCATCCACGAGGCGTACCGCACGGGGCGCGGGTCGATCACGATGCGCGCGGTCGTCGAGATCGAGGAGATCCAGGGCCGCACGTGCCTCGTGATCACCGAGCTCCCGTATCAGGTGAACCCCGACAACCTCGCCGTGAAGATCGGCGAGCTCGCCCGCGAGGGCAAGGTCACCGGGATCGCCGACATCCGCGACGAGACGTCGGGCCGCACGGGCCAGCGTCTCGTGATCGTGCTCAAGCGCGACGCGGTCGCGAAGGTCGTGCTGAACAACCTCTACAAGCACACCGAGCTGCAGACGAACTTCGGCGCGAACATGCTCGCGATCGTCGACGGCGTGCCGCGCACGCTCCCGCTCGACGGCTTCGTGCACTACTGGATCGCCCACCAGCTCGACGTCATCGTCCGCCGCACGGAGTTCCGCCTCCGCAAGGCCGAGGAGCGCATGCACATCCTGCGCGCGTACCTCAAGGCGCTCGACGCCCTCGACGAGGTGATCGCGCTCATCCGCCGCTCCCCGACGGTCGACGAGGCGCGCGAGGGCCTCAAGGCGCTCCTCGAGATCGACGACATCCAGGCCGACGCCATCCTGCAGATGCAGCTGCGCCGCCTGGCCGCCCTCGAGCGCCAGAAGATCATCGACGAGGCCACCGAGCTCGAGGCGCAGATCGAGGACTACAAGGCGATCATCGCCGACGAGGGCCGTCAGCGCGTGATCATCCGCGAGGAGCTCACCGAGATCGTCGACCGCTTCGGCGACGAGCGCCGCACCCACATCCTCCACGGCTTCGACGGCGACGTCTCGATCGAGGACCTCATCGCCGAGGAGGAGATGGTCGTCACGATCACGCGCGAGGGCTACATCAAGCGCACGCGCAGCGACAACTACCGCTCCCAGCGCCGCGGCGGCAAGGGCGTGAAGGGCGCGCAGCTGCGCGCCGACGACGTCGTGGAGCACTTCTTCGTCACGACGACCCACCACTGGCTCCTCTTCTTCACGACGAAGGGCCGCGTCTACCGGACCAAGACCTACGAGGTTCCCGAAGCCGGCCGCGACGCGAAGGGCCTGCACGTGGCGAACCTCCTCGCGCTGCAGCCCGACGAGCAGATCGCCCAGGTGATCGAGCTGAAGTCGTACGACGACGCCGAGTACCTCGTGCTCGCGACGCGCTCGGGCCTCGTGAAGAAGACGCGGCTCACGGAGTACGACTCGAACCGCCAGGGCGGCATCATCGCGATCAACCTGCGCGACGGCGACGAGCTCGTCAGCGCGCTCACGGTGAACGCGGACGACGACATCCTCCTCATCAGCCACCACGGCATGTCGCTGCGGTTCTCGGCGACCGACGACGCGCTGCGTCCGATGGGCCGCTCGACGAGCGGCGTGAAGGGCATGTCGTTCCGCGAGGGCGACGACCTGCTGTCGGCATCGGTGGCGGCACCCGGCGCTTACGTGTTCGTCGTGACCGACGGCGGCTACGCCAAGCGCACCGCGATCGAGGAGTACCGGGTCCAGGGCCGCGGCGGTCTCGGCATCAAGGTCGCCAAGCTCAACGACGACCGCGGCGTGCTGGCCGGCGGCCTCATCGTCCAGGAGGATGACGAGGTTCTCGTGGTTCTCGAAAAGGGCAAGGTGGTACGCTCTGCCGTGGCCGAGGTACCTGCGAAGGGCCGCGACACGATGGGTGTCGTCTTCGCGCGGCCCGACAAGAACGACCGCATCCTCGCGATCGCCCGAAACACCGAACGCGGGCTGAGCGACGAGAGCGGGGAAGACGCCGACGAGGCGGCCCCGGGATCCGAGACCCCCGAAGGAACCACTGACGCATGAGCACAGTAGCGGACAAGCTCGCCAAGAAGCAGGCGCACAAGACCAGCGCGAAGCAGGTGCGTCTGCGCCTGGTGTACGTCGACTTCTGGTCGGCCGTGAAGCTGTCCTTCCTCGCCGCGGTGGCGCTCGCCGTCGTGACGATCGTGACGTTCTTCCTCATCTACATGGTCGTGCAGACGACGGGCCTCATCGCCCAGGCCGATGAGCTCATGGCGGCGTTCTCCGACGGCGAGCTGACGCTGTCCGCGTTCGTCGGGCTGCCGCAGGTGATGGCGTTCGCCGCGGTGGTGGCAATCCTCAACCTCATCGTCGTGACCGTGCTGGGCGCGGTCGTGGCGGGGATCTACAACCTCGCCGTGAAGATCACGGGCGGTCTGCTCGTGGGCTTCACCTCGAACTGACCCGCCTCACGCGGAAAGGGCCGGGCATCCTCGGATGCCCGGCCCTTTCGCGTTCGCCTCAGGCGACCACGCGTCCCCCTTCGAGGCGGATGACCCGGTCGGCCGCCGCGATCGACGTCTCGTCGTGCGTGACGCAGGCGACCGCCGCTCCGCGCGCGGCCTCCTCGCGCAGGATGGCGCGGGTCCGGTCGCGGCTGCGCGAGTCGAGCCCGGCGGCGGGCTCGTCGAGGAGCAGGATGGCCGGGCGACGCACGATCCCCTGCGCGAGCAGGGCGCGCTGACGCTGCCCTCCGGAAAGGCTGGAGAGGGGGCGCTCCTCGAGCCCCGTGAGCTCGACGCGCGCGATCGCGTCGGCCACGGCTCGCCGGCCATCCGCTCGGCGACGACGGGTCCCGCGCGCCCAGGTGCCCATCGCGACCGTCTCGCGCACCGTCACGGGCAGGGTGTCTGGTGCCTCGGGGCGCTGCACCACGAGGGCGACGGCGCCGTCTCGAGAGACACGACCTGACCGCGGCGTGCGCACGCCGGCGAGGAGCTCGACGAGGGTCGACTTCCCCGAGCCGTTGGCGCCCGCGATCGCCGTCACCTCCCCGAAGGCGAGATGCATGGAGATGTCGTGCACGGCATCCTCTGCTCCGTAGGCGAAGCACAGCGAATGGGCGAGCAGGGCGGGGCGGTGGGAGCGCATCCCGCCCACTATAGCAATTGATAATCGTTCTCATTTTGGGTTAGGCTCGACCACCGTGTCCTCCTGGCTCCTCGATCCCCTCAGCGCGGCGTTCGTCCTGCGCGCCCTGACCGGCGGCGTGCTCGTCGCCCTCATCTGCGGCATCGTCGGCACCTGGGTGGTCATCCGCGGCATGGCCTTCCTCGGCGAGGCGATCGGCCACGGCATGCTCCCCGGCGTCGCGATCGCGACCGTGCTGGGGCTGCCGGTCCTCATCGGAGGCGCGGCGAGCGCCGTCGCGATGAGCGCGGCCATCGGAGCGCTGCAGCGGCGGGGGCGTCTGTCATACGACACGAGCATCGGGCTGCTCTTCGTCGGGATGCTCTCCCTCGGCGTGATCATCGTGTCGCACTCGCGCACCTTCGCCACGGATGCCACCGCCATGCTCTTCGGCGACGTCCTCGCGGTCGACCTCGGCGACATCGCGCTCCTCGCCGGCGCGCTCGTCGTCACCGTCGCGGTCGCCGCCCTGTTCCATCGCGCGTTCGTCGCGTCGGCGTTCGACCGGCGCATCGCGCACACCCTCGGCCTGCGCCCCCGTCGTGCGCAGCTCGCGCTGGTCGGGCTCGTGACGCTCGCGGTCGTCTCGTCGTATCAGGCAGTCGGGTCGCTGCTCGTCGTGGGGCTCCTGCTCGCACCGGCGGTCGCCGCGCGGCCCTGGACGACGCGCATCCCCGTCACGATGGCGCTCGCGGGCGCGATCGGCGCGCTCTCGGTGCTCGTGGGCCTCCTCGTGTCGTGGAACGCGGGCACCGCCGCCGGCGCCTCGATCGCGGGCAGCGCCATCCTCCTCGCGGCGCTGTCCGGCGTCGTCCGATCGAGCATCGACCGGATGCGCCGCCGCACCGCGGCCCATGGCCCGGAGACCGCGGATGGGCCGACGCACGCCTCCGCGACCGCGCGCTCGCGCGAACCGCACATCGCCCGAACGGCGGCGATCCGATGACCCGGAAGGAACCCATGCCCCGAAACCTGCCCCGCCTCCGACTCTCGATCGCTCTGGGTGCAGGAGCTCTGCTCCTCGCCGGATGCGCCGGAACCGCGCCCGCGGCCGAGCCGCCGGCGAGCTCGTCACCGGCAGCCGACGGACACGGATCGGTGGCCGGCGCCGCTCAGGTCGACGAGCCGCCGCTTCAGCTCGTCTCGATCGACGAGGACGGGACCGTCGGGGTGCTCGACCTGCTCGACGGAACGGCCGTCGAGCTCGGCGAGATCGGCGCTCCGACCGCGGTCGCGACGGATGGCCGCTACGTCTTCGCGACGACCGAGGCCGGGGTCGAGATCGTCGACAGCGGCACGTGGACCTGGGATCACGTCGACCACTTCCACTACTACCGCGCGGAGCCGCGCCTCGTCGGCACGCTCGAGGGGTCGGGCACCGCCGCGGTCTCGACGGGACCGCTCGCGACGGCCGGCGCGACGGGCATCGTCCTCGGCGCCGACGCCGTGCTGCTCGACAACAAGGCGCTCTCGAACGGCGAGATCGTCGAGACGCTGCGTCTCGACGCCGGTTCCGCCGACGGCGTCATCGCGCCGCTCGGTGCGGGCGCGCTCGTGAGCGAGGCCGACGCGGACGGTCGCGTGCAGAGCCTGCGCTTCGCCCCGGCGGAGGGCGACCAGGCGGAGGCCGAGACGCCGTGCGTCGACGCCGAGGACACGATCACGACGCGCGTCGGGCTCGTCGTCGGCTGCGCCGACGGCGCCGTGCTCGCGACGGTCGACCGCGGCGAGCCCGTCTTCGAGCGCATCCCGTACCCCGAGGGCACGACCGCCGAGCGTGCGACCGCGTTCGACGGCCGCAAGGGGCGCCCGACGGTCGCCGCTCTCGCGGGGGAGCGCGGCTTCTGGCTGCTCGACACCCGGGAGCGGGCGTGGCGGCTCGTCGAGACGGAGGCACCGCTTCTGCGTGTCGCGGCGGTCGACGACGCGGACGGTCACGTCGTCGCGCTCGATGCGGAGGGCCGCGTGCGCGTCTACCTCGCCGAGACCGGCGCGGAGATCGGGGCGTCCGAGCCGCTCCTGCCGCAGACGCTGGCCGACGCCGACGCGCTCGCGGGCGTCTCGCTCACGGTCGATGCGCAGCGGGCGTACGTGAACGCGCCGCTCGAGGGGGTCGTCCACGAGATCGCCTACGCCGACGGCGCGCGCGTCGCGCGATCCCTCGAGACGCCGACGGCTCCCGCGTTCGTCGCGGAGGTCGGGCGATGAGGCGGATGGCTGCCGGACTGCTGGCTGCGCTCGCGCTCGCGGTGAGCGGGTGCGCGGCCATCGTGCCCGCGGACGAGACGCCGCGGATCGTCGTGACCACGAACATCCTCGGCGACGTCGTGCAGAGCGTCGTGGGCGACGAGGCGGAGGTGCTCACCCTCATGAAGCGCAACGCCGATCCGCACTCCTTCGAGATCTCGGCACAGGAGGCCGCGTCGCTCGGCGATGCCGACCTCATCGTGTCGAACGGGCTCGGCCTCGAGGAGGGGCTGCAGCAGCACCTCGACCGCGCGGAGGCGGAGGGGGCGCGGATGCTCGCGGCCGGCGACGTCGTCGACGTCCTGCCGTACGCCGAGGGCGGTGCGCCGGACCCGCACTTCTGGACCGACCCTGCGCGGATGGTCGAGGTCGTCGATGCGCTCGAGGCGGCGGTCGCCGACATCCCGGGGATCGATTCCGCCGTCGTCGGAGGCAACGCGGACGCCTATCGGAGTGAGCTCGCGACGCTCGACGAGGAGATGACCGCGGCGTTCGCGGCGATCCCCGAGGAGCGACGTGCCCTCGTCACGAACCACCACGTCTTCGGATACCTCGCCGACCGCTTCGACTTCCGCGTGATCGGCGCGGTCATCCCCGGCGGCACCACCCTCGCGGCGCCGAGCGCCGCCGACCTGCGCGACCTCGCGGGCGCGATCGAGGAGGCGGGGGTTCCGACGATCTTCGCGGAGTCCTCGCAGCCCGACCGGCTCGTGCAGGTGCTCGCGAGCGAGGTCGGCATCGAGGTCGACGTCGTCGAGCTCTTCACGGAGTCGCTCACGGAGCCCGGAGAGGGCGCCGACACCTACCTCACCATGATGCGCGCGAACACCGAGCGCATCTCCCAGGGCCTGAGCTGAAGGCCATCCCGGAAAGGAACACGATGACACGACACACACGACGTCTGACGGCGGCGGCCGTGATCGCGGGGGTCTCCCTCCTCGCGACCGCGTGCGCGACCACGTCGGGCTCAGGTGCCGCCCCCGACACCGCGAGCGAGGAGCCGGCGGCTCCGGCGGAGGGTCGCGTCGCGGTGGCCTACGAGAACGGCATCGCGGTGCTCGACGGCACCTCGCTCGAGGTGGTGAACACCTTCGAGACCGAGGAGTTCACGCGGCTCAATCCGTTCGGCGACGGACGGACGATCGCCGTGACCACGTCGAAGGGGTTCCAGATCCTCGACACGGGAGCGCCCGAGCTCACCGACCTCGTGTTCGAGGCGGCTGCCGCCGGGCACGTCGTCGTGCACGAGGGGAAGACGGTGCTCTACGACGACGCGACGAGCGAGACGACCATCCTCGACACCGACGTGTTCGCTGGTGGCTACGACGCGCTTCCGGAGGGCGAGACGCACCGCTCCGAGGCCGCGCACCACGGCGTCTCGATCGTCCTCGAGGACGGCACGCTGCTCACGACCGTCGGCGACGAGACCGCGCGGTCGGGTGCCGTCGCGCTCCACGCGCACGACGACCACTGGGATGAGCTCGCGTCGAGCGACGAGTGCCCCGGCATCCACGGCGAGGGGACCGCGGCCGGTGAGGCCGTGATCTTCGGCTGCGAGGATGGCGCGCTCCTCTTCCACGACGGCGCGTTCGAGAAGTTCACGGCGCCCGACGAGTACGGGCGGATGGGCAACGCGTACGTCTCGGAGACGAGCCCGATCGTCGTCGGCGACTACAAGAGCGACCCCGACGCCGAGGGCTACCTGCTCAACGCGGTGACGCTCATCGACACCGCCGCGCACACCTACGAGGTCGTGGAGCTGCCGGACGAGGTGCAGTACACGTACCGCGATGTCGTGCGCGGGCCGGAGGATCTCGCGTACATCCTCTCGACCGACGGACAGATCCACGTGCTCGACCCCGAGACGGGCGAGATCGTCCACGCGTTCCCCGTCGTGGAGGCGTGGGAGGGGCCGGCTGAATGGCAGGACCCGCACCCCACGATCAAGGTGAACGGCGACATCGCCTACGTCACCGAGCCCGCTTCGAACGCCGTGCACGCCGTCGACCTGACGACGGGCGAGACCGTCGCGACCGTCGAGCTCGACGCCGCTCCCAACGAGATCGCGGTCGCGCTCGGCTGAGCGGCCCCTTTCCGGTGAGACTAGCCCCCGTCGCCCGGACTAGCGCTCCGGGCACAGGTATCGGCGACCGGGGCTAGTCTCACCGGCGATCGGGTGCGACACCCCCGGGAGGGCGGCGTCGATTGGCGCCGGCCTCCCGGTTCGGGTATGCTCTTGCAGGTTGAGAGTTCGGCTCTCGCAAGACGGGGCTATAGCTCAGGCGGTTAGAGCGCTTCACTGATAATGAAGAGGTCCCAGGTTCAAGTCCTGGTAGCCCCACTCCGTCTCCTCTCGGGGCCTTAGCTCAGTTGGTAGAGCGCTTGCTTTGCAAGCAAGATGTCAGGAGTTCGAATCTCCTAGGCTCCACACGCAGGAATCGCCCCGGCCACTCGGCCGGGGCGATTCGCGTTTCCGCGCCGGAGCTCACCGGGAGCGCGGCAGCTCGACGGGGCTGCGGGATCGATCGATCGCGACACCACTCGGATCAGCGGCATCGACAAGCAGGTGGACGGTCGACCCGGGGGAGAAGCCGGCGACGAGCGCGCGATCGATGCGGACGACGAGCTCCGCATCGTGCGAGGATCCGCGGAACGGGAAGCGCACGTGCAGGCGCATCGCCGGGGCCTCCTCGCCGCCGCCCGGGTGCCTGGCCCACGACGTGATGCCTGCCTCGACGCGGACTCCGCCCACCTGGAGGCGGTCGGCGCGGGACCTCTCCTCGCCGACCGGCCGGTAGCTCCGCGCGAGCGCCCGGGCGACCACGACGGCGATCGCGACGATCACGGTGAAGAAGCCGGCGATCGCCAGGATCGCCGGCAGCGGCATCGCGTCTGCGTTCTCCATCCACCGTCAGCGTCGCGCGGCGAGGGGGCATGCGGTGAACGGACGGGGAACACTCGCTGCCGACGCGCTGCAGGAGAGGGTGCGGCTGACGACCCTTCTCTACCGTGCGAGGGGCGGCGCCGTCGATCCCCGGTCGATGAGCGTCGGCGAGAGGCGGATGTGCCGGGGCTCGGCCTCGGGGTCGTCGAGCCGGGCGAGGATGGCGCGCGCGGTCTCCGCTCCCACGTCGCGGCTGCGGTCGTCGATCGTCGTGAACGACAGGTAGCGGCTGTTCGCGAGGGGCGAGTCGTCGTAGCCGACGAGCGACACGTCATGCGGGATGGCGAGACCTCGGTCGCGCAGGGCGGCCGCGGCGCCCAGCGCCATGACGTCGTTCGACGCGAAGATCGCGGTCACGTCCGGATGTGCCTCGAGCAGCTGCCGTGCCGCGCGGTAGCCCCCCTCATCGCTCGTCTCGTGCTCGCCGCCGGTCAGCAGCGGATGGAGCCCGGCTTCGCGCATCACACGGGTGTACGCAGCGCGCCGCAGGGCCGCCGACCCTCCTCCGCCGGTGAGATGCCCGATGCGACGATGTCCGAGCTCGAGGAGATGCCGCGTCGCGATCCGCGCGCCCTCGGTGTCGTCGTTCGCGACCGTGTCCGCGCCGGGGATCGAGCCCGCGCGCCCGCCGACGACGGCGACCGGGACGGGGATGCGCAGGGCCGCCGCATCCGGCTCGGCGGCGACGACGACGGCCTCGGCATGGGTCGCGATGAAGCCCTCGACCGCGTGCGCGTCTCGGCGGAGGTCGGCCACGCTGACCTGGAAGCCGGCGGGGTCGAGCACATCGCGCATGCCATCGAGGAGGTCGACGAACCAGAGGTTGCGGAAGTCGTCGATCACGAGGCCGATGTTGCGTGTGCGCACCCCGGCGAGCGCGGTGGCGGCTCGGCTCGGACGGTAGTCGAGTGCGCGGATGGCCTCCTCGACCGCGCGACGCCGCTCCGGGCTGACCTTGGGCGAGCCGCGGAGAACGAGGGAGACGAGCGACTTCGACACGCCTGCGCGCTGGGCGACGTCGTAGATCGTCGGTCGGGACGCGGTCATGAGATTCCCCTTTGACAGGACATTACGTCGTAGTATACCGTGATCGTTGTACCGCTCCAACGCGCGGTTCATCCCCATCCTCGCACCTGCAATGACGCCGCGGCCGGAAGGCCGGGCGAGACCTCGAAGGAGAGAGCCGATGCCCGAGAGCCTCGGAGTCGCCGTCATCGGAGCCGGCATGGCCGGCCGCGCCCACGCCGCGGCGTACCGTGCGGCGTCCACCGTCTACGCCTCGACGCTTCCGCCCATCCGCCTTGTGTCGATCGGCGACGTGAACGCCGAGTTCGGCTCCCTCGCCGCGCGGCGCTTCGGCTATGAGCGCAGCGACACGTCGTGGCAGGCGATCGCCGAGGCGCCCGACATCGACGTCGTCAGCGTCGTCGTCGCGAATCATCTCCACCGCGAGATCGTCGAAGGGCTCCTCGCCGCCGGCAAGCACGTCCTGTGCGAGAAGCCGCTCAGCGACAGCCTCGACGACGCGGTCGCGATGGCCGACGCCGCGCGCTCGGCGACGAGCATCGCGCGCGTCGGCTTCACCTACCGGCGCTCGCCCGGCATCGCGTATCTCCGCGACCTCGTGCGCAGCGGCGTGCTCGGCCGCGTGCTCCACGTCAGCGGACGCTACTGGACCGACTACGCCGCCGACCCGCACATCCCGATCAGCTGGCGCTTCAAGGGCGCGCAGGGCTCGGGAGCGCTCGCCGATGTGGGCAGCCACCTCGCGTACATCGCCGAGTTCATCGGCGGCGACATCGCGGAGGTGTCGGGTGGGCGCTTCGCCACCGTGATCTCCGAGCGCCCCGAACCCCTCGGCGCCGTCATCGGCCACGAGCACGGCGCCGTGTCGGACACGTTCGACACCGTCGAGAACGACGACTACGCCGCGTTCTCGTTCGACTTCGCGGATGGCGGAGCAGGGGCGATCGAGGTCTCCCGCGTCGCCTCGGGGCACGCGAACACGCTCGTCCTCGAGGTGTTCTGCGAGAACGGCTCGGCGTCGTTCGACTTCCGCACGCCGTCCGAGATCGGACTCATGCTCAACGAGGGACCGGTCGCGCAGCGCGGCTTCCGGCGGGTGCTCCTCGGCCCCGAGCATCCGTACCTCAGAGGAGGTCTCGCCATGGACGCGACCGGTGTCGGGTTCGGTCAGAACGAGGGCTTCGTGTACCAGGCGCGGGCGTTCCTCGAGGAGGTCGCCGGCATCGAGGAGGCGGCATCGCTGCCGCGATGCGCGACGTTCGACGAGGGGGTCCGCAACATGCGGCTGCTCCAGGCGGTGGCGGAGTCTGCCGCGCGACGCGGCGCGGCGGTCGCGATCCCGCAGGAGGTGCGCGCATGAGGCTGGGTGTCTACAACGCGATCCTGCACGACCGCACGCTTCCCGAGGCGCTCGAGGTCATCGCGTCGCTCGGTCTCACGGGGATCGAGCTGAACGCGGGCGGATTCCTGCCGGCGGTCCACATCCCGTCCCTCGACGACATCCTCGTGTCCGACGCCGCGCGCGACGACTTCCTCGGGCAGTTCGAGGGGACCGGCGTCGAGATCGCCGGCCTCAACTGCAATGGCAACCCGCTGCACGCGAAGGCGGACATCCGCGCGCGGCACGCGGAGGACGTGCGCCGATCCATCCGCCTCGCTGCCCGCCTGGGTCAGACGCGCGTCGTCACGATGTCGGGTCTGCCCGGATCCGACGAGACGGCGCGATTCCCGAACTGGATCGTGAACGCCTGGAACTCGGCGCACCTCGACGTGCTCGACTACCAGTGGCGGGTCGTCGGCGACTTCTGGCGGGAGATCGACCGACTCGCTGCCGACCACGGCGTCAAGGTCGCGCTCGAGCTGCACCCGCAGAACGTCGTCTTCAACACCCGCGACGTGCATCGTCTCGTCGAGACGACGGGCGCGACGCACATCGGCGTCGAGCTCGACGCGTCGCACCTCTTCTGGCAGCAGATGGACCCCGTCGCGGTCGTGCGAGAGCTGGGCGAGCTCGTCTTCCACGCAGCGGCGAAGGATGTCCGCATCAACCGCGAGACCGCACAGCTCTACGGCGTGCTCGACAACGGCTTCCGGCGGCTCGACCCGTCCGAGTCGCGCACGAGCCTGGGCGGCGACGAGTGGGCGAACGAATGGCCGAAGCCCGCCGCCTGGGACTTCGTCGCGCTCGGCAAGGGGCATGACACGGTGTACTGGACGGAGTTCCTCCGTGCTCTGCACGAGGTCGACCCGGACATGTGGGTCAACATCGAGCACGAGGACGTCGAGCTCGGCCGCGTCGAAGGGCTCCAGGTGGCCGCGGCCGTGCTGCGGGACGCCGATCGAGCTCTGCAGGAGTCGCTCGGGCAGGGGTGAGTTCGCACAGGGCGGTTCTCGAGGCCCGGTCGCGGCGTTTCGACTCGCTCGTTCCTCGCTCGCTCAAGGACCGGGGGAGGGATGGCCGATGGCGCCTTGCAGAGGGATGTGTCAGCGGGCGACCGCGTACGCCGCCCGCACACGTGCGAGGCGCTCGTCGAAGGCGGGCGGCAGCGGCGAGGGCAGGTCGCCGAGGGGGAACCACGCCAGGTCGTCCGACTCATCGCTGACCTGGAGGGCAACGGCGTCGCGGTCGACGACGGCCGCGACGCCGACGTCGAGGTGCGATGCGCATCGGCCGAACCGCGAGCTCAGCGGATGGTGGTCCAGATCGACGACCCGGACGTCGCGGAGGAGACCGCGGGAGACGCCCGTCTCCTCCTCGAGCTCGCGTGCGGCGGCCTGCGCGAGCGACGTGTCCCCGGCCTCCAGGTGGCCGCCCGGCTGCACCCAGAACCTCCCCTTGCCGTGGAGGCAGAGGAGGATCTGCTCGCCGGTCGAGTCGAAGACGAACAGGCTCGCCGTGAGGTGCGCGGGCGGTCCCTCGCGGTCGAGCGCGGCCGCGCCGTGCGCCTCGAGAGCCGCGACGAAGTCGTCGTGCGCGGGGACCGACGGCCCCACCAGGGCGACGGCCTCGCGCGCGGACGCGAGCAGGGAGGAGCGCGTGTCGATCACGGCTTCGAGCCTGTCACAGGCCGCGGAGCGGAGCGAGGATCCGAGTGGCCGACAGTCGTCGGTGAAATCACCATGCACAGACATAAAGCGAACCAGGGAGCAGATCGGTAAGACACTGACCGGTACCACTGTGCATATTGCCGCCCGATTTTGCTCGATCGGCCCATGAGGCGGATACTCATGTCGCGCGCGTCCCCCGCGCACCGAGACCATGAGCATCCTCCGCACCCCGCACAGCGCCCTCGAGAGCGTCACGGTGGTCGGCCCCGGCCGACTCGGCCGGAGCATCGCCCGTGCCCTCCGGGCGGCCGGCGTCGTCGTGCACGGCCCGGTCGGGCGCGGCGAGGAGATCCCCGACGCGCCGGTCGTGCTGCTGTGCGTTCCGGACGGCGAGATCGCTGCCGCGGCGCACGCCGCGGCGGCGGCGGGGCGGATGATCGGCCACACCTCCGGCGCGGTGCCGATCCACGATGTCGACTTCGGCCTCCACCCCCTGCAGACGTTCACCGGCGATGACGACCCGGCCGTGTTCCGCGGTGTCGCGTGCGCGGTCGCGGGGCGCTCGGACGAGGCGCTCGAGACCGCGACGGGCATCGCGCTCCTGCTCGGCGCACGCGCGTTCCCTCTCGATGAGGCCCACCGGGCGGCCTACCACGCAGCCGCGTCGGTCGCGGCGAACTTCCTTGTGACCATCGCCGATGCCGCGGAGCGGATCGCCGAGACCGCGGGCATCCCGGCCAAGGAGGCGCGCCTGCTCCTCGCGCCGCTCGTGCGGCGCACCGTCGAGAACTGGGCGTCGGGAGGGCCCGCGACAGCCCTGACGGGCCCGATCGCCCGCGGGGACGAGGAGACGGTCGAGCGCCAGCGCGCGGCGATCTCGGCCGGCCGGCCCGAGCTCGTCCCGCTCTTCGACGAGCTGTGCGAGGCGACCCGCGCGCTCGCACGCAGGAAGGAGCACGCGACATGAGGATCGTGCGCACCGTGTCCGACATGCGCGCCGCCGTGCGCGCCGCGCGAGCCGAGGTCGCCTCGATCGGCCTCGTGCCCACGATGGGGGCCTTCCACGAAGGACACCTCTCGCTCATGCGCCGTGCGCGGGAGGCGTCCGACGTCGTCGTCGTGTCGCTCTTCGTCAACCCGACGCAGTTCGGGGCGAACGAGGACCTCGGCTCCTATCCGCGCGACGAGGCCCGGGATGCCGCGCTCGCCGAGGAGGCGGGAGCCGACATCCTCTTCGCGCCGTCCGTCTCCGAGATGTATCCCGACGGCTTCGCCACGACCATCCATGTCTCCGGCATCACCGAGGTGCTGTGCGGCGCGCACCGCGGCCCGCACCACTTCGACGGCGTCGCCACCGTCGTCGCCAAGCTGCTCTCGATCGTCACCCCTGACGTCGCCTTCTTCGGACAGAAGGACGCGCAGCAGGTGCTCGTCGTGCGCCGGCTCGTCCGCGACCTCGACCTGCCCGTGCGGATCGAGGCGTGCCCGATCGTCCGCGAGCCGGACGGCCTCGCGATGAGCTCGCGCAACGTCTACCTCGATGCCGCAGCGCGGGCGCAGGCGACCGCGCTGAACCGGGCGCTGACCGCGGCGGAGGATCTCGCGGCGCGGGGCGAGCGGGATGGCGCGGTGCTGCTCGCGGCCGCGCGATCCGTCCTCGCGGAGGCCGGCATCGAGCCCGAGTACCTCGAGTTGCGCGACGCCGAGCACCTCCGCCCTCTCGTCCGCGTCGATCGGGACGCGCTGCTCGCGGTCGCGGCCAGGGTCGGCGCCGCACGCCTCATCGACAACCGCATCCTCAAGGGAGAATCCTGATGCGCCGCATCATGCTCAAGTCGAAGATCCATCGCGCCACCATCACGGGAAGCGACCTCAACTACGTCGGCTCGATCACGATCGACCCCGATCTCCTCGAGGCGGCGGACATCCTCGAGCACGAGCAGGTGCACGTGCTCGACGTCGACAACGGCGCGCGCTTCGAGACGTACACGATCGCGGGGGAGCGGGGCTCGGGGGTCATGCAGGTCAACGGCGCTGCCGCCCGGCTCGTGCACGCGGGCGACACGATCATCGTCGTCTCCTACGCCGAGTACGACGAGAAGGACCTCGAGACGTACGAGCCCGTCGTCGTGCACGTCGACCGGGGCAACGGCATCATCCAGGTCGATGACGCGGTCGACCGTCTCCTGACGGCGCGCGCATGAGCACGCGGCCGGCGGCCCGCCCGCGCGTCGCGCCGGCCGACCTCGCCGCGCGCAAGGCCGCGGGCGAGCGCATCGCCATGGTGACCGCGTACGACCATCCCAGCGCGCAGGTCGCCGAGGCGGCAGGCGTCGACGTCGTGCTCGTGGGCGACTCGGCCGCGATGACGGTGCTCGGATACGACAGCACCGTGCCCGTCACCGTCGACGAGATGATCATGCTCACGGCCGCGGTCCACAGGGGTCTGCAGAGCCCTCTGCTTGTCGCGGACCTGCCGTTCGGCTCGTACGAGGCCTCCGACGAGATCGCCGTCGCGACCGCGCAGCGCTTCGTGAAGGAAACGGGGTGCGATGCGGTCAAGATCGAGCGCGGCGGCACGTCGGTCGATCGCGCGCGCGCCATCGTCCGCGCGGGCATTCCCGTCATGGGGCACGTCGGCCTCACGCCGCAGACGGCGACCGCCCTCGGCGGATACCGCGCGCAGGGGCGGACCGCCGACGACGCACTCGCGGTGTGCGAGAGCGCACTCGCGCTGCAGGAGGCCGGGTGCTTCGCGATCGTCTTCGAGGCGATCCCGAGCGACGTCACAGACGCCCTGATGCCCCGGATGAACGTCCCCGTGATCGGCATCGGAGCGGGCCCCGCCACCGACGGCCAGGTGCTCGTATTCCATGACCTTCTCGGCATATACGGGGGTCGTGCGGCGCGTTTCGTCAAGCGGTACGCCGAGCTGCGGGGGGACATGATCGCCGGCGTCGAGCGCTATGTCGCGGAAGTCCGCGCGGGACAGTACCCAGCGACCGAGCACGGCTACTCCATGCCCGAAAAGGAATCTACCCGTCTGAGGGAGCTGCTCGACGCGCTCTGACCCGCCGACTTGCGCGGCCGCGGCTCCCTGCTACTCTGATCCGGTCCACACGGGAGTCCCAGCAGGGGCTGAGAACGAGCTGACGCTGCTCGCGACCGTCGAACCTGTTCGGGTCATGCCGGCGTAGGAAGTAGGAGCAGCTCTTTTGCGCACCCTGGAAGCGACGCATTCGCTCGCATATCTGCACGACGACGAGCACGGGATCCGGGTGCCGGTCACCCGCATCGCGCTCACGGACTCGCCGAACGGCGAGCGGAACGAGCCGTTCACGGCCTATCGGACGTCGGGCCCGGGCAGCGACCCGGTGCGGGGACTGCCGCCGCTGCGGGCCGACTGGATCGCCGCACGCGGCGACGTCGAGGAGTACGACGGGCGCCCGCGCGACCTTCACGACGACGGCCGAGCGGCCGCGCGGCGCGGCGCCGCCTCCGCGGAGTGGCGGGGAGAGTCCGCCCGCCCGCGCCGCGCACGTCCCGGCCGGCGCGTGACGCAGATGCACTACGCGCGGCAGGGCGTCATCACGCCCGAGATGCGCTTCGTCGCGCTGCGCGAGGGGTGCGACGTCGAGCTCGTCCGCTCGGAGCTCGCGGCGGGGCGCGCGATCATCCCGAGCAACATCAACCACCCCGAGAGCGAGCCCATGATCATCGGGCGGGCGTTCCTCGTCAAGATCAACGCGAACATCGGGAACTCGGCCGTCACGAGCTCGATCGCCGAGGAGGTCGAGAAGCTCCAGTGGGCGACGACGTGGGGCGCCGACACGGTCATGGACCTCTCCACGGGCGACGACATCCACACGACCCGCGAGTGGATCATCCGCAACGCGCCCGTGCCGATCGGGACGGTCCCGATCTACCAGGCGCTCGAGAAGGTCGACGGGCAGGCGCATCGCCTCACCTGGGAGATCTTCCGCGACACCGTGATCGAGCAGTGCGAGCAGGGCGTCGACTACATGACGATCCACGCGGGCGTGCTGCTGCGCTACGTGCCGCTCACGGCAGAGCGGGTGACGGGCATCGTCTCGCGCGGCGGCTCGATCATGGCGGGCTGGTGCCTCGCCCACCATCGCGAGAACTTCCTCTACACGCACTTCGACGAGCTGTGCGAGATCTTCGCGCAGTACGACGTCGCGTTCTCGCTCGGCGACGGCCTGCGCCCCGGCTCGACGGCCGACGCCAACGACGCGGCGCAGTTCGCCGAGCTCGACACGCTCGCCGAGCTCACGCACCGGGCGTGGGAGCACGACGTGCAGGTCATGGTGGAGGGGCCCGGGCACGTGCCGCTGCACCTGGTCCGGGAGAACGTCGAGCGCCAGCAGGAGCTCTGCTCGGGGGCGCCCTTCTACACGCTCGGCCCCCTCGTCACCGACGTCGCCCCGGGGTACGACCACATCACCTCGGCGATCGGCGCGACCGAGATCGCACGGTGGGGCACCGCGATGCTCTGCTACGTCACGCCCAAGGAGCACCTGGGGCTGCCTAACCGCGACGACGTGAAGACGGGCGTCATCACGTACAAGATCGCGGCGCATGCAGCCGACCTCGCGAAGGGCCATCCGGGGGCGCGGGATCGGGATGACGCGCTGTCGAAGGCGCGCTTCGAGTTCCGCTGGCGCGATCAGTTCGCCCTCTCGCTCGACCCCGACACGGCGGAGGCCTTCCACGACGAGACGCTCCCGGCCGAGCCGGCCAAGACGGCGCACTTCTGCTCGATGTGCGGCCCGAAGTTCTGCTCGATGCGGATCTCCCAGGACATCCGCGACCGCTTCGGCGGCGCCGAGGAGCAGGAGGCGATCGCGGCCATGCGCCGGAAGTCCGAGGAGTTCGTCGCCGCCGGCGCGTCCGTCTACCTCGACGAGCCCCGTGTCCGGAGCTGACAGCAGGGTCGACGTCGCCGTCATCGGCGCAGGGGTCGTCGGCACGGCGATCGCCGTCGCGTGTGCGCGCGCGGGGCGCTCGGTGCGACTCATCGACCCCCGCCCGGGAGACGGCGCAACGTATGCCGCGGCCGGAATGCTGAGCCCCGCGGGCGAGCTCCAGCACACCGAGCGCGCTGCCGTGGCGCTCCACCGCGCCGCGGCGGCCGCATACCCCGACTTCGTCGCATCGCTGCCCGGCGGCGCTGCGGCGTGCGGGTACGAGGCCGCCCCGACGCTTCTCGTCGGGGTCGACGACGCCGACCGCCGTCGGATCGTCGAGCTCGTGGACGCGGCGCCCGCGGTGCAGGCGGAGCGACGGAGCGTCCGAGAAGCGCGGGCCGCCGAGCCTCTGCTCGCGCCCGGACTCTCGTGCGCGTACGCGGCGGACGGCGACCATCGCGTCGATCCGCGTGCCCTCGTCCGCGCGCTTCGGGGCGCGCTCGCGCCATCCGCTCTCCGTCCGCTCGCGGCGAGGCGCCTGCTGCGCGGGCGGGGCGGTGCTGTGCACGGTGTCGAGCTCTCCGACGGGACGGCGATCGCCGCGGCCGAGGTGGTCGTCGCGAACGCGCTCGGCGCGGCGGACCTGGGCGCGACGCCGCCCGGCGTGCTGCGCCCGGTGCACGGAGACATCCTCCGCCTCCACGCGGCGGGCCTCCCGCGCCTCGCGCACACGGTCCGCTCCCTTGTCCGCGGCCGTGCCGTCTACCTCGTGCCGCGTGTCGACGGCGGACTCGTCGTGGGCGCGACCGAGCGCGAGGACGCCGACGACGCGGTCTCCGCGGGGGGCGTGTCGGCGCTGCTCCGCGATGCGGCCGAGGTGATGCCGCTCGTCGACGAGTACCGCTTCGTCGAGGCGACCGCCCGCGCCCGCCCGGCGACCCCCGATCATCTGCCCCTCGTCGGGCGGACCGCCCCGGGCCTCGTCGTCGCGACGGGAACGCATCGCAACGGCGTGCTGCTCGCCCCGCTCATCGCAGACCTCTGCCGCCGCATCGTCGACGACGTCGCCCCGCCGCGCGGCGTCGAGGCCGACCTGCTCGACCCTGGGCGGTTCGCCCCCACCCGCCTCCAACCCGGGCGCGACGCCGCGCCCCGTGACCGTGAAGGAGTCCTCGCATGATCGAGATCGATGTCAACGGAAGTGCTCTGCGGCTGCCCGAGGGGGCGGCCGTGTCGACGGTCGTCTCGGCGCTCACGGGCCGCGCGGTGACGCCCGAGGGCACGGCCGAGGACGGCGCGCCCCTCGGCGTCGCGGTCGCGGTCGACGCGGTCCTCGTGCCGCGCGCCCGCTGGGGGTCGCATCGGCTCGGCCCGGGCGCGCGGGTCGAGGTGCTCACCGCGGCGCAGGGCGGCTGACGTGGAGCCGCTCGTCATCGACGGCGTCGCCCTGTCGTCGCGGCTCATCGTCGGCACGGGCGGTGCGCCGAGCCTCGAGGTGCTCGACGAGGCTCTGCGGGCGTCGGGCACCGAGCTCACGACGGTCGCCGTGCGGCGATACGGAAGCGGAGCGGGCGGCCTCTACGCCCTGCTGCGCGAGCGCGGCATCCGCCTCCTCCCCAACACCGCGGGCTGCCGCACGGCGCACGACGCGGTGCTCACGGCCGAGCTCGCGCGCGAGGCGTTCGGCACGAGCTGGATCAAGCTCGAGGTCGTCGCCGACGACACGACGCTCCTGCCCGACCCGGTCGAGCTGCTCGACGCCGCGGAGCGGCTCGTCGCGGAGGGCTTCACGGTCTTCGCGTACACGAACGACGACCCCGTCACGGCGCTGCGGCTCGAGCAGCTCGGGGTCGCGGCGGTCATGCCCCTCGGCGCGCCGATCGGGACGGGCCTCGGCATCCTCAACCCCCACAACATCGAGCTCATCGTGTCGCGCGCATCGGTTCCCGTCGTGCTCGACGCGGGCCTCGGCACGGCGTCGGAGGCGGCGCTCGCGATGGAGCTCGGCTGCGACGCGGTGCTCCTGGCGACCGCGGTGACCCGCGCGCACGACCCCGTGCGGATGGCCGCCGCGTTCCGCCATGCGGTCGAGGCGGGCCATCTCGCCGCGCATGCGGGGCGCATCCCCCGCCGGCGGCATGCCCGCGCATCGTCGGAGACCGAGGGGATGGCGGTCCTGTGACGGCGCTCGTGGCACCCGGTCCGGCGCTCTCCGACGATGAGCGGGAGCGGTACGGCCGGCAGCTCATCTTGCCCGGCATGGGCGATGCCGCGCAGCGCCGCCTCCGTGCGGCGCGCGTGCTCGTCGTGGGCGCGGGCGGCCTCGGCTCGCCCGTGCTGCTGGCGCTCGCCGCGGCGGGGGTGGGCGTGCTCGGCGTGGTCGACGACGACGCCGTCGAGCTCGGCAACCTGCAGCGCCAGGTGATCCACCGGGTCGCGGACATCGGACGACCGAAGACGGCATCCGCACGCGACGCCATCGCGGCGCGGAACCCCGGGATCGAGGTGCGCGCCCACGCCCTGCGTCTGGATGCGCGGAGCGCGGCCGGCGTTCTCGCGGACTACGACCTCGTCGTCGACGGCTCGGACAACTTCGCCACGCGGTACCTCGTCGACGACACGGCGGCGGCGCTCGGCCTTCCGCTCGTCTGGGGGTCGGTCCTCCGGTGGGAGGGCCAGGTCGGGGTCGTCTGGGCTGAGCGCGGCACGCGCTACCGCGACCTCTACCCGGATGCGCCGGGAGCGGCGCTCGACTGCGCGACGGCGGGCGTGTTCGGCCCGCTGTGCGCGCTCGTCGGCGCCCAGATGGCGGCCGAGGCGATCAAGCTCATCACGGGAGCAGGACGCCCCCTCCTCGGCCGCGTCGTCGTCGTGGACGCACTCGGCGCCGGATGGCGCGAGGTCGCGTTCGCGGCGGATGGCCCGGCGCAGGCCCCAGCGGATGGCCCGGCGGAGGCCACGGGGGACGGCGGGGCGGGGGCCACGGAGGATGGCGCGGTGCCGATCGTCTCGGCCGCCGAGCTCCGCGCTGCCCTGGCCGGGGGCGCCGCGCCTCTCGTCGTGGACGTGCGCGCGCCATCCGAGCCCGGGGCCATCCCGCACGCCGTCCGCTGGACGCTCGACGAGATCGAGGCCGGGGAGGAGCCGCCCGAAGCCGTCCGGCGTGCGCTCGTCGAGCGGCGCGAGGTCGTCGTGCACTGCGCCCTCGGGGTGCGGTCGCGCCGCGCGGCCGAGGTGCTCCGCGGGCGCCCGGAGTGGCGCGCTCACCCGCTCCGCTCGCTCGCGGGTGGGATCTCGGCGTGGCACGCGCTCGAGCAGGCCCCGGCGCCGACGTGCGCCGCGGCGCCGTGACGCGATTCGGGAAAACCCGAAAGAACGTCTCCGGCTGACTCTGGGGCGCCCGCGCGAGGGCCGCCCTAGCTTGGAGGCATGACCACACAGCTCGCCTCCGCTTCGACCGCGAGGACGTCGCGCCCGCTCCGGGTGGCCGGGGCGATCGCCCATCTCGCGGCGCTCGGCTTCCTGGGCGCCTTCGCGTTCACCGCTCTCTTCGGGCTGCTCGGCTTCGGCCTCGGCACCCTCCCGCTCCTCGGCTTCGGGCTCCTGCTGCTCGTCGCCTTCGTCTACGTCCTCTTCGCCGTCGCCTGGCTCGAGACCGCGCGTGTCGACGGGCTGTACGGCTTCGGCCTGCCCGCGCTCGCATGGCGCCCCCGCGTCGGCCCCGGCTTCGGCGGCTGGATCCGCACGCTCCTGCGTCAGGCGGTCGACCCGCGCATGTGGCGGGCGATCGCCAACCTCGCGATCGCGACGGTCTTCGGCGTGATCGTCATGGGGCTCTTCCGCCTGCTCATCTGGTCCATCGCGATCTGCTTCGCTCCTCTCTCGGGCGCGGACACGGTGCGCGGCGCGTTCGGCCTCGAGTTCGCCGCCGCGTGGGCGCCGCTCGCCGGCATCCTGGGCGTCATCGTGACCGCTGCCGGGATCGTCGGGCTCGCGCTCCTGCACGGCGTGCTGAGCCGCGCGATCGTCGTGCCGTCGCAGGAGGAGCAGCTGGCCGCGCAGGCCCGCACCTCCGACGCGCAGCGAGCGGGCGCCGTGCGCGCCTCCGAGGTGGAGCGGACGCGCATCGAGCGCGATCTCCACGACGGCGTGCAGCCCCGTCTCGTCTCCGTCGGGATGACCCTCGGCCTGGCCCAGCAGAAGATCGACAGCGACCCCGATGCCGCCCGCTCGCTGATCGAGGAGGCGCACACCTCGACGAAGGCGGCCATCACCGAGCTCCGCCAGCTCGCGCGCGGCATCCACGCGTCCGTGCTCGACGACCGCGGCCTCGACGCGGCGCTGTCCGCGCTCGCCGGGCGCTCGCACATCCCCGTGCACCTCGACGTGCGGATGGACGGCCGGTGCAGCCGGGAGGCCGACGCGGCGGTCTACTTCGCGATCGCGGAGTCGCTCACGAACGCCGCGAAGCACTCGCGTGCCGCGGAATGCCGGGTGGTCGTGCGCCGTCGCGACGACGGCGTGCTCTGGGCCCGGGTCGAGGACAACGGCATCGGCGGGGCACGCGTGCTCCCCGGCGGCGGCCTCGACGGCATCTCGAACCGCATCCTGTCGGCGGGCGGCACCGTCCGCCTCGACAGCCCGAACGGCGGACCGACCGCCCTGGAGGTGAGCGTGCCATGCGCATCCTGATCTGCGAGGACTCAGTCCTCCTGCGCGAGGGCCTCGTGCGCCTCCTCGAGGACGCCGGCCACGAGATCGTCGCGGCCCTTCCCGACGCGCGCGATCTGCTGGCGACCGTGGAGGCATCCGCCCCGGATCTCTGCATCCTCGACGTGCGCCTCCCTCCGACCTTCACCGACGAGGGGATCCGCGCGGCGATCGAGGTGCGGGCGGCTCATCGCGAGCTCCCCGTCCTCGTCCTCTCGCAGTACGTCGAGGAGCGCTACGCGAGCGAGCTGATCACGGCGCAGGGCGGCGCGATCGGCTACCTCCTCAAGGACCGGGTGGCCGACGTCGCGGAGTTCGTCGAGTCGGTCGACCGCATCGCGCAGGGCGCGACCGTGCTCGACCCCGAGGTCGTCGCGCAGCTGCTCAGCCGGCGCACCCGCGACGAGCGGATGACGCGGCTCACGGAGCGCGAGCGCATGACGCTCGCTCTCATCGCGGAGGGCAAGTCGAACCAGGCGATCGCCGGCGTGCTCTTCGTCTCGGAGGCGAGCGTCGAGAAGTACGTCACCTCCATCTTCCAGAAGCTCGGCCTCGAGCCGGACGAGTCGGGCAACCGCCGCGTTCTCGCAGCTCTCGCCCACATCGAGAACACGGGCGGAACGCCCCAGACAGGAGCGACACGATGAGCACCCCCACCACCCCGCCGGCCTTCGATGCGTCGGCGTACGATCCCGCGGCCGTGCCCCCGCGCCCGGCCCCTCCCACCCCTCCCGCATCGGGCGGCAAGGTCGTCGCGCTCGTCGTCGCGGTGATCGGCGGCGTGGCGCTGCTGGGCACCGCCATCGGCTCGGGCGTCGCCGCGGCGCGCGGCGCGTTCTCGGTCGACGAGACCCTCACGGCGGCGGCCGCCGGCGTGACCTCCCTCGACATCGACGCCTCCGGGGCCTCCTTCGCGATCGCCTACGGCGACGTCGACGAGGCCGTGCTGGAGGTCACGAACGCGGATGACGGATGGCGCGTCTCGCGCGACGGCGGCGAGCTGTCGGTCGACCGCCGCGACGGGTTCTTCCGCGGCTGGTGGTTCGGCGGCGACTGGTTCGGGGGCGACTGGTTCGACGACGAGCAGACCGTCGTGCTGACGCTGCCGGAGCGCCTGAAGGGCGCGGGCCTCGATGTCGACCTCTCGCTCTCGGGCGGCAGCCTCACGGCCGAGGGCGACTTCGGCGAGGTCGACGCCGAGGTCGGGGCGGGGTACCTGAGCCTCGACGGCTCGGCCGCGTCGCTCGAGGTCGATCTGAGCGCGGGCCAGGCCGACCTCGCGCTCGCCGACGTCGCGGAGGCCGGCTTCACGGTCGCTGCGGGCCGTCTCGACGCCGAGCTCACGGGCGACGCGCCCGCCGAGGTGACCGTCGATGTGAGCGCGGGCTCGCTCGACCTCGTGCTCCCCGACGAGACCTACGCCGTGCGCTCCGACGTCTCGGCAGGCGACTTCGACAACCGCCTCGACGTCGAGAGCTCGTCGCCGCGCGAGATCTCGGTGCAGGTCGCGGCAGGGGATGCGACCCTCCGACCGGGTGGCGCCTCCGCGCGCTGACGGGCTGCCGCACCGCGAGCCGGCCCCGGGTTCCGCCCGGGGCCGGCTCGCTGCGCGTTCGGTCGCTGCGGGATGCCCCGGGCCCGGTCGTTGAGCGAGCGGAGCGAGTCGAAACGCGGGGGCGTTCGGAGGCTGGGTTGCGGCATTTCGTCTCGGTCGCTGCGCTCCCTCGCTCAATGTCCGGAGGGGGACTCCGGATCGTCTCGGTCGCTGCGGGATGCCCCGGGTCCGGTCGTTGAGCGAGCGGAGCGAGTCGAAACGGGGTGAGGTTCCGAAAGACGTGCGGAGCGGAAATCCCGGATCGTTCGGCGAACGGTGAACCTCGTGGCACAGGATGGAGGGCATGGCTCAGGATCGTCGTCGGCGCGTGATGGAGAGCGTCCGCAGGGCGCTGTGGAGCGACGCGTCGAAGGCCGCCCCCACCGAGCTGCTCACGGTCGTCGACGACGCGATGGCCGTGCGGATCATCGACCTCGCGATGCGGGTGGCCGAGGTCATGCTGTCGGTCGGCGCGTCGGCGAAGGAGGTCGTGCTCGCGGCCCTGCGCATCACCCGCGCCTACGGGCTCAAGAGCGTGCACGTCGACGTGACCTACAACTCCGTGACGGTGTCGGATCACCGCGGAGGCGACGACCTGCCGATCACCCTCATGCAGGTCGTGCGGTCGGCCGTTCCCGATCACGCGAAGCTCCAGCGCCTCCAGGCGCTCGTGACCGAGATCGAGGAGGGCCTCGAGCTCGGCGAGGCGCGGGCGCGGTTCCGCCAGATCCGCCGCACGCCGTTCCTCTATCAGCCCGGCGTCGTGATCACGGTGCAGGCGCTCCTCGCGGTCGGCGTCGGCGTGATGTTCGGCGCGTCGTGGATCGCGCTGGCCGTGACCTTCCTCGCCGCACTGGGCGTCGCCGGATCCCAGGCGGGGCTCGCGAAGCTGCGCGTGCCCATGTTCTTCAGCCAGGTGGTCGGCGCGTTCACGCTCGTCGCCGTCACGGTCGTCGTCGCGCTTCTGTCGCGCCTCGGCGTCGAGCCGTTCACCGATGTCCGCTCGACGATCGTCGTCTCCTCGGGCATCGTGCTCATGCTCGCGGGTCTCGCCGTCGTCGGCGCCGCGCAGGACGCGATCGACGGATTCGCGCTCACCGCGGGTGGGCGCATCCTCGAGCTCACCCTGCAGACCCTCGGCGTCGTGCTCGGCATCGTGGTCGGCCTGCAGCTCGCGAGCGCGCTCGGCGTCGGCCTGCAGCTGCCGAGCGAGGCGCTGCCGTTCGGGCCGTTCGCGGGTCAGATCGTCGGCGCGGTGATCGTGGCGATCACCGTCGCGGTCATGAACGGCGCCGGCCTCCGCATCGTCGTCGTGAGCGTCCTGCTCGCGACGATCGCCTGGACCGGCTACGCGGTGCCCTCGGCGGCCGGACTCGACGCGGCCGGAGCGAGCTTCGCGGGCGCCTTCGCCGCGAGCCTCGTCGGCGCGCTCATCGCCCAGCGCCTGCACGTGCCATCCGTCGCCGTGACGACGGCCGCGATCGTCCCCCTCG
This sequence comes from Microbacterium sp. KNMS, assembly GCF_053851835.1. NCBI lineage: Bacteria > Bacillati > Actinomycetota > Actinomycetes > Micrococcales > Microbacteriaceae > Microbacterium > Microbacterium sp. KNMS. The sequence goes on from NZ_JBSQBP010000013.1 coordinate 48,482, forward strand.
TCCCGGGCTCCGCCGTGTTCCGGGGTCTTCTCGGGATGGTCGAGGCCGGCGACGACACCGCGCGGCTCATCGTCGCGACGCAGGCGCTCGTGACCGCCGGCATGATCGGCATCGCGCTCGCCGCGGGCGCGACCCTCGGCCTGTTCATCGGCTCCCCGCTGCGTGCGACCCTGGACGGCGTGCGGATGAGGGTGCGGACCACCGCGCGGCCCCGCGCCGCCGCCGGCACCGGCAAGCTCGTGCCGGTCCCGCCGCGCGGCGAGGCCGACGGCGCCGCGATCCGGGATCAGTAGGCTGACGTCATGGACCTGAGAGTCGCCGCCTACGCCGTCATCGTCGACGAGGCCGAGCGCGTGCTGCTCTCGCGCTGGATCGAGGGGTCGAAGCCCGCCTGGACGATGCCGGGCGGCGGGATGGACCCCGGCGAGCATCCCGCTCAGACCTGCCGACGCGAGGTGCGCGAGGAGACGGGCTACGAGGTCGAGCTCGGGGACGTCATCGGGATCGACTCGGTCGTCATCCCCGCCCGCAAGCGGCTCGCGGGGACCGGCGACATGCAGGCGCTGCGGATCGTCTACCGGGCGACGATCACGGGCGGGTCCCTCGCCTACGAGCTCGACGGGTCGACCGACATGGCCGAGTGGATCCCGCTCAGCCGCGTGCGGTCGATCGAGCGGGTCTCGTTCGTCGACACCGCCCTGCGGATGGCCGGACTCCTGTGACGAAGGGAACGCACGTGAACGGTCGGATCCTGCTCGTGAACGGGCCGAATCTCAACCTCCTCGGCACGCGCGAGCCCGAGATCTACGGCTCGGACACGCTCGACGACGTCGTGGCGCTCGTCGAGCGGACGGCCGCGGATCTCGGGTTCGAGGTGCGGGCCATCCAGAGCAACCACGAGGGCGCGCTCGTCGACGCGATCCACGAGGCGCGGGGCGACTGCGACGCGGTGGTGATCAACCCCGGCGCGCTCACCCACACGTCGGTCGCGCTGCGCGACGCCCTCACCGGCGTGCACCTGCCCTTCGCGGAGGTGCACATCTCGAACGTGCACGCGCGCGAGCCGTTCCGCCACCACTCGTACCTGTCGGATGTCGCCAGCTGCGTGATCGTCGGAGCGGGCGTGCAGGGCTACGCGTTCGCGGTGCAGCGCCTCGCGGCTCTGCTCGCTCCCGCGCGCTGACCGCGGCCTACTCGAACGGGGCCGCGAGGCCGAGACCCTCGCAGAAGTCCTCCGTGGATGCATACTGCTCGTTGGGCAGCACGGCGAGCCGGCGATCCTGCATCATGCACACGGTCGGGTTCACGACCCGCACCATCTCGACGTCGCCGTCGGTCGGCACCGCGTTGTAGCCCGCCATGCAGAACTCGAGGGCCTGCGCGACCCGGTCCTCGAGAGCGAGCGTGCGGTCGCGATCCCGGTCGTCGTCAACGAACGACGTCGTGCCGTGCGGCGCAGACAGGTCTGCCGTCGTGTAGCAGTCGAAGCTCACGTTGAGGTCGTCGGGCTTCGCCATCTCGACGAGGATGGCGCCCGCGGTGGTGACGGCGACGACGAGCGCGGTCGTGGCCGCGGTGAACGTCAGCCGCGAGCGACGCCGTGCGCGGTTCCGGGCGATCTCGGCGAAGATCTTGCGGCGCATCGACGCGACCTGGTCGTCGGTCGGGGGGTGCAGTCTCATGATCCCTGCTCACGGAAGGCGCCGCGGAGGGAGCTGCGCAGCTCGGCCCTGGCACGCGACAGGCGGTTTCGCACCGTCCCGTCGGTGACGCCGAGCGCGTGCGCCGCCTGCCGGTAGGTCATCCCCCGGTCGAGGCAGAGGTGGACCAGCTTCTGGTCCCGCGGCGAGAGTCGGCCGATCGCCTCGGCGATCGTCAGGGAGAGCTCGGCCTGCAGGGCGCGGCTCTCGGGCGACGCCGTCGGATCGGCGACGTCGTGCTCTCCGGCATCGATGTGCGCGTGATCCTTCGCGCGCTTCCGCAGATGCGCGTACGACAGGTTGCGGCACGTGACCATGAGCCAGGGGAGGGCGGATCCGTCGGCGGTGCGGATCCTCGCGGCCTTCTTGAACGCGACCACGAAGACCTCCTGCGTCACGTCCTCGACGTCGCGCGGTGAGATGCCGAGGCTCAGCGCGAAGCGGAAGACCGTGCGCACGTGGCGCTCGTAGATCGTGGCGAACGCCGTGTGGTCTCCGCGTGCGACCGCGTCGAGCAGCGCCTCGTCGGCCTGCGACGGCACGGCTGCCACGTCGTGTTCCACTGCGTTCACACCCTGTAATGCTCCGGTGTCCCGAATCGTCTCACACTTCGTCCGCGGCGTGTCCCCCATTCGGAGGACACAACGCCTTGACACCGCCCGCGCGGCGTGCGAGATTCCGGGGACGGGGTTCGTCGATCGGGGCTCCGGATAGAGGAGTCGGCATGGGCGCCATGAGGAAGCGAATCGGAGCGGTGCTCGCCTGCATCGCGGCTGTCGGGGCGAGTGCGATCGCGGCGGCGCCCGCGACGGCATCGGCCGAGCAGGACTGCGGCGTCTTCGTTGACACCGGCGAAACCATCTGCGTGCCGCGCGGGGAGGACCTCCACGCCGCCGTCCTCGAGCAGACCGGCCAGGTCGTCGTCGACGCGGCCGCGCCATCCGCCCGCTCGTCGAGTGCCGACGGGATCGAGGCGGGCGTCGCGGCGACGTACCTGCTCGCGCGCCTGTACGACGGCACGTCGTACAGCGGCTCGTACTGGGACCTCTACGGATCGAGCTCGTGCGTGTCGGGGCAGTGGATGGGCAACGCCAACATCTCGTTCCAGGACCGCGCCTCGTCGATGCGCGGCTACTCGAACTGCAAGGTGAAGGTCTACGAGCACACGAACTACGGCGGGGCGTCGTACGGCTACTACTCGTACTCGAGCTCGATCAGCAGCACGATGAACAACAAGGCGTCCTCGGTCCGCGTCTCGGGATAGCGGTCAGCGGATGGCCTCGATCGGGTCCGTGATGTCGGCGACGGTCGCGCCGTAGGCGGCGATCAGGGCGTCCGCGTCGACGAACAGCGTGTAGCCGTGGGCTCCCGCGCCCATCGAGACGCGCTTGCCGACCATCCGCTCGTCCGCGTAGACGGGCCAGTCCCGCGTGGATCCGAGCGGGACGATCGTGCCGCGCTCGTACCCCGTCGCCTCGAGAGCGAGGGGCGGCTCGGGCAGGCGCAGCCTGTTCACGCCGACCACGGCGCGCAGCTTCGACCACGAGATCGAGCGATCGCCGGGCACGAGCGCGAAGTAGAACCGGTCGCCCTTGCCCTTCACGACGAGGGTCTTGACGATGTCGGAGGGCGCGATGCCGCGGAGCGCGGCGGCCTCCTCGAGAGACGCGGCACGCGGAGACGCCTGCACGTCGATGTCGAGTCCGCGCTGCGCGGCGGCCGCGCGGACGCGCTCGAGCCCGTCCTGCGTCGTCGTGCCGTCGGCCATCCGCTCTCCTCCTCAGCGTCGCGCTCCGCGAGGAGCACCCGCGAGCGCAGCGGAACGGCGCGGCGGGTCGCCCCGCCGCGCCGGATCCTCAGGTCAGGCGTCGGGCGCCGCGAGCGGGTCGTCGGCCACCCAGAGCTCGTCGTCGGCGCGCAGCGTCTGCCACGCGGCGTAGAGCACGCCCGCGGCCGCGGCGATGCCGAGGATGAGGGCGATGACCGGGCCCGCGCTCGACTTCTTCTTGGGAGCGACGACGGGGAGCCCGGCGCGCGAGCGGGCGAGCTTGTCGCGCGTCTCGGCGGCGACGTCCCAGGCCGAGAGGGCCTTGCCCACGACCGCGCCGGCGACCGGGACGACCGATCCGTCGATGAACTTCTTCGAGGCCTTGACGCCCTGGTCCACGAACGGGCGAGCCCGGTTCACGTAGGGCTCGAGGATCTCGTGGTACTTCTCCTCGACCGCGGGTGCGACCTGCTTGCGCCCGAACGTCTCGAGCTGGCGACCCGCCTGCCGTGCGACGTCGGCGGCGCCGGCGGCGACGACCTGCTGCGCCTCCCAGACGTGCGCCGCGGACTGCTGGAGCTTCTTGAGCTCCTTCTTCTGCTTCCTGCTGAGGCTGAGGCTCACGTGTGCCCTCCCGCGTCGATGGGGTCTGCTTTCGACCATCCTGCCAGATGGCATCCCCGATCAGCTCCGGCCTTGCGGACTCTGAGAGAATGTGCCCATGACTCAGCACACCGCCGTCGCGACCATCCACACGAACCACGGCGACATCGTGGTCAACCTCTTCGGGGACCACGCACCCCGCACCGTCCAGAACTTCATCGGGCTGGCGGACGGCTCGCAGGAGTGGACCGACCCGCGCACGGGCGCAGCCGGCGAGGGCCCCCTCTACAAGGACGTCATCTTCCACCGCATCATCCCGAACTTCATGATCCAGGGCGGCGACCCGCTCGGCCAGGGCGTCGGCGGCCCCGGCTACACGTTCGACGACGAGATCCACCCCGAGCTCGACTTCAACGCGCCCTACAAGCTCGCCATGGCCAACGCGGGCAAGCGCCCGAACGCCATCACGGGCAAGCTGAGCGGCACGAACGGGTCGCAGTTCTTCATCACGACCGACCCCACCCCGTGGCTGCAGGGCAAGCACACGATCTTCGGCGAGGTCGCCGACGACGCGTCGCGCGCCGTGGTCGACGCGATCGCCCAGGTTCCGACCGGCGCGGCCGACCGCCCGCGCGAGGACGTCGTCATCTCGTCGATCGACGTCGTCGCCGTCTGACACGGCGCTCGCGTGACCACCGCCGACCGACCCCGGAATCCCGACGACTACTGCTATCGGCACCCCGATCGCCAGAGCTTCGTCCTGTGCCAGCGCTGCCTGCGCACGATCTGCGCGGACTGCCAGACCCAGGGGCCGGTCGGCGTCGTGTGCCCGGAGTGCATGAAGGAGCAGCGCAAGAGCCGCACACCCGCCCAGCGCCGCGCTGAGCGACGCTGGCGCGGAGGCGGCGCGGTCGCGATCGCCGGCGGCCGTCCGCGCGTCATGGCGTGGATCGCGGGCATCACGGCCGTCGCCTACCTCCTCCAGATGGTCGACGGATACGGCTTCGGCGGCGCCATCGGCGTCCAGCAGTGGCTCGCGTTCTACGCTCCGACGCTGTACCCCGAGCTGACCGGCACCACGCAGCCCTGGCGGCTCGTGACGGTCGCGCTCGTGCACGGCGGCTTCTGGCACGTGGGCCTCAACCTGCTGTCGCTGTGGATGATCGGCCGCATCCTCGAGCCGATCATCGGCAGCGGGCGCTTCCTCGCGGTGTACGTCCTCTCGACGATCGGCGGCTCGGTCGCGGTGGCCCTGCTGGCCTTCTCGACGCCCGTCGTGGGCGCCTCGGGAGCCGTGTTCGGCCTCCTCGGCACGCTGCTCGTCATCGGGCGCCGGCTGGGCGGCGACATCCGCGGCATCCTCGTCGTGCTCGGCATCAACCTCGTCATCGGGTTCATCCCGGGGTTCAACGTCTCGTGGCAGGCGCACGTCGGCGGCCTCATCACGGGCCTCGTCGTCGGACTGGTCCTCGCTCGGACGAGCGGCCGCAACCGCCGCGGTCTGCAGATCGCGTTGCTGTCGCTCGTGGGCGTCGCGCTCCTCGTGCTCCTCGCCGTGCCGCCCGTGCTGGGATACCCGTCGCTCACCTGACACGCAGGGCAGACGCCAAGGGGCCGGATCCGTCTGGGATCCGGCCCCTTCGCGTGTCTGGGGCGGCGCCTGCCGCGTGGGGCCGCTTGCGGGCGCGGATGGCGGCCACTCGCGGCAAGGACCGGCTGCGTCGGCGGGACGCTTGCCGCGAACGGCCGGTTGCACGCGCGGATGGCGGCCACTCGAGGCACGTGCGCGGCTCGCGACCCCCACGAAGGCAGGCCGCGCACGGCCGAATCGGGCGAGTTCTCCACAGGCTGTCCACAGCTGTGGGAAGGTTCTCCACGGTTAACCCCCCGTTCTCCACCCCCTCTCCACGGGGTTCTCCACCTGGTTCCCCCACTTCTCCACGGGGTTATCCACAGATCTATCCCCACCTGGGGATGAATTACACCTCTGTTATTCACAGGTGTGAGGCGAGCTGGGGATGAATCACACCGTTGTCATTCGGATGGTCCGGGCCGGGAGATCGCTGGGGAGAGGGAGCCCGGCCTCGGCTCGGACGGCCCCCTGGCGTAAGCTCGCAAGCGGATCGTGAAAGGACCCGCGATGAGCGAATCGCCCGAGCACCCCTCGGCTCCGCCGGTGACCCGTCGCGCACGCGGCGGACAGCACGCGGCCAAGCGTTCGCGTCCCGGCGGCGCCTGGAACACGGTCCTCACCGTCTTCGGCGTCCTGCTCCTCGTGGGCGGGATCGGCCTCGGCGCCGGCACCCTCCTCGCCCCGCAGTCGGTCGAGCAGGCGTACGGCGCGATCAAGGTCGGCGTCGCCGAGAAGGTGCAGCAGGTGCAGGAGGAGGTCTTCGAGGAGCTCCCCACCGTGAAGCTGGGCGTCTCGGGCGGCCAGACCGAGCTCGACTGGTGCGACGGAACCTTCACCGAGATGCTCTCGTACGAGCGCGACGGTGTGCCGCCGGTGTGGGCCGCGCACAACAACTGCGGCGGCGACGTGCTCCTGCCGTGGGAGATGGGCCAGCGCATCCGAGTCGAGGGGGATGACCAGGTCTACGAGATCGTGGACATCCGGTACACCTCGAAGATCTGGTCGTCGACCGCCGACCTCGTGGGCCTCAAGGGCGCGTTCGCGCTGCAGTCGTGCTTCTACGGCGAGGACCGCATGAAGTTCATCGGCCTCGAGCCGGTCGACGCGTAGCCGCCTCACCGGACAGCGAGACGGGCCGGAACCATTCGGTTCCGGCCCGTCTCGTCTTGCGCTCAGGGCGCGGAGGAAGGGAGAGCGGCTATCGCCACTGCGTCGTCATGAGGAAGCCGATGAAGGCGATGCCGAAGCCGATGACGAGGTTCCATGCGCCGATGTCGGGGATGGGGAAGGCCATGCCCGAGAGGTAGAAGACGAGGATCCAGACGAGGCCGATGAGCATGAAGCCCACCATGACCGGCTTGAACCACACGGGGTTCGGCGCCTTGCCGCTCTCGCTGCGCTCGAGAGGTTCTTCGCCCTGGGATGCTCGTGCCATGCGCATGAGTCTACTAGGCGCGCGCGCGATTCCGTGGCCGCGGGGTGCCTCGGCGGCACCGCATGAGTCCGCCGGTCACCTCGATTCGGCGACGACGATCTTGCCCACCACCTGGCCGGACTCGACCAGGCGGTGCGCCTGTCGCAGGCTCTCGGCGTTGAGCGGAGCCAGGGTCTGTGTGAGCGTCGTGCGGATGCGGCCCTCGTCGATGAGCTGGGTGACCCTCTCGAGCAGATCGTGCTGGGCGAGGAGGTCCCAGCCGTGCCGGGGCCGGGTGAACATGAGCTCCCAGTGCCACGAGATCGACCTGTCCTTGAGGGCCAGGAGATCGACATCGCGGTCGTCGTCGATGGCGACGATCTGCCCGAAGGGGCGCACCACCTTCGTGAACAGGGCGGTCCGCCCCCTGCTCTGGGCGGTGAAGACGAAATCGACGCCGCCGGGCGCGGCCTCGAGGATCTGCCGGTCCAGATCCGCCGCGCGGTGGTCGACGACGACGTCGGCGCCGAGCTCCTCGACCCACGCGCGCGACTCGGGGCGGGACGCCGTTGCGATCACGCGGAGGCCGGTGAGCTCCTTGACGAGCTGGATGAGGATCGATCCGACGCCTCCGGGTGCGCCCAGCACGAGGATGGTGCCGGTCGAGCTCTCGGTCAGGCGCAGCTTGTCGAAGAGCGCCTCCCACGCGGTGATCGTCGTGAGCGGCAGCGCCGCGGCCTCGGCGACGCTCAGGCTCTTCGGCCGGTGGGCGACGATGCGCTCGTCGACGAGCTGCTGTGCGGCATACGAGCCGGGCCGATCGAGGCTGCCCGCGTAGTAGACCTCGTCGCCGGGCCGGAACAGCGTGACGAGCTCGCCGACCGCGAGGACGGTTCCCGCGGCGTCCCAGCCGAGGACTCGAGCATCGTCAGCGCCCGCACCGCCTGCGCGGACCTTCACGTCGACGGGATTCACCGAGACGGCTCTCACCGCGACGAGGATGTCGTGGCCGGTCGGTGCTCCGGGTGCCGGAAGCGTCGCATCCTCGAGGCTGCCGGGGAGATCGATCGCGCCTCCCGTGCGCGACACCACGGCCGAGATCGTCTGCGAGGGGATGGTCGGGTTCGTCGTCAAGATCGCTCCTTCTCGTCGTCACGGCATCACGGTGGCGCCGCGGGACAAGACGGTAACCGGAGAACAGTGGTTACCCGCAAGGGGTTCTACTTTCCTTGGGAAAGTACGGCGACGGCGTGCGCGTAGTTCGAGTCGGCCCACTGCCGCAGCGCGACGATCGGGCCGAGTGCGCTGTGCCCGACGTCGGTGAGCTCGTACTCCACGTGCAGCGGCACCTCGGGAAGAACGGTCCGATCGACGAGCCCGTACGTCTCGAGGCGGCGCAGCGTGGCCGTCAGGACCTTGGGTGAGATCCCCTCTAGGCGCCGCTGCAGCTCGCCGAAGCGCGCCGGGCCATCCGCCAGTGCGCCGATCGCGAGCGCCGCCCACTTGTTCGCCACGACATCCAGCAGATCCCGGCAGGGGCAGTCCGCGGAGTACACGTCTCCGCGCGTCTTCGGGCTCACCGTGAGCGGAACGTCCTCGTGGATGGCCATCGGCACGCCTCCCTGACCTGGTCTGCTTTCCGAAGGATAGTGGAGGACCGGTCGGGGAGGCGTGCCCGGCGCCGTCTAGCGCTCGGCCGGGTCGGCGTCGATGCCCTGCGTGGGCGTCGGGGTCGGAGTGGGCGTCGGCTCGCTGCCCGTGCAGACGCGGATGCGGATCGTCGACTGGATCGGCACCGATCCGATCTCCGACTGCGACACGACGCCCGGCTGCTCCGACTCCTGGCACGTGTCGTCCTCGACGACCTCCGCAGTGAGGCCGAGCTCCTCGAGCGCGCGCTTCGCGGCGTCGAGCGAGAACCCCTTGAGGTCGTTGACCTGGACGCGGCCGGTGGCGACCTCGAGGTCGATCGTGGCACCGGCGGGGAGCTCGTCGCCCTCCGCGACCTCGTCGTCCCCCGCGTGGACGCGGAGCACCGTCGAGGCCTTGTGCTCGGCGTCGTCCACCGGCAGGATCGCGCCCAGCGAGAGACCCGCCTTCGAGATCGCGTCGCGCGCCTGCGACTCGGTCAGCCCGACGAGTGCGGGGACGACCGCGACCTCGGGCCCCTCCGACACGAGCACCTCGACACGCTGATTCGGGCTCACCGAGAGATCGGCACCCGGGTCCGTCTCGACGACGACGCCCTCCGGCACCGAGTCGCTCGGCACGTCCTCGCGCACCGGCACGAGATCGCGCGCCTCGAGCTCCTCGACGGCCTTCTCGTAGGTCATCCCGGCGACATCGGGGATGATGCGGGCAGTCGACGGCGTGCCGTCCCACGGGCGGATGGTCGCGAGCCAGAAGACGAGGGCGACGATCAGCACCGCGATGAGCGCGACCGCCGACCAGATCCACACGACCGGGGGGCCGGACTGCGTCCGCGTCATCGTCGTGTCGCTCGAGAGCTGCTGGAGCGTGCGCGCGGTCTCCTGCGCCTGGCGCGGGCTCGGGCCGTAGAGCTCGTTGGTCAGCGTGTCGAGCTCGCGCTTGGTCGGTGCGCGGCCGTCGAGAGCGGCGTCGAGCGCCTCGCGGAACCGTGCGGCGTCCTGATAGCGCTGGAAGGGGTCTTTCGCGAGCGCGCGGAGCACGACGGGGTCGAGGCCCTTGGGCACGTCGGGGTTGAGGGCGGTCGGCGTGACGGGCGTCTCGCTCACGTGCTGATACGCGACGGCGACCGGCGAGTCGCCCCGGAAGGGCGGGCGCCCCGTCAGCAGCTCGTAGAGCACGACGCCGGTCGAGTAGAGGTCGGCGCGCGCGTCGACCGACTCGCCCTTGGCCTGCTCGGGCGAGAAGTACGCGGCGGTGCCGAGGATGGCCGTGGTCTGGGCGACCGTGGACGACGAGTCCGAGACGGCACGGGCGATGCCGAAGTCCATGACCTTGACCTGGCCGGACTCGGTGATCATGACGTTGCCCGGCTTGATGTCGCGGTGCACGACGCCGGCCCGATGCGAGTACTCGAGGGCCTCGAGGATGCCGTCTGCGTAGCGCACCGCGTCCTTCGGGGCGACCGGGCCGCGCGCGATGATGTCCTTGAGGAGCGTGCCGGTCACGAGCTCCATGACGATGTACGGCACCGGACGGACGCCGCCCGTGGCGTCGGTCTCGGTGTCCTCCCCGGCGTCGAACACGCGCACGATCGACGAGTGGGCCATGCGGGAGGCGGCCTGCGCCTCGAGCCGGAAGCGCGTCCGGAACGTGCTGTCGCCCGCGAGGTCCTTCTCGAGGATCTTGATGGCGACCGTGCGGCCGAGCTTCTCGTCGAAGCCGCGGAAGACGCTCGCCATGCCCCCTCGGCCGATGAGCTCATCGACGCGGTAGCGGTCGTTGAGGACGCGTGTCTCGGCCTTCACAGATGGACCCCCCGGAGTAGCAGGCGGGGTCAGCATAGCCTCACCCGCTGAACGTCGGCCCCGCCGACGAGACGATCAGCCCGTCGTCGAGCCGCCCTGGCCGGTGCCGCCCTGGCCCTGGCCCTGGCCGTTCGACGAGGTGTTGCTCGAGCCGCCGTCCGCGCCGCCCTCGGGGGTGGGCGTCGGGGTCGGGGTGCTCTCGGGCTCGTCGGCCTCGATCGTCACCGATCCCGAGGCGGGGGCCACCTGCGTGCTGTCGGGCATGCCGCTGCAGGTGACCGTGTAGTTCGCGGTGATCGTCTGACCGGCCTCGCCGGCGGTGATCACGGCGCTCGTCTCGTTCTGGAGGAACTGCCGCTGGGGACCGCCGACATCCGCGAAGTTCGCGCCGGTCAGCGTCACGTCGTAGGTCGCGTCCCCGAAGCCCTCGGGGCAGCTGTACTGATTCCAGCGCACCACGAGGGAGGCGCCCGCGGGCACCGAGCTCACGCTCGTGGACCCGTTGTACTCGAACGTCGCCTCCTCTGCGGGTGCGAAGGTGGGCGCGGTGTACACCGTGAGCTCGATCGTCGACCCCGCCGCGATGTTGCCGCGCGGCGAGACGGAGGCGACCGTCTCGATCTGGTCGGGGCTCGTCGCCTCCTCGCCCTCGGCGCGCGTGCCGGCGAGGCCGGCGTCGCTGAGGACCGAGAGCGCCTCCTCGTACGGCCGGCCGACGAGGCCGAGCGCATCGACGTCGACGAGCTGCGTCGCGGTCTCGCTGGGGGTCGGGGTCGTCGACGGCTGCGACGAGCTCGGCGGAGGGCTGCTCGTCTCGGTCGTCGGGTCGCCCTCGTCCTGGTTCATGAGGAACGCGGCGACCGTTCCGCCGAGCACGAGCAGCAGGAGGACGATGAGCGCGATGAGCGGCCACGTCCACGAGCTGCGCTTCTTCTTCTTCGGCTCCTCGGCCTCCGCGGGCGGCAGGCCCGGATCGAAGGGGATGGGCCGGGTCGAGTTCATGAGGCGGGTCGTGGCGTCGTCGCCCGCGCCGAGCAGCTGCGTGAGGTCGTCGTCGGCGAGCGCGGCGCCCGCCGCGACGGCCGGCACGGCCGCGGCCGCTGCCGCGACGTCGCCGCGACGCAGCGCGTTGGCCGCGCGTGCGACGGCGGCCGACGAGGCGGGGCGATCCTCGGGCTTCTTGGCGATCATCGCCATCACGAGGTTCTGCACCGGCTGCGGCACGTCGGATGGCAGCGGCGGGGGCTGCTCGTTGATCTGCGCCATCGCGATCGCGACCTGCGACTCGCCCGTGAAGGGGCGCTTCCCCGCGAGGCACTCGTACGCGACGATGCCGAGCGAGTACGTGTCGGTCGCGGGGCTCGCCGGGTGGCCGGAGGCCTGCTCGGGCGAGAGGTACTGCACGGTGCCCATGACCTGGCCGGTCGCCGTGAGGGGCACCTGGTCGGCGATCCGGGCGATGCCGAAGTCGGTGATCTTCACGCGGCCGTCGGGCGTGATGAGCAGGTTGCCGGGCTTGATGTCGCGGTGCACGAGACCGGCCGCGTGGGCGGCCTGCAGCGCAGCGGCGGTCTGCGCGGTGATGTCGAGCGTGCGCTCGGGCGGCAGCGCGCCCTCGCGCTCGAGGACGGTCGACAGCGCCTCACCGGGGACAAGCTCCATGACGAGGAAGGCCGAGCCGTTCTCCTCGCCGTAGTCGAAGACGCTCGCGATGCCCTCGTGGTTGACGAGCGCGGCGTGACGGGCCTCGGCGCGGAAGCGCTCGAGGAACCCGGGGTCGCCCATGTACTCGTCCTTGAGGATCTTGATCGCGACCGAGCGCCCGATGACGTGGTCGGTCGCCTCCCAGACCTCGCCCATCCCGCCGATGGCGATGCGCGAGTTCAGCTCGTAGCGGCCGCCGAAGGAAACACCTCGTGTAGGTCTCATCGTCCCAGCACCGCCTCCATGACTTCCTTCGCGACGGGAGCCGCGATCGTGTTCCCGCTCCCCGACTGGCCCTGACCGCCGCCGTCCTCGACGACGACGGCGACCGCGACCTGCGGATCATCCGCCGGCGCGAAGCCGGTGAACCAGAGGGTGTAGGGGCCGTCGTTCGGCGTCTCCGCAGTCCCGGTCTTCCCGGCCACCTCGACCCCGTCAATTCTTGCATTGGTGGCCGCGCCATCCTGCACGCTCGCCGTCATCGCGTCGGTGATCGCGTCGGCGAGATCGGCGTCGAGAGCCTGGCCGAACTGCGAGGGCTCGAAGGTCTGCTGCACGGAGAGATCCGACCCGATGACGTCGTCGACCATCCACGGGTTCATGACGAGTCCGTCATTGGCGATGCCGGCGGCCAGCATCGCGATCTGCAGGGGCGTCGCCTGCACCTGGCCCTGCCCGAAGCCCGTGAGCGCGGTCTGCGCGTCGTCGTCGAGCTCGGGGTACGACGATGCCGTCGAGGGCAGCGGCGTGGTGAAGCTCTGGTTGAAGCCGTACTTCTCGGCGGCCGCGCGGATCGCGTCGTCGCCGAGCTCGACGGCCAGCTCGGCCATCGGCACGTTGCACGAGAGGCGGATGGCGTCGTGGAGCGTCACCTCGTCGCCCGATCCGCACGTGCCGCCGGTCGCGTTGCGCACGACGTGCGACGAGCCGGGCAGCTCGTACGAGGCGGGGTTCGGCAGCTTCGAGTCCATCGTGTAGTCGCCTGACGCGATCGCGGCGGAGACGGTGATGAGCTTGAACGTGGACCCGGGCGGGTAGAGGTCGCCCGCGATCGCGCGGTTCTGCAGCGGCTCGAGGGCGTCGGCCTCGAGCGCGTCGTAGGTCGCGTTGACCGCGTCGGAGTCGTGCACCGCGAGCTGGTTCGTGTCGTAGCCGGGCGTCGAGAGCATCGCGAGGATGCGGCCGGTCGACGGCTCGATCGCGACGACCGCGCCCGTGTAGCCGCGACTCGTCATGGCGTCGTACGCGGCCTGCTGCGCGGCGGGGTCGAGGCTCAGCTCGATGCTCGAGCCGCGCGGATCCTGACCGGAGATGATCTGGTCGATGCGCTGGAAGAAGGCGGAGGCCGCCTGACCCGACAGCTCCTGGTTCATCGCCTGCTCGAGACCGGTCACCGACTGGAGCACGGGGTTCATGTATCCCGTCACGGTCGACCACAGCTCGGGGCTGGCGTACTGGCGCTGCCACGCGTAGATGTCGTTCGACGCCGTCGACGTCGCGATCTCCTGGCCGCCGGCGATGATCGAGCCGCGCTGCACCTCGAAGCTGTCGTACAGCGTGCGGCGGTTGAGCGGGTTCTCGTTGAGCGAGGCGGCCGAGACCACCTGGATCCAGCTCGTCGCGACGAAGAGCGAGAGGAACATGAACAGCACGACGATGCTGAGCCTGCGGAGCTCCTTGGTCATCCGATCACCGCCTCCTCCCGGTCGTTGAGCGAGCGGAGCGAGTCGAAACGCCCGGTCATCCGATCACCGCCCTCGGCTGCTGGCGCACCGCGTCGCTGATGCGCAGGATGAGCGCCACGATGAGCCAGTTCGACACCAGCGACGAACCGCCCGCGGCGAGGAACGGGGTGGTCAGGCCGGTCAGCGGGATGACCCGCGTGACGCCGCCGACCATGATGAACACCTGCAGGGCGAGCGTGAACGACAGCGCGGTCGCGAGCAGCTTGCCGAAGTCGTCCTGGCCGAGCACGCCGATGCGGAGCCCGCGTGCCGTGAACACGAGGTAGAGGCAGAGGATCGCGAACAGGCCGACGAGCCCGAGCTCCTCGCCGAGACTCGGGAAGATGTAGTCGCTCTGCGAGACGGGCGTCAGGTAGGGCCGGCCCTGTCCGAGGCCCGTGCCGAAGAGGCCGCCGTGCGCGAGGCCGAAGATGCCGTTCACGAGCTGGAAGCTGCCGCCGTCCGACGCGTCGTAGAGCGCGGGGTCGAGGGCGTTGAGCCACGTGTCGAAGCGGTTGTGGACGTACGTCAGCACGAACGATGCGCCGATCGCGCCCGCGACCGCGAGCACGACGCCCGTGAGCATCCATCCGGTCTTGCCGGTCGCGACGTACAGCGTCGTGACGAACATCCCGAAGATGAGCAGACCCGTGCCGAGGTCGCGCTGGAGCACGATGATCGCCATCGAGATGAGCCACACGACGATGAGCGGGCCGAACTCGCGGGCGCGGGGGAAGGTGAATCCGAGGATGCGCCTGCCGGTCGACGCGAGGCTCTCGCGCGTGCGGACGAGGTAGCCGGCGAAGAAGATCGCGAGGCAGATCTTCGCGAGCTCGCCGGGCTGGAAGTTGAAGCCGAACACGTTGATCCACACGACCGCGTTGCCGCCGCCGTTGAGGAACGGGATGAACGGCAGCACGAGCAGCACGATGCCCGTGAGGCCGAAGATGTACGTGTAGCGGAAGAGCACGCGGTAGTTCACGAGCGCCCACACGAGGGCGATCGCCAGCGCGATCGAGATCCCCGCGTAGGCGATCTGGCTCGGGGCGGCGATGTGCGCGTCCACCGTGGCGTTGTAGACGTCGATCCGGTGGATCATCGCGATGCCGAGGCCCGTGAGCAGGGTCGCGATGGGGACGAGGAACGGATCGGCCTGCGAGGCGCGGATGCGCAGCACGACGTGGAGCGCGAGCGTCAGGAAGCCGACGATGCCGAGCCCGACGAAGATCCCGGGCTGCAGCTCGCCGACCGCCCCGAACTGCACGAGGACGACGGCACCCGCCGAGAGCGCGAGCGCGAACAGGAGCAGGAGCAGCTCGCGGTTGCGCAGCGGCTGCGGCCGGCGCACGCGGCGGAGCGCCTTCTGGATCTGGGTGTCGGCGGCGGTCATCCCTCGCCCTCCGGCGTCTGCGTGGGGGTCGGCGTCGGCGTCGAGAGGTCCTCGGACGGGGCGTCCTCGTCGAGCGTCTCATCGGGTTCGCCGGGCTCGAGCTGGTACGAGCGCAGCCGCTCGACGATCGCCTCGGCGTCGGCGAGCGAGCGGGCCGTGATCGTCCGCTCGACCTGCGCGCGGTAGGCCTGCGGCAGGTCGGCGAGCACGACATCCGTGTCCTCGCGCACCTCGGACAGCGAGACCGGGCCGAGCGACTGCTGGATGCCCTGGTAGATCACGACCGTGTCGTCGTCGGCGCCGACGTAGTAGCGCGTCTGCGTCCAGCTGAAGAAGGCGGCCAGGCCGCCCGCGACGGCCGCGATGAGCAGCAGCAGGGCGCCGATCGCGCCCAGGCGGCGCCGCCTGCGGCGTCGCCGGTCCTCGGCGATGAGCTCCTGCAGGTACTCGGGCTCCGGCTCGAAGTGGGTGGGCTCGTTGGCCGCCGCGCGGTTCGGGTGGAACCAGCTCGTCGGCAGCACGCTGCGGCTCGGCGCGACGTCGACCACGACGCCGTCGGGGTTCGACGCCGACCCGACGATCGTCGGCGTGCCCGTGTAGAGCGGGTGCTGGCCGCCGACGTCGACGATGACGATCGTGACGTTGTCGGGCGCGCCGCCGTCGAGCGCGTACTTCAGGAGGATGTCGGCCGTGCGGCCGGGCGCGAAGCCCTGGCGGAGGGCCTTCGTGATGTGCGCCTCGTCGACGACGCCCGACAGCCCATCCGAGCAGAGCACCCAGCGGTCGCCCTCGTGCGTCGGCATGATGAACGTGTCGACCTCGGGGTGCGCGTCCATGTCGCCGAGCACGCGCATGAGCACCGAGCGCCGCGGGTGGAAGCGGGCCTCCTCGGGCGTGATCCGACCCGAGTCGACGAGCCGCTGCACGAACGTGTGGTCGGTCGTGATCTGCGTGAGCTCGTCGTCGCGGTAGAGGTAGATGCGGGAGTCGCCGACGTGCGCGATGACGGCGTAGTCGTCGACCATGACGATCGAGCTGACCGTCGTGCCGAGGCCCGCGAGCTCGGGGCGCTTCGCGGCGATCTGGATGAGATCGCCCGCGGTCGACGTGATCGTCATCTTGAGCGCGGCCTCGGCCTCGGCGGGGGAGCCGTAGACCTGGTCGAGGGGCTCGATTTTCTGGATCGCGACGGCCGACGCGACGTCGCCGCCCGCGTGGCCGCCCATCCCGTCGGCCACGACGAAGAGGTTGGACCCGGCGTAGCCGGAGTCCTGGTTGTTCGAGCGCACCTTCCCCGTGTGGGAGATGGCGGCGCTGGACCCTGTGAAGACCATCGGCCGGGGGCTACTTCCGCAGCTCGAACGTCGTCGCGCCGACCTTCACCGGGACGCCGAAGGGCACCGGGACCGGGGCGTCAGGCGAGACCTTCCTCCCGTCCAGGAACGTGCCGTTCGTCGACTGCAGGTCGTGCAGCATCCACTGCTCGCCCCACGGAACGAGCCGCGCATGGTGGCTCGAGGTGTAGTCGTCGCGGATGACGAGGCCCGACTCGCTCGAGCGGCCGATCGTCAGGGGGTCGCGTCCGAGCGGGAGCTCGAGGCCGGCCTTCGGGCCGGAGGTGATGACGATGCGCGTGCCCCCGTCGGCTGCGGGCGCGGGCTTCGCGGCCGCCGGTGCCCCGGACGGCGGCGTGCTCGGTGCGCTCGGCGGTGCGCTCGCGGTGGCGCTGCTCGGCAGCTTGCGCACCCGCACGCCGAAGATGTCGGCGCGCAGGGAGAACACCACGACGAAGACGAAGAGCCACATCACGAGCAGGAACGCGTACTGCAGCAGCAGCTGGGTGAGCTCGTTCATCGGTCGCCTCCGCGGAAGTCGTACAGCTCGGTGGCGGCCTCGTGACGCGGAACGCGCTGCGGGGGAGCGGCCGACGGGACGAGTCGGAAGACGATGTCGGTCCGGCCGATCGTGATGACCTGGCCGTTCGCGAGGGCGGCCTGCTTCACGGGGCGCCCGTCGAGCTTCGAGCCGTTGGTCGAGCCGAGGTCGCGGACCATGGCGCGCTCGCCATCCCACAGCACCTCGACGTGGCGGCGGCTCGTGCCGGGGTCGGGGATGGTGATGTCGGCATCGCTTCCGCGCCCGATGACGGTGCGCGCGCGCTCGAGCGGATGGCGCCGGCCGGCGATCTCGACGACCGCGCGCCAGTCGACGCGCCCCTCGGCCATGACGGAGTCGACGCCGAGCGTGCCCGTCGCGACGTCGGGGTCGGTGCGCAGGGCGATCGAGACGGGACCGGGGAAGCTGTACCCCTGCTTCGCGGCGTGCGCGCGGACGATCTCGTCGAGCTCGGTCCGCAGCGCGGAGCCGAGGGCATCCATCCGCTCAGCGTCCGCGGGGCTCACGCGGACGGTGAAGCTGTTCGGTGCGAGGACGCGGTCGCGGGTGACGATGGCGGCCTTCTTGTCGAGCTCGCTGCGCAGGGCGGACGCGATCTCGACGGGCTGCAGCCCGCTGCGGAAGGTCTTCGCGAACGCGCTGTTCACGGCGCGCTCGAGCCCCTTCTCGAAGCTGTCAAGTAGTCCCACTGGGCTCCTCATGCAGGCCGACTGGTCAGGGTCATCGTAGCCACGTCGTCTGGAAAGCCGGGTCCGGGCGACCTGGGAAGGCGCCTCCGGGAGGATGCGGATCATCCGCGGGATGTACGAGATGCGGGTGCGACGCGCCCGCGGTCGCGCTTTCGCGAGGGCCTCTCGTGCGTGATATCCTCGGGAAGTTGAGTTCGGAGCGATCCGGATTCTGCGCGCGAGTGGCGGAATTGGCAGACGCGCTGGCTTCAGGTGCCAGTGCCTTCACGGGCGTGTGGGTTCAAGTCCCACCTCGCGCACAGACAGGGCCCCGGTCTTCGGATCGGGGCCCTTCGCCGTACCCGGGTGGACATCACTGCCAGGCGCTGATCACGACCGGCGTGCTGGGCGTTCCGAACACGTGACATCGTCGGCCGTCGTGGGCGTCTTCCAGATCGAGCACGAAGGGCTCTCCGGCGCGGAGGGCGGCGCGCACCGCCTCCGTGACCGTCTCGACCTCCTCGTCGCGGATCGTGATCCGCTCTTCGCCGATGCTGACGCGTGCCATGGCGATCACCCCTTCGTCGATCTGGCCTCACGTTAGCGAGCAGGCGTGGTCGAGAACTCGAGCGTTACGCAACCGTTGAGTTCTGCATGTCTCACGTGCCGAGGTTCTGGACGGCGGAAAACCGCGGCAAGGGAGACATGGTGGAGGGGCCTTCGCGTGATGCCTTCGCGGGGTCCTTTGTCTCGGTTGCCGCGTTTCGCGTCGAAGCCGGGTCTGATCGCCGCATTTCGCGTCGACCGAGCGGATGGGCACTGCTCGACCGAGCGGATGGCGGCGCGCTCAGCGCGCCTCGAGCTGCGCGATGAACTCGTCGGCCATCGCGAGCTGCTCGGCGAGCTTGCGCCGCCGGGCGGCCGCATCCTCGCGGAATCGCTCGAGCGCCGCGTCGCTCTCCGGGGTCGAGTCCCCGCCCTGCCGTGCGTCGATGACTGCGAGCAGCTCGGCCATCTCCTCGAGCGTGTAGCCGAGGGGCTTCATCCGGCGGATGAGCATGAGCCGGCTCAGGTCGTCGGCGTCGTACTGCCGGAAGCCGCCCTCGCTGCGACCGGACGGCTTGACGAGGCCGACCTCGTCGTAGTGCCGGATCGTGCGGAGGGACAGGCCGGTCCGCTCGGCGAGCTCGCCGATGTGCATCATGCCCGACTCGGCCATCCGACTCCCCTCGCCGCGACTCTACCCTCACGTTAGGGTAGAGTTCCTGTGGTCCGGCCTCCCGGACCATCCGCCATTCTCTCCCGTCGACCTGTGTCGGCGATCCGCGCAAGGGCGCGCGCTCGAACCGTCCCGACCATCCCGAGCCCCCGCGCAAGGAGCCGCATGACCGCCGTCACGCCCGCAGCCGATCCCGCCTCCCGCTACCGGATCGAGCCGACCGTCCTCCAGGCGCTGCGGAGCCCCCGCCTCCTCACGCGCGAGGTGCTCGCCGGTCTCGTCGTCGCGATCGCGCTCATCCCCGAGGCGATCGCGTTCTCGATCATCGCGGGCGTCGACCCGCGTCTCGGCCTCTTCTCCTCGTTCGTCATGGCGGTGACCATCGCGTTCCTCGGCGGACGGCCGGCCATGATCAGCGCCGCGACGGGAGCCGTCGCGCTCGTCATCGCCCCGGTCGCGCGCGACTACGGGATGGACTACTTCATCGCGACGGTGATCCTCGCGGGCGTGTTCCAGGTCGTCTTCGCCCTGCTCGGCGTCGCGAAGCTCATGCGGTTCATCCCCCGCTCGGTCATGGTTGGCTTCGTCAACGCGCTCGCGATCCTCATCTTCGCGGCGCAGTTCCCGCAGCTGATCGGCGTCCCGTGGCTCGTGTACCCGCTCGTCGCAGCGGGGCTCCTCATCATGTACCTCATGCCCCGCCTCACGAAGGCGGTGCCCGCGCCGCTCATCGCGATCGTCCTGCTCACCGCGGCGGCGGTCGTCTTCGGGCTGAGCGTGCCCACCGTCGGCGACCAGGGCGAGCTGCCCGAGAGCCTGCCCGAGCTGTTCATCCCGAACGTGCCGCTCACGGGCGAGACCTTCGCGATCATCGCGCCCTTCTCGGCGGCGATGGCGGTGGTCGGCATCCTCGAGTCGCTCATGACGGCGAAGCTCGTCGACGACATCACCGACACCCACTCGCGCAAGACCCGCGAGACGCTCGGCCAGGGTGCCGCGAACGTGCTCTCGGGGCTCTTCGGCGGGATGGGCGGCTGCGCCATGATCGGCCAGACGATGATCAACGTGAAGGCGTCGGGCGCCCGCACGCGCATCTCGACGTTCCTCGCGGGCGTCTTCCTGCTCATCCTCGTCCTCGTGTTCGGCGACGTCGTCGCGATCATCCCGATGGCCGCCCTGGTCGCGGTCATGATCGTCGTGTCGATCTCGACGTTCGACTGGCACAGCGTGCGCCCGTCGACGCTCAGGCGGATGCCGAAGAGCGAGACCGCGGTCATGGTCCTCACCGTCGTCGCGACCGTGTGGACGCACAACCTCGCGGTGGGCGTCGGCGTCGGGGTGATCGCGGCGATGATCCTCTTCGCGCGGCGCGTCGCGCACTTCACGAGCGTCACGCGCGAGGTCGGGGCGGATGGCGATGGCCCGGTCGCGCGGTACGCGGTCGACGGCGAGCTGTTCTTCGCGTCGTCGAACGACCTCACCACCCAGTTCGCGTACACGCAGGACCCCGAGCGGGTCGTCATCGACATGTCGCGCTCGCACATCTGGGACGCCTCGACGGTCGCGGCGCTCGACGCCATCGTCACGAAGTACGCGCAGCACGGGAAGAGCGTCGTCATCGAGGGGATGAACGACGCGACGACCGACTTCCACGGTCGCCTCTCGGGAGGACTCGGCGCCGGGCACTGAGCGGGCGCGCCGGTCCCTGATTGCACAGAGTCCGCGCGGGGTCAACCCGCGCGCGGAAAGCGGCCCCGCCGTGTTCCATCGATGGTGGAGCAGAAAGGCAGGGACATGACGCGAACGCACACCGCCCCGAACCGCGACGACGACGCGCGCACCTCGGCCCCCGAGCATCCGCGCGAGCCCGACTCGCCCACGGACATCCGCCGTCCGTCCTGGGCGTTCGTGCTGCGGAAGTCGATCCGCGAGTTCTCGACGGATCAGTGCCCCGACATCGCCGCGAGCCTCACCTACTACAGCGTGCTCGCGCTGTTCCCGGGCCTCATGGCCGTGTTCTCGCTGCTCGGCCTCGTCGGGCAGGGCGACGAGGCGGCCGGCGCCGTCCTCTCGATCATCGGGTCGTTCGCCCCGCAGGACACGGTCGACACCGTCCGTGGGCCGATCGAGGAGATCGCGAACTCCCCGGCGGCGGGCTTCGCGTTCGTCACGGGTCTCGTACTCGCCGTCTGGTCGGCATCCGGCTACGTCGGCGGGTTCAGCCGCGCGATGAACCGCATCTACGACGTCGAGGAGGGGCGCCCGTTCTGGAAGCTCAAGCCGCTCCAGCTGCTCGTCACGATCATCGCCGTCGCCTCGCTCGCGGTCGCTGCGGTGCTGCTCGTCGTGTCGGGACCGGTGGCGAAGGCGGTCGGCGACGTGATCGGCCTCGGCGACGCGGCCCTCCTGGCCTGGAGCATCGGCAAGTGGCCCGTGCTCGCCTTCATCGTCGTGTTCCTCATCGCGCTGCTCTACTACACGGGGCCCAACGTCCAGCAGCCGCGGTTCCGCTGGATCAGCATGGGCGCCGTCCTCGCGATCGTCATCCTCGTGATCGCGTCGCTCGGGTTCGCGTTCTACGTCGCGAACTTCTCGAACTACGAGCGGACGTACGGATCGCTCGCGGGCGTGATCGTCTTCCTCCTGTGGCTGTGGATCGCCAACATGGCGCTGCTCGTCGGCGCCGAGTTCGACGCCGAGCTCGAGCGCGGTCGCCAGCTGCAGGCCGGCCTCCCGGCGGAGGAGCGCATCCAGCTTCCGCTGCGCGACGGCACGCGCATCGACAAGGAGGCCGAGCGCCACCGCAAGGACCTCGCGAAGGCGCGCGACATCCGGCTCGAGCACAGCGACGACGAGACGCGCTGAGGCGGATGGCGGCGGCGGATGGCTGCCGGGGCGGATGACTACGGCGCGCGGCCGTCGGCGGGCTCGCCTCCCTGCTCGAGGGTCGCGCGCGGCGCGCGCTCGCCGCGCTGCAGGATGTCGCGCAGCACGGCGAGCACCTCGTCCGGCAGCTCGCGCTCGCCGACGGTGATGTCGATGCGCTGCGAGATCTCGATCCGCCACGTGTAGGCGTCGGGGATGGCGCGCTCGGGCTCGTCGCTTGCGGCGACGGTCTCGACGAGCGACTCGAGGCGCTCCCGCTCCGGCTCGGGGAGCTCCGACTCGGGGACCTCGGCCACGTGCACCCGCCCGAGGATCCCGCCCGACCGCTCGACGCGCACGGTCTCGTCCTCGGCGGGGGCTGGCGCCTCGGCGGAAGCCGCGCTCGCCGTCACGCCGACCTGCTGCCAGGCGTCCGCGACCGCGCGGTGCTCGGCCGAGCCGCTGCCGAATCGCTCCTCCGCCGCGGCGATCGTCGCCGCCGCGAACGTCGCGAAGTCGGCGTCGGCCGCGACCAGGCGCCGCTCGAGCACATCCATCCAGACCCGGCCCGCGCCATCCCACGCGTGACCGCCGATCGCGGTTGCCGCGAGGTGGAAGGCGCGGTTCGGGATGCCCGAGTTGATGTGCACGCCGCCGTTGTCGCTCGTCGTCTCGACGTAGTCGTCCATGTGCCCGGGCTGAGGGTCGCGACCGAGGACGTCGTCGTCGTACGCGGTGCCCGGTGCCTTCATCGAGCGCAGCGCGACGCCCTGCACCTGGTCCGTGAAGACGCCCGCTCCGATGAGCCAGTCGGCCTGCTCGGCGATCTGGCCGAGCTGGTGCTGCTTCACGAGGCTGCCGATGACATCGGCCATCGACTCGTTGAGCGCCCCGGGCTGCCCCTGGTAGACGAGGTCGACCGTCGACTGGATGAGCCCGTGCCCGAGCTCGTGCCCCACGATGTCGATCGCCGAGGTGAACGAGCGGAAGACCTCGCCGTCCCCGTCGCCGAAGACCATCCGCTCGCCGTCCCAGAAGGCGTTGTCGTAGCGGTCGCCGTAGTGCACGGTGGCCAGAAGCGGGCGGCCCGCGCCGTCGAGCGAGTCGCGCCCGAAGGCATCGAAGAGCATCGTCCAGGTCGCGCCGAGCGCGTCGTAGGCCTCGTCGACGGCGGTGTCGCCCGTGGCGGGATCGCCCTCCCGGCGGACGGTGCTGCCGGGCAGCGCGGTCGTGTTCTGCGCGTCGGAGATCGTCCGCTGCGGCCCGGGCGCGGCCATCGCCGCGCGCGGCCACGTCCTGGGCGCCGCCAGAGACCGCTTCGTGCGCAGCGCGCCGTCGACGGTGAGCGTGCGCGCCGCGCACGTCGACACCGCCTCGTCTCCGTGGCGGGTGAGGCGCTCGAGCAGATAAGGAGGAACGATCCCGTGCATGGCGCCGACGCTACGGGCACCCTCCGACATCCGCGAAGGGGTTGCGGGATGTGCCGCTAGCGTGGGAGGCGCAGGAGGACCGGATGGCGGATCAGCGGCGAGTGCCGAGCATCTACGACGTCGCGCAGCGCGCGGGCGTCTCGCACCAGACCGTCTCGCGCGTGCTGAACGACTTCGAGGGCATCCGCCCGGCCACGCGCGAGAAGGTGCTCGACGCCATCCGCGAGCTCGGCTACCGGCGCAGCGTCGCCGCACGCACCCTCGCGACGAGCCGCACGGGATCGATCGGCGTGCTCACGCCGGCGACGGCCGGGTTCGGGCCGGTCAGCACCCTGCTCGCGGTCGAGCACGCGGTGCGCGACGCCGGGTACCGGCCGCTCGTGACGAGCGTCGTGCCCGAGCCCGACGCCGTGCGGGCGGGCGTCGAGTTCCTCCTCGATCACTCGGTCGAGGCGCTCGTGGCGATCACGCCCTATCGGGTGATGCTGGCCGAGCTCGAGGGCGTCGACCTGCCCGTCCTCACCCTGCAGGCGGGCGGCGAGGGCCCCGATGCCGTGGCCGTCGACCAGCTCGCCGGCGTCGGCGCGCTCGTCGACCACCTCCGCGGCCTGGGGCACACGGCCATCCAGCATGTCGCCGGTCCGGCGGGATACATCGAGGCCGATCTGCGTCGCGCCGCCTTCGAGCGCACGGCGCGCGAGCGCGGACTCGCGCCGCTCCCGACCCTCGAGGGCGACTGGACGGCCGATGCGGGCTACGCGCTCGCCGCGTCGATCGCGCCGGAGACGACCGCGATCGTCGCGGGCAACGACCAGATGGCGCTCGGGATCATCCACGGCCTGTCCGACCGCGGGCTGCGTGTGCCCGACGACGTGAGCGTGACGGGGTTCGACGACATCCCCGAGGCCGCGCACTGCCTGCCGCCGCTCACCACGGCGCACCAGGACTTCGCCGAGATCGGGAGGCTCGCCGTCGCGCGCCTCGTCGCGCGTCTCGACGGGCGTCTTGACGGGGGAGAGGCGACCACCCCTGCCGCGGTCGCGCCGCGCCTCATCGTGCGCGGGTCGACCGCCTCTCCGCGCCGGGGCTGACGGCCCGCGGAGCCGGCACCGGCCATCCGGCGATTGCGGATGGCCCTCGTGCGCGGTAATCTGAACCGCATACATCAATGTGAGCGCTCACATCCGCGGTCATGGACGCGTCGAGGAGGACAGATGTCGGATGCAATCGCGCAGGCGTCGCTCGGGATCGAACTGGGGTCGACCCGCATCAAGGCGTGCCTGGTCGCACCGGACGGAACGACGCTCGCGACGGGCGGCTTCACGTGGGAGAACCAGCTCGTCGACGGGCTGTGGACGTACTCGCTCGACGACGTCCGCGCGGGCGTGCGCGCCGCGTACCGCGAGCTCGCGGAGAGCGTCGAGCGCGACCACGGCGCGAAGCCCTCGACCTTCGCCGCGATCGGCGTCTCCGCGATGATGCACGGCTACCTCGCGTTCGACGCGGAGGGGGAGCTGCTCGTGCCGTTCCGCACGTGGCGCAACACGAACACGGGGCCCGCGGCGGCTGAGCTCAGCGAGGCCTTCGCCTTCGCGATCCCGCTGCGCTGGTCGGTCGCGCACCTCCACCAGGCCGTCCTCGACCGCGAGGAGCACGTGCCCCGCGTGCACGCGATCACGACCCTCGCGGGCTACGTGCACGAGCTGCTCACGGGGCGCCGCGTGCTCGGCGTGGGCGACGCGTCGGGGATGTTCCCCATCGACACCGCGACCGGCACGTACGACGCGACGATGCTGAGCACCTTCGACCGCCTCGCCGCCGAGCACGGCGCGGAGGGGCTGCGGATCGCCGACGCGCTGCCCGAGGTGCTGAGCGCGGGCGAGGACGCCGGCACCCTCACGGCCGACGGCGCCGCTCTCCTCGACGAGTCGGGGGCGCTGCAGCCGGGCATCCCGCTCTGCCCGCCCGAGGGCGACGCGGGCACGGGCATGGTCGCCACCGGCGCCGTCGCCCCGCGCACGGGCAACGTCAGCGCCGGCACGAGCATCTTCGCGATGGTCGTCCTCGAGGAGGGTCCGCGCACGCCGCACGAGGAGATCGACATCGTCACGACCCCCGCGGGCGACGCGGTCGCGATGGTCCACTGCAACAACGGCGCGAGCGAGCTCAACGCCTGGGCGGATGTCCTCGGCGAGTTCGCGACGGCGCTCGGCCATCCGTCGGCGCCCGATGCGGTCTTCGAGGCGTTCCTCGGCACGGCGCTCGAGGCCGAGGCCGACAGCGGGATGCTCGTCTACAACTTCCTCTCGGGCGAGCCCATCGCGGGTCTGACCGAGGGACGGCCGATGTTCGTGCGCACGCCCGACGCGCGACTGACCCTCGCGGGCTTCGCGCGCGCGCAGCTGCAGGGCGCGTTCGCCACCCTGAGCCTCGGCATGCGGACGCTCACCGACGAGGGCGTCGCGATCGAGGAGATGCGCGCGCACGGCGGCATGTTCCGCACGCGCGGCGTCGCGCAGCGCATCCTCGCGGCCGCCATCGGCGCCCCCGTCTCGGTCGCCGAGACCGCGAGCGAGGGCGGGGCCTGGGGGATCGCGGTCCTCGGCCAGTACCGCCGCGCGGTCATCGACGGCTCGGCTTCGGGCCGCGACCTCTCGACCTGGCTCGACGAGGAGCTCTTCGCGAGCGCGTCGGCCGAGACCATCGTCCCGGAGGCGGTCGACGTCGCCGCCTTCGACACCTACCTGCAGCGCTGGCGCGCGGGGCTCGCGGCCGAGGCGGCCGCCGTCTCCGCCGTGTCCGCGTCGCCTGCCGACTCCTGAGAGCGAGGAACGACATGACCGACTTCAGCCCCGAGGTCCAGGCCTCGATCGACCGCGTCCGCGCCGACGTCGCGAAGCTCCACGGCGAGCTCACGCGCTACGGCCTCGTCGTGTGGACCGGCGGCAACGTCTCGGGCCGCGTGCCCGGCGCCGACCTGTTCGTCATCAAGCCGTCGGGTGTGAGCTACGACGAGCTCGCGCCCGAGAACATGATCCTGTGCGACCTCGACGGCGACGTCATCGAGGGCACCCCCGGCTCGGAGCGCAGCCCCTCGAGCGACACCGCCGCGCACGCATACGTGTATCGGAATATGCCCGAGGTCGGCGGCGTTGTGCACACGCACTCGACCTACGCCGTCGCGTGGGCCGCCCGCGCCGAGCCCATCCCCTGCGTGATCACGGGCATGGCCGACGAGTTCGGCGGAGAGATCCCGATCGGGCCGTTCGCGGTCATCGGCGACGACTCGATCGGCCGCGGCATCGTCGAGACGCTGCGGGGGCACCGCTCGCGCGCCGTCCTCATGCAGAACCACGGCCCCTTCACGATCGGCAAGGACGCGAAGGACGCCGTCAAGGCGGCGGTCATGGTCGAGGATGCCGCGCGCAGCATCCACATCGCCCGCCAGCTGGGCGAGCCGGTGCCGATCCCGCAGGAGAAGATCGACCACCTCTACAACCGCTATCAGAACGTGTACGGCCAGACGCCGCAGGGAGGCATGAACCGATGAGCCGCAGCATCATCCCGGATCTCGCACAGCACGAGGTCTGGTTCCTCACGGGGAGCCAGCACCTCTACGGCGAGGAGACGCTCCGCCAGGTGGCCGAGCAGTCGCAGCAGGTCGCGCAGGGCCTCGTGGACTCGCCGGATGTCCCGGTCCGAGTGGTCTGGAAGCCCGTCCTCACGGGATCGGACGAGATCCGCCGCATCGTGCTCGAGGCCAACTCCGACGACAACGTCATCGGCCTCATCGCGTGGATGCACACGTTCAGCCCCGCGAAGATGTGGATCTCGGGCCTGAACGCGCTCCAGAAGCCGCTCCTCCACCTGCACACGCAGGTGAACGTCGACCTGCCGTACGCCGACATCGACTTCGACTTCATGAACCTCAACCAGGCCGCGCACGGCGACCGCGAGTTCGGGTACATCGAGACGCGACTCGGCATTCCGCGGACGACCGTGGTCGGCCACGTGAGCGACCCCAAGGTCACCGCGCGCGTCGGCGTGTGGGCGCGTGCGGCTGCCGGCCGCGCGGCCGCGCAGGGTCTCAAGCTCGCGCGATTCGGCGACAACATGCGCTTCGTCGCCGTCACCGAGGGCGACAAGACCGAGGCGGAGATCCGCCTCGGTGTGCAGGTCAACACGTGGGGCGTGAACGATCTCGTCGAGGCCGTCGACGCGGCGAGCGAGGCCGACGTCGACGCGCTCGTCGACGAGTACCTCGAGCTCTACGACGTGGCCGAGGAGCTGCGCCCGGGCGGGGAGCGCGCCGAGTCGCTGCGCTACGGCGCGAAGATCGAGCTCGGCCTGCGGTCGTTCCTCGAGGCGGGCGGCTTCAGCGCGTTCACGACGTCGTTCGAGGACCTCGGCGGTCTCCGTCAGCTCCCGGGTCTCGCCGTGCAGCGTCTGATGGCCGACGGCTACGGCTTCGGTGCTGAGGGCGACTGGAAGACCGCGGTCCTCGTGCGCCTCGCGGCCGTCATGGGCGCGGGCCTCCCCGGTGGCGCGAGCCTCATGGAGGACTACACGTACCACCTCGAGCCCGGCAACGAGCTCATCCTCGGTGCGCACATGCTCGAGGTCAGCCCGTCGCTCACGACGGCGAAGCCGCGCCTCGAGGTGCACCCGCTCGGCATCGGCGACCGCGAGGACCCCGTGCGCCTCGTCTTCACCGCCGATCCCGGCCCGGCCGTCGTCGTCGCGATGAGCGACCTGCGCGACCGCTTCCGCCTCGTCGCGAACGTCGTCGAGAACGTCGAGCTGCCCGCGCCCATGCCGAAGCTGCCGGTGGGGCACGCGCTGTGGAAGCCCGCGCCCGACTTCCACACCTCGGCGGCCGCGTGGCTCGCCGCCGGCGCCGCGCACCACACGGTGATGTCGACGCAGGTCGGCGTGGAGGTCTTCCGCGACTTCGCGAAGATGTCGGGCGTCGAGCTCGTCACGATCGACGACGACACGACGCTCGCCGGCTTCGAGCGCGAGCTGCGCTGGAACGCCGTCTACTACCGCGTGGCCCAGGGGCTCTGACCCGCACCGCACCGCGACCATCCGGACCCCGCGCCCTGCTGTGAGGGCGCGGGGTCCTGCGCGTGGGCCCGGTGGGGCGCTGGTGGGGGGGTGATGGCGGTGGGGTGTTGGCGGTGGGGTGCCCGTGTCTCGCGAGGTGTGGTTATCGGGGCGCGATTCCGGCGCCGCGTGAGACATGGGCGCCTTGGTGGGGTGTGCGTGTCTCGCGGGGTGTCGTTATCCGGGCACGGTTCCGGCGCCGCGTGAGACACGGTGTCCTGGCCTCGAGAACAGCGGGCCTGAGCCCGAGAAACAAGGGCCGTCGCAGGCCCCGGTGGGTGCAAGATCACGATCTGATGAATCTCGATTTTGTCCCCCATTTGGGGGACAAATGCAGTATCGTGTTCGCAGACGTCCCTCTCGGTCGTCCAGCCCTCATCGCTATCCCCCCTAGCCGATGAGGGCTGATTCTTTTCCTGGCCATCTGCCGACCATCTTCGTCATTCGGCGGATGGCCCTATCCATTTCGGCTCGACTCCCGTAGCGTGGGCCTCGGTCGGCGCGAAATCTGCATCGGCACCCATCAAGAAGAACGGCAGTACATGAGCACGCAAGGCACCGTCAAGTGGTTCAACTCGGAGAAGGGCTTCGGCTTCATCGCTCCTGACGAGGGCGGCTCTGACGTCTTCGCGCACTACACCGCGATCAGCGCGAGCGGCTACCGCTCGCTCGAAGAGAACCAGCGCGTGGAGTTCGAAATCGCCCAGGGCCCCAAGGGCCTCCAGGCGGAGAACATCCGCCCGCTGTAACCCACAGCGTTCGAAGGGCCCGTGCGACCAGCTCGCACGGGCCCTTCCGTCTGCCCGGACGGGCCGGCGGTCACGCGCTCGCGCGGTCGTGGTCCGCGAGCGCCTTCGCGTCCTCGGCATGGCGGATGGCGCGGCGCGCGTCGTCGAGAGCCTCCACCGGGTCGACGGTCTGCCGCGCCTGGGCGAGTTCCGCGCGGGCGGCGTCGAGTCGCACCCGCGCCTCGAGCGACGCCCCGTGGCCGACCGCGGTCTCCGCCCGGGCGAGCGCCGAGCGTGCGGCGGCCAGGGTGCCGGGGAGGGCGCTGCGCGCGCCGAGCAGCCGCTGCTGCGCCGTGCGGGCATCCGCGAGGGCGATGTCGAGACGGTCGCGCAGACGGGCGACGCCCTCGTTCGTCGCGACGGGCCGGCGCTCCGCCTCCGCGCGCAGCCGATCGAGCTCGTCGGCCGCCCGCTCGATCTCGCGCCCGAGGCGCTCGGCATCGGATGGCTCGAGCGCCGCGCGGATGCCCGTGGCCGAGCGGATGGCCGCGGCTGCGGCGTCGAGCTCGCCGCGCACCGCCTGCGCCGCCTGCAGCACGATGCGGTGGCGCTCTTCGAGCGCGCGCGACCGCTGCTCGGCCGTGCGGAGTCGGCGCTCAGCCGCCGCGAGGTCGTCCAGGGCCGATCGGGACGGGTCCTGCGCGGCTCGCTCCGCCTCGTCGAGGAGGCGACGAGCATCCTCGAGCGCCGCTCGGGCGTCGTCCGCCGCGCCCGCGGCGTCGTCCCATTCCGACCGATCGGCGCGTGCCGCGAGGTCGTCGAGGAGCGCCGTGGGGTCGCCCATCCGCTCGGTGACGCCCGCGAGGCGCTCGCGGGCGGACGCCACCTGCTCGGCCGCTGTGACGTGCGAGGCGATCCAGGCGCCGTGCTCGCCGCGTGCGGCCTCGACGGCCTGCAGCGCCCTGTCGAGGCGCGCCGTGAGGGCGCGTGCGGCTCGGCGGACGCGTGCGGGAAGCTCGGTCGACTCGCGCAGCGCGCGGTACTCGCCGAACGCATCGTCGCGCGTGTGCTGCGCGGTCATGCGCGACCGGCGCAGCGTGGGCGGCGGGTCGCCGCCGTACAGGGCTCCCGAGAGCTGCAGCTCGAGCTCGAGCTCGTCCACCGCGTCGTCGAGCGCGACGAGCTTCGTGCCGACGCCGTCCAGGGCGGTCGCCGCCCGTGCACGCGCCCGGCGACCCCGACGGGAGCGCTTGACGATCCACACCGTCAGCACGACGACGAGCGCGGCCCCCGCGAAGACCGCGAGTGCGGGCAGGACCCACGCCAGGACGGTCTCGAGCTCGATGTCGAAGTCGTCGAACACGGCGGCGGGCTAGGCGGCGTCGGACTGCTCGGACAGGAGAAGCGGGCGCAGCTGGTCGATGTCGTCGACGACCGCGATCGCGCCCTCCTCCTCGCCCGGGGTGCCGAAGCCCCATCGGACGAAGATGACGGGAACGCCGTGCTCCGTGGCGCCGTCGACGTCGTGGTGGCGGTCGCCGATGAGCACGGGGTGCGACGTGTCGACCCCCGCCTCCTTCAGCCGCTCGAGGGCCTTCGCGAGCACGGTGGCCTTCGTGTCGAGTGAATCGGCGTCGGAGGACGCGCCCGTGATCGAGGTGAAGCAGCCGGCGAGCCCGTAGTGCTCGAGGATCGCGATCACCTGGTTCTCGGGCTTCGTGCTCGCGGTCGCCTGCGGAACGCCCGCCGCGTTCACGGCGTGGATGAGGTCGGCGACGCCGGGGTACAGCGCGACCGACTCGGCGTAGCCCTCGCGCGCGGCGAGCTCGCGGTAGCGCGCGACGGCGTCGACGGCCTCCTCGGGGCTCAGCATGCCGCGCACCTGGAACGACTCGAGCATGGGCGGGCCGATCCACGCCGACAGCTCGTCGGGGCCGGGCGGGGTCCGACCGAGGTCGGTGAGGACCTGCGTGATGCGGGGGAGGATCCCGGCGGATGCGTCGGCGACGGTCCCGTCGACGTCCCAGAGGATGCAGGACCAGGGGGAGATCTCGGACGCCATGCTCCCCACCCTATCCGCGGCGCGTCGCCGTCGACGGCGTCCTTGCCGGATCGCTGCGCGCCGCGTGACAGCGACGTCGCTCTCGTGCTTGTCTCACCCCATGCACGATGACTCCGCCCTGATCGCGAGCCGCATCGCCCGCACCTACCGTGATCGCATCGCCCCGGCCATCCGCGCCGAGCACGCGCCGATCGAGGTCGATGCGTGGGAGGCGCCGGACGAGCCGGTGCCCTTCGCTGCTGTGCCGCGCGACGGCTTCAGGCCGATCGCATCGGGTGATGCGTGGGGGCGCCCGTGGGGCACCACCTGGTTCCGCGTGCGCGCGGAGGTGCCGAGCGGATGGCGCGAGCGCGCGCAGGCGGGGACGCACGACATCGAGCTCGTCGTGGATCTCGGGTTCATCCCGGGGCAGCCCGGCTTCCAGTGCGAGGGCCTCGTCTACACGCCGGACGGGAGCGTGCTCAAGGGACTCGAGCCGCGCAACGACTGGGTCGCCGTCGATGCGGCAGCCGCGCACGTCGACGTGCTCATCGAGGCGGCCTCGAACCCCGACGTGGGGTCGGACTGGGAGTTCCGCCCGACGGCGCTCGGCGACAAGGCGACCGCGGGGAGCGACCCCCTGTACCGCTTCGGGGGCGTGCGCCTCGTGCTGCGCGATCGCGAGGTCGCGGCGCTCGAGCGCGACTGGTCGACGCTCGAGGGTCTCCTCGCGGTGCTTCCCGAGCGGTCGACGCGGCTCGCGGGCCTGCTCCGCGCCCTCGAGCGGGCCTCCGACGCCCTCGACCCGGACGACGTCCCGGCGACCGCGGCGCTCGCGAGGGAGAGCCTCGCGCCCGCGCTCGCCGCGGCATCCCCCGCCTCGACGCACCGGGTCGCGGCCGTCGGCCATGCGCACATCGACTCGGCGTGGCTCTGGCCCGTGCGCGAGACCATCCGCAAGTGCGCGCGGACGTTCTCGAACGTGCTCGACCTCATGGACCGCTACCCCGACTTCGTGTTCGCGGCGTCGTCGGCGCAGCAGTACGCGTGGATGAAGGAGCACTATCCCGAGCTCTTCGCGCGCATCCGCGAGCGCGTCGCCGAGGGGAGGTGGGCGCCGGTGGGCGGCATGTGGGTCGAATCCGACACGAACATGCCGGGCGGCGAGGCGCTCGCTCGCCAGTTCGTCGCGGGCAAGGGGTTCTTCCTGCGCGAGCTGGGGGTCGAGACGACCGAGGTGTGGCTGCCGGACTCCTTCGGATACTCCGGTGCGCTGCCGCAGATCGTCGCGGCATCGGGATCGGAGCACTTCCTCACCCAGAAGATCTCGTGGAACGAGACGAACGTCATGCCGCATCACACCTTCCTGTGGGAGGGCGTCGACGGCACCCGCGTGTTCACGCACTTCCCTCCTGTCGACACGTACAACTCTGACCTCGGCGCGGTCGACCTCGCGCGCGCCGAGCGCCAGAACGCCGAGCGCGGGATCAGCGATCTGTCGCTCGTGCCGTTCGGCTACGGCGACGGCGGGGGAGGGCCCACGCGCGAGATGATCGAGACCGGCCTCCGCAAGCGCGACCTCGAGGGGTCGCCTCGCGTCGACTTCCTGCGCCCCGACGCCTTCTTCGCGCAGGCCCGGGCGGGCCATCCGTCGCCGGCGACGTGGTCGGGCGAGCTCTACCTCGAGTTCCACCGCGGCACGTACACGTCGCAGGCGCGCACCAAGGCGGGCAACCGGCGCAGCGAGCACCTCCTGCGCGAGGCGGAGCTGTGGGCGACCGTCGCGACCGTGCGGCACGGGGCGCCGTACCCGGCCGATGCCCTTCGCCGCGCATGGGAGACCGTGCTCCTGCAGCAGTTCCACGACATCCTGCCCGGCTCGTCGATCGCCTGGGTGCACCAGCAGGCCGAGGAGAACTACGCGCGCGTGGCCGACGACCTCGAGGCGCTCATCGCCGACGCGCTCGACGTGCTCGGGGGCGACGGCGACGAGGAGGTCGTGTTCAACGCGGCGCCCATCGCGCTCCACGGGGCGCCGGCGCTCGCCGCAGCGCCGACACGAGCGGATGGCGCGCGCTCATCCGTGCGCGAAGCCGACGGCGGGTACGTGCTCGAGTCGGACGCCCTCCGGGTCGTGATCGACGCCGACGGCGAGATCGTGTCGTTCGTCGACCGCCGAGCCGGTCGCGAGGTCGTGCCGCCCGAGGGGCGCGGCAACGTGCTGCAGCTGTTCCGCGACACCCCGAACCAGTGGGACGCGTGGGACATCGACCACCACTTCAACCGCACCCCGCTCGCGCCCGCCCGCACCGCGGCCATCCGGATCGAGGAGGACGCGGTCGTCGTGGAGCGCGAGGTGGGGAGGTCCTCCGTCGTGCAGCGCCTGCGGATCGCGCCGCACGGCGCCGCGCTCGACATCGAGACGACGGTCGACTGGCACGAGCGGCAGAAGCTCCTCAAGCTCGCGTTCGACGTCGACGTGCTCGCCGACACGGCGGCGTCGGAGATCCAGTTCGGACACATCCGCCGCCCGATCCACGCCAACACGTCGTGGGACGCCGCGCGGTTCGAGACCGTGGCGCATCGATGGCTGCACGTGGACGAGCCCGGCTTCGGCGTCACCGTCGCGAACGACCGCGTGTACGGCCACGACGTGACACGCCGTGCGCGTGCCGGCGGGGGCGGCGCGACGCGCGTGCGGGAGTCGCTGCTGCGGGCGCCGGTGTTCCCCGACCCCGAGGCCGACCAGGGCGTGCACGTCTTCCGCCATGCGGTGTCGACCGGCGGGATCCTCGACGCGGCGGCAGAGGGCTACCGGCTCAACCTGCCCCCGCGCATTCGGCGCGGTCGCCTCGTCGAGCCGATCGTGCGGATCGACGGAGCGCCCTCGATCCTCGTCGAGGCGGTCAAGCTCGCGGAGGACGGGTCTGGGGACGTCGTCGTGCGCCTGTACGAGGCCCGCGGGGCGCGTGCCTCGGGCCGGCTCGTGCCGGGGTTCGCGGTCGCCGATGCGCGGCGGACGGACCTCCTCGAGCGCGCGCTGGAGTCCGGGTCGGGCGACCCACTTGCTCTGGAGCTGCGGCCGTTCGAGCTCGTGACCCTGCGCCTGCGCCGGGCCTAGGGGCTGGTCCTTCTCGCCGCTTGCGGACTGCGGCCGTCCTTGTTCAGGTCGCAGTTGGCGTCGGTATCGGCCGGTTTGTGGCCGCGAAGTGCGACCTGGGTGGGGGACGGGCTGTTCAGGTCGCAGTTGGCGTCGGTATCGGCCGGTTTGGGGCCGCGAAGTGCGACCTGGGCGGAGGACGGCCTCAGAACAGTCGGGGGACGCCCGACTCGATGCCCTTCATCTCCTCATAGTCGAGGGTCAGGCAGCGGATGCCGCGGTCCTCTGCGAGCACGCGGGCCTGCGGCTTGATCTCCTGGGCAGCGAACACGCCCTGCACGGGTGCGAGATGGGGGTCGCGGCCGAGCAGCTCGAGGTACCGCGTGAGCTGCTCGACGCCGTCGATGTCGCCGCGGCGCTTCACCTCGACCGCGATCGCGACGCCGGCCGAATCGCGCACGAGGAGGTCCACGGGCCCGATCGCGGTGGGGTACTCCCGGCGCACGAGGGTCGCGCCGGTTGCGATGAGATCGACCTGCTCGGCGAGCAGGCGCTGCAGGTCGGCCTCGACGCCGTCCTTGATGAGGCCGGGGTCGACGCCGAGGTCGTGCTGCGTGTCGCTCAGCACCTCGTGGATGCGCACCGTCAGGGCGTCGCCGGTCTTCTTGTGCGTGACCTTCCACACCTGCACGACCCCGGCCGAGGCGAGCTCCTCATCCGGCTCGACGACGTCGAGACGGCAGGGCGGGCTCATCCAGTTCAGCGGCTTGTACGAGCCGCCGTCCGAGTGCACGAGCAGGCTCCCGTCGCCCTTGTGCATGAGCACGCGCGCGGCGAGCGGCAGATGCGCATTGAGTCGACCGGTGTAGTCGACGGAGCAGCGGGCGATGACGAGACGCACCGCACGAGCCTAACCGTCAAGATGGCCTCTGGAGCGCCTCAAGATGCATGCCGCTGAGGGCATTTCCCAGCTTTTCGGCAGGATCACGCGGATCGGCACCTAGAATGGAGGGAAACCCCGCACCTGACCCGCCGCGCGCGACGAGCCAGAGGAGATGCCTATGCTCGTGCTCCTGGCGATGTTCGCGGGCGGAGCGCTTCTGCTCCCGGTTCTGGCGAGGTGGCTCGGAGCGCGGGTCTTCTGGGTCGCGGCCCTCTTCCCTCTCGCGGCGCTCGTGCATGCGGTGGTCGTCTCGCCCCGTGTGATCGACGGCCCCATTCCGTTCGAGTCATACACCTGGATCGGGCCGCTCGATGTCGCGCTCTCGATGCGGATGGACACGCTGAGCTGGGTCATGACCCTGGTCGTGACCGGCGTGGGCGCCCTCGTCATGCTCTACTGCCGCGTGTACTTCCGCGGCAAGACCTCGGGTCTGGGCCGCTTCTCGGCGGTGCTGCTCGCGTTCGCGGGGGCGATGTACGGGCTCGTGCTGACCGACGACGCCGTCATGCTCGTCATGTTCTGGGAGATGACGAGCATCCTCTCGTACCTCCTCATAGGGCACTACCACACGCGTGCGGCGAGCCGCCGTGCGGCCCTGCAGGCTCTCCTCGTGACGACGCTCGGCGGCCTCGTCATGTTCGTCGGCGTCGTGATCCTCGTCGTGGTCGCGGGCACCACGAGCCTGTCGGGCATCCTCGAGCTCGCGCCGACCGGCCCGCTCGTCGATGTGGCGCTCGTGCTCCTGCTCGTGGGCGCCGTCAGCAAGTCGGCGCTGTTCCCCCTGCATTTCTGGCTTCCCGGTGCGATGGCCGCGCCGACTCCGGTCAGCGCCTACCTCCACGCCGCCGCCATGGTGAAGGCGGGCATCTACCTGCTCGCCAGGTTCGCCCCCGCCTTCGCCGAGAGCGACCCCTGGCGCCCCGTGGTCGTCACGCTCGGCGTCGTGACGATGATCCTCGCCGGCGTCCAGGCGCTGCGCGAGACCGACCTCAAGCGCATCCTCGCGTTCGGCACGGTGAGCCAGCTCGGCTTCATCTCGACGGTGATCGGCTTCGGCGCGCGAGACACCGCGCTCGCGGGCATCGCGCTCCTCCTCTCGCACGCGCTGTTCAAGTCGGCCCTCTTCCTCGTCGTCGGCGTGATCGACCGTCAGCTCTCGACGCGCGACATCGACGAGCTGAGCGGCGTCGGCCGTCAGGCGCCGACGATGGCGGCCCTCTCGATGGTCGCCGTCGCGACGATGGCCGGCCTACCACCGACCCTCGGGTTCGTGGCGAAGGAGGCCGCCTTCACGGCGCTCCTCGACGAGGCGCTTGCGGGCGACGTCTGGGGTCTCATCGCCCTCGTCGGCGTCGTCCTCGGATCGGCGCTCACGCTCGCGTACGGCATCCGCTTCGTCTGGGGCGCGTTCTGGACGAAGCGCGACGCGAGCGGCGCGGAGCGGGAGCAGACGCACTGGCCCGATCCGCCGCTCGGGTTCCTCACGTCGCCGCTCATCCTCGCGTCCCTCGCGCTCGCGGGCGGGCTCGTCGCACCGCTCCTCGACGACGTCCTGTCGGGCTATGCCGACACCGCCCTGGGCGACGGGCACTACCACCTCGCGCTCTGGCACGGTCTCGAGCCCGCGCTCCTGCTGTCGCTGCTCACGATCGTCGCGGGCGCCGGCGTCTTCTGGGTCGCGCGCCGCACCGGCTGGGATGCATCGGGCCGCGTCCTGCGCATCCAGGCGGCCGACGTCTACTACGCGACGACCCGCACGGTCGACCGCCTGTCGGTCGCGGTGACCTCGCTCACCCAGCGCGGGTCGCTGCCCCTGTACGTCGGGACGATCTTCGTCGTGTTCGTCGCCGCGGAGGGGACCGTGCTCCTCGCCGGCCACGAGTGGCGCGTCGCGCTCGACGCGTGGCAGCACCCCGTGCAGCTCGCCGCCGCACCGCTCATGATCGCCGCGGGCATCCTCGCGGTGCGCGCACGGAAGCGCTACACGGGCGTCGTGCTCGTCTCGGTCACGGGGCTCGGGATGGTCGTGCTCTTCGCGGTCGAGGGCGCTCCCGACCTCGCGCTCACGCAGGTGCTCGTGGAGGCGATCACCCTCATCGCCTTCGCGCTCGTGCTGCGCCGACTGCCGTCTCGGCTCGGAAGCCACAACGACTCGGTGGCCCCCGTGGCGCGCGCCGTCCTCGCGATCGCGGTCGGCATCACGATGGCGGTCGTGGCCGTCCTCGCCTCGAGTGCGCGCATCCACGAGCCGATCTCGACGGCGTGGGGCGAGATGGCCTACGAGATCGGCCACGGCCGGAACATCGTGAACGTCGCCCTCGTCGACCTGCGCGGGTGGGACACGATGGGCGAGCTCTCGGTGCTTGTCCTCGCGGCGACCGGCGTCGCGTCGCTCGTGTTCGTCACGCACCGCTCCGACACGCTGCGCTCGACGACCCGGAAGCTCCCGCGGGCCGCGCGCAAGGCGGGCCGCACACGCCCGCTCGTGGAGACGACGGATGGGATCCGCACGGAGACGAGCGCCAACCGCGACCGGCCGCGCGCGTGGCTCGTCGGCGGACAGCGGATGAGCCGCGAGGCGCGCTCGATCCTGCTCGAGGTGATCGTGCGCATCCTCTTCCACACGATCATCGTCGTGTCGCTCTATCTGCTCTTCGCAGGCCACAACCTGCCCGGCGGCGGATTCGCGGGCGGGCTCGTCGCCGGCATGGCGCTCGTCATGCGGTACATCGCCGGCGGGCGATACGAGCTCGGGGTCGCGGCGCCGGGCGACGCCGGCCAGCTGCTGGGCATCGGGATGGTGCTCGCAGTGGGGACCGCGGTCGTGCCGCTGCTGTTCGGACTCGACCCGCTCACGCGCGGGGTCTGGGAGGCCGATCTGCCGCTCGTCGGCCACGTCGAGTTCGTCACGTCGACGATCTTCGACATCGGCGTCTACCTCGTCGTCATCGGGCTCGTGCTCGACGTCCTGAGGAGCCTCGGCGCCGAGGTGGACCGCCAGCTGCGCACCGAGAAGGATGCCCAGGAGCAGACGGCGGTGACCCGATGACCACCTCGTTCACGCTCATCGCGATCATGGCCGGCCTGTACGCAGCGGGTGTCTACGCGATGCTCGAGCGGAGCCTCACGCGCGTTCTCATCGGCTTCCTGCTCCTCGGCAACGCGACGAACCTCCTGCTGCTGACCGTCATGGGGTACCCCGGGGTCTCGCCGTTCTACGGCGACGACGGGCCGCAGAGCGATCCGCTCCCGCAGGCCCTCATGCTCACGGCGATCGTCATCACCTTCGCCGTGAGCGCATTCCTCCTCGCGCTCATCTACCGGTCGTGGCAGCTCGGCCGGGCCGACACGGTCGAGGACGACGAGGAGGACCTGTCGCTGCGCGAGCGCGCGATCCAGACGGAGGACGTGCTCGAGGTCGAGGAGGAGGACGCGGAGACCGGCGACGAGTCGGTCACGGACTTCGTCGGGGTCGCCGCGTCGCCCATCACGCTCCTGCACGCGGCGGATGCCCCGGGCCTGCAGGATGACGCCCCCGTCGACATACCGGATTCGGAATACAGACGCCGCGCCGATCAGGACGACCGAGGGGAGGAGAGCCCGTGAGCAACCTCGTGCCGCTCCTCGTCGCCATCCCGCTCCTCGGGGCGGCCCTGACCCTCATCTTCGGCCGTCGGCGCCGCCTTCAGGTGACGCTGTCGATCCTCACGCTGAGCGTGACGTTCGTGCTCGCGGTCGTACTCCTCATCGCGGTCGACCTCGGCACGCCGCTCGCGGTGTCGGTCGCCGGATGGCCGCTGCCGTTCGGCATCGTCCTGTACGTCGACCGGCTCGCGGCCCTTCTCGTCGCCGTGTCGAGCGTCGTGCTCCTCGCCGTCCTCCTCTTCTCGGTCGGCCAGGGCGCGGCGGACGGCGACGACGAGACCCCCGTCTCGATCTTCCACCCGTCGTATCTCATCCTCGCGGCGGGCATCTTCAACGCCTTCATCGCGGGCGACCTCTTCAACCTCTACGTGGGGTTCGAGATCCTGCTCGTCGCGTCGTACGTGCTCATCACGCTCGGCGGCACGAAGGCGCGGATCCGCTCGGGCGTCGTCTACATCGTCGTGTCGCTCGTGTCGTCGATCCTCTTCCTGTCGTCGATCGCCGTGATCTACGGCGCGCTCGGCACCGTGAACATGGCGCAGATCGCCGAGCGGATGGTCGAGCTCCCCTCCGACGTGCAGCTCGTCATCCACGTGCTGCTCGTGCTCGCCTTCGCGATCAAGGCGGCCGTCTTCCCGCTGTCGTTCTGGCTGCCCGACTCGTACCCGACCGCGCCGGCACCGGTCACGGCCGTCTTCGCGGGCCTCCTCACCAAGGTGGGCGTGTACGCGCTCATCCGCACCGAGACCCAGCTCTTCCACGACTCCGACATCAACGCGCTGCTGCTCGTCGTCGCCCTCGCGACGATGCTCGTCGGCATCCTCGGCGCCGTGGCGCAGGCCGAGCTCAAGCGCATCCTCTCGTTCACGCTCGTGAGCCACGTCGGCTACATGATCTTCGGGCTCGCGATCGCGACCGAGGAGGCCGTCGGGGCGACGATCTACTACATGGTCCACCACATCGTGGTGCAGACAACCCTCTTCCTCGCGGTCGGCCTCATCGAGCGCCGCGCGGGGTCGACCTCGATCCTCAAGGTCAAGGGCCTCTTCGCGGCGGCGCCGCTGCTCGCGGCGCTGTACTTCATCCCCGCGCTCAACCTCGGCGGCCTGCCGCCGTTCTCGGGCTTCATCGGCAAGTTCGCCCTCTTCGAGGCGGCCGCCCGCGTGGGCACTCCGCTCATGTACGTCGTCATCGCGGGCGGCATCATCACGTCGCTGCTCACGCTGTACGCCCTCATGCGCGCGTGGAACCTCGCGTTCTGGCGCGAGGAGGAGGACTCGACCGAGACCGAGGCCCGCATCTCGCACCTCTCCGACGCCCCCGCGGCGGGTGTGCAGACCGAGCGCCGGGTCATCCCGCGGATCATGACGACCGCGACGGTCGGGATGGTCGCGGTCACGGTGGGCCTGACCGTCTTCGCGGGCCCGCTCTACGATGTCTGCGAGCGGATCGGCCAGTCGCTGCTCGAGCCGATCTCGCTCGTCCAGCTCGAGGACGTGGAGGGCGGAGCATGAGCCCGGCAGCTCCCCGCACGCTGCTCAGCCGGGTCTGGCGGCAGCTTCCGTTCTTCGTCTGGCTCGTCGTGCTCTGGATGCTGCTCTGGGGCCAGTTCACGCTGCTCGCCGCGGTCACGGGCCTCGTCATCGCGCTGTTCGTGACGACCGTGTTCCGCCTGCCGACGGCCGAGCTCTCGGGACGCGTCAACATCTGGTTCGGCGTGGTCTTCGTCGTCGTCTTCCTCGCATCGCTCGTCCGCGGTGCGCTCACCGTGGCGTGGCAGACCCTGACGCCCGGGCAGCCCGGCGCCGCGATCATCCGCGTCCCGCTGCGCATCGACGACGACCTCGTGATGACCCACACCGCGGTCGCGACCTCGCTCATCCCCGGATCGCTCGTCGTCGAGGCCGATCGCGAGAACCGCGTGCTGTACCTGCACGTGATCGGCGTCCGCTCGGCGGCGGATGTCGAGAGCCAGCGTGCGTCCGCCCTCCGCTGGGAGGCGCGCGCCGTGCGCGCGGTCGGCTCGCGCGAGGATGTCGCGCTCATCCGGGGCGGCGCCCCTGCCGTCGAGGACCGCATCGCGCAGGGAGGCGCCCGATGAACCTGCTCGTCATCGCCATCCTCGCGGTCTTCGCGATCGCTGCCGCGCTCACGATCGTGCGGATGGTCGTGGGCCCGTCGATCCTGGATCGCGCGGTCGCGAGCGATGTGCTGCTGAGCATGGTGCTGTGCGTTCTCGGCGCGGAGGCGGTCATCAACCAGCACACGCGCACGCTGCCGATCATGCTCATCATCGCCGCGATCGGCGTCTTCGGCTCGATCGCGGTGGCCCGCTTCGTCG
The DNA here is from genome assembly GCF_053851835.1 of Microbacterium sp. KNMS. Lineage (NCBI taxonomy): Bacteria > Bacillati > Actinomycetota > Actinomycetes > Micrococcales > Microbacteriaceae > Microbacterium > Microbacterium sp. KNMS. Next base: position 89,855 of record NZ_JBSQBP010000013.1, read on the forward strand.
CGCGGAAGGAGCAGGACCGATGAGCGGCGACGAGATCCTCGACACCACGGCCCTCGTTCTCGTCCTGGTGGGGGCGCTGCTGTGCCTCACGGCCGCGATCGGCCTCCTGCGCTTCCGCGACGTGCCCTCGCGCCTTCACGCCGCGACGAAGCCCCAGGTGCTGGGGCTCCTCCTCATCGCGATCGCGGCCGCGCTGTCGCTGCGGTCGTGGGCGGCCGTGGCGATGCTCGTGCCGATCGTCGTCATCCAGATGGCGACCGCGCCGCTCTCGGCGCACATGGTCGGCCGCCAGGCGTACCGGAACAGGACGATCGACGAGGAGAGCCTCTTCGTCGACGAGCTCGCCGCCGACGCCGGTTCGAGCGACGAGCTCGCGAGCCCGCCCCACCCGCGAGACTAGCGCTCGTCGTCGAGGCTAGTGCTCCGTGCGCGGGTCTCGACGCCCGGGGCTAGTCTCGATGGAACCGGCCTCGGGAAGACGGCCGGGGGTCAGCTGGCGAGTGCGTAGCCGAAGGCCGAGGCGACGCCCGCGTTCGTCACGGAGCCGCCGAACACGTTGAGCCCCTTCGCGAGAGCGGGGTCGGCCTGCGCGGCCGCGTGCCAGCCGCGGTCGGCGATGGCGGCGATGTAGGGCAGCGTCGCGTTCGTCAGGGCACGCGTCGACGTCTCGGGGACGGCGCCGGGCATGTTCGCGACGCAGTAGAAGAGGCTGTCGTGCACGGGGAACGTCGGGTCGTCGTGGGTCGTCGCGTGCGAGCCCTCGAAGCATCCGCCCTGGTCGATCGCGATGTCGACGAGCAGCGATCCGGGCTTCATCGCGGCGACCATCTCGTCGGTGACGAGCTTGGGGGCCGCCGCCCCGGGGATGAGCACCGATCCGATCACGAGGTCGGCGCGCTCGAGCGCCTCCCCGATCGCGTACCGCGTCGAATGCCGCGTCTGCAGGGCTCCGCCGTACCGGTGCTCGAGCTCGCGCAGGCGCGGCAGGCTCACGTCGATGACGGTGACCTGCGCGCCGAGGCCGAGCGCACTCGCCGCGGCATGCTCGCCCGCGACACCGCCGCCGATGACGACGACCTCGGCGCGCGGGGCGCCGGCGATGCCGCCGAGCAGCATCCCCCGGCCACCCTGCGGCCGAGTGAGGTGATAGGCGCCGACCGCGATCGAGAGGCGTCCGGCGACCTCGCTCATGGGCGTGAGGAGCGGGAGCGACCGGTCGGCGAGCTGCACCGTCTCATACGCGACGGACGTCGTTCCGGCCGCCATGAGCGCGTCGGTCAGCGGCTGGTCGGCGGCGAGGTGGAGGTAGGCGAACAGCGTCAGGTCATCGCGCAGGTGGCCGTACTCCGAGGCGATCGGCTCCTTGACCTTGACGAGCAGCTCGGCGTCGCCCCACACCGTCTCCGCGTCCGAGACGATGCGGGCGCCCGCGGAGCGGTAGTCGTCATCGGAGAAGTGCGATCCGGCCCCCGCGCCCGCCTGCACGAGCACCTCGTGACCGCGATGGACGAGGGCGTCGGCGCCCGCCGGCGTGAGGGCCACGCGGTTCTCGTTGTTCTTGATCTCGGTGGGGATTCCGATGCGCATGGTGGGGCTCCTGGTCTCCGTCGACGGCGCGCGGCCTCGTGAGCCGCTCTCCTTCGATGCTCGCAGGATCATCGCCCGAGGTCATCCGGTCCCGAAGATCCTTCGGAAAGAGAGCGGATGTCGCTACGCTTTCGTCCATGGATGGCCCCGGACGCGACCCGCGATCGAAGGATGTTCGAACCGAGCGGCTGGACGACCTCGATGCCCGCATCCTCGCCATCCTCGAGCGCGAGGGGCGCATCACGAACGCCGACCTCGCGGCGGCTCTCGACATCGCGCCCTCGACCGCTCACGCCCGCATGCGCTCGCTCGTCGAGCGCGGCGTCATCACCGGCTTCCACGCCAGCGTCGACCAGGAGCGCCTCGGCCGCGGCCTGCAGGCGATGGTCGGCGTCACGCTGCGCCCCGGGTCGCGGCACGACAGCATCGTCGCGTTCGCCGACGAGGTGCGGCGCCTGCCGCAGGTCGTGCAGCTGTTCTTCATCGGCGGCGCCGACGACTTCCTCGTCCACATCGCGGTCGAGCGCGCATCGGACGTCCGGCAGTTCGTCGTCGACCATCTCTCTGCGCAGCCGTCGGTCGCGACCACGCGCACGAGCATCATCTTCGAGTACCACCGCAACGCCGTGGCAGCGCCGTTCCGCTGACTCGCTCGGACGGCCATCCTGTTGCGCTCTGTGTCGCCTGGTTGGCGGGTCGGCGGCGCGTCTGCCTACCGTGGAATCCCTGCACCCGAGGAGCTTCACATGGCATTCCGCATTCGCACTCTGGCACCCCTCGCCGTCGTCGGCCTCCTGGCCGTTGCCGGCTGCGCCTCCGGTGGCGGCGACGCCGCCGAAGAGCCCGCCGCGGAGACCCGCGGAACCGAGGCCGACCCGGTTCAGCTCGGCGTCGTCGGCGCGAGCGAGCCCTACTGGGCCGTCTTCGAGGCCGCGGCCGAGGAGGAGGGCATCTACGTCGACATCGTCGACTTCACCGAGTACACGCAGCCCAACCCCGCGCTCAGCGAGGGCGAGCTCGACATCAACCAGTTCCAGCACATCCTCTACCTCGCCGATCACAACGTGGCCACTGGCGACGACCTCCAGCCCATCGGCTCCACGGCCATCTACCCGCTCGGACTGTACTCGCAGAAGTACGACAGCGTCGAGGACATCCCCGAGGGCGAGACCGTCATCGTGCCGAACGACACGACGAACCAGGCCCGCGGTCTGCTCGTCCTCCAGTCGGCGGGCCTCATCGAGCTGAAGGATGGCGGCAGCCCCTTCTCGACGCTCGAGGACGTCGAGGAGGGATCGCGCGTGAAGGTCGAGGGCCTGGACGCATCGCTCATCGGCACGTCGCTGCCCGATGTCGCGGCCGCGATCATCAACAACGACTTCCTGCAGAACGCCGGTCTCACCGGCGAGGACGCGATCGCGTCGGACGACCCGTCGGACCCCTCGGCGCTCCCGTACGTCAACATCTTCGCGACGCGCGCCGAGGACGTCGACGACGAGGTGCTGAACAAGCTCGTCGAGATCTACCAGACCAACCAGGACGTGCTCGACGGCGCTCAGGAGAGCGCGAGCGGCACGGCCGAGTTCGTGCAGACGCCCAAGGAGGAGCTCCAGGCGTCGCTCGAGGAGGTCCAGGAGCAGGCGCAGAGCGCCGGCTGACCGACCCCGCCGCGTTACGATACGCGGGTGGCCCGAGGCCGCCCGCGTATCGCGCTTTCCGAGAGCCGAGGAGCCATGCCGCACATCACCATCTCCGATGTCACGAAGAGCTATCCGCCGCAGCGGCGCGGCGACGGGCCGGTGGTCGCCGTCGACGGCGTCTCGCTCGAGATCGAGCGGGGCGACGTGTTCGGCATCATCGGCTACTCCGGAGCCGGGAAGTCGACACTCGTCCGGCTCATCAACGGCCTCGAGCCGGTGACAGCCGGCTCGATCGACGTCGACGGCACCGACATCACGGCCATCCCCGAGCGCCGGCTGCGTGAGCTGCGGCAGGGCATCGGCATGATCTTCCAGCGCTTCAATCTGCTGCGCTCGCGCACGATCAGCGGCAACGTCGCGTATCCGCTCGAGGTGGCGCGGATGCCCCGGGCCGAGCGCGCGAAGCGGGTCGCGGAGCTTCTCGAGTTCGTCGGGCTGTCCGACAAGGCGAATGCGTACCCCGAGCAGCTCTCAGGGGGCCAGCAGCAGCGCGTCGGCATCGCCCGCGCGCTCGCCGCGAACCCGGGCATCCTGCTCGCCGATGAGGCGACGAGCGCGCTCGACCCGGAGACGACCGACGAGGTGCTCGACCTGCTCGCGCGAGTGAACCGTGAGCTCGGCATCACGATCGTCGTCATCACGCACGAGATGGACGTGATCGCGCGCATCGCGAACAAGGTCGCGGTCATGGAGCGCGGTCGGGTGGTCGAATCGGGCCTGACGTACGACGTCTTCACGCGGCCGCAGACGGAGACGGCCAAGCGCTTCGTGCGCACGGTGGTCCGCGCGCTTCCCGACGGGGACGCCCTCGCGGCGCTCCGGACGCAGCACGAGGGCCGCTTCTTCACGATCTCGTTCACGGACGAGGGCGCGTCGGAGGCCCGCGTGTTCGGCGCTCTCGCGCGAGCGGGGGTCGACTTCAACCTCGTGCACGGCGGCGTGGACGACATCCAGGGACGCGTGTACGGTCTCCTGACGATCGCCGTGCGCGGCGACGAGCAGGCCGTGCGCGGCGCTCTCGCCGAGATCGGCGACGGCGTCACGGTGACGGAGGTGGCCGCGTGAACGACATCCTGGAGCAGATCGGCGACATCTTCCCGGAGCTCGTCGAGCAGACCGGCATCATGCTGTGGCTCGTGGCAGCCTCGCTCGTCATCGGCGGGATCGCGGGCCTCGTCCTGGGCACAGCGCTCTTCGTCACGCGTCGCGGCGGCGTGCTCCAGCAGCCCGTTGTCTACTGGGTGCTGAACCTGCTCGTCAACACGTTCCGCCCCATCCCGTTCATCATCTTCCTCGCGGCGCTGCAGCCGCTCGCGCGCTACGTGATCGGGATCGGGATCGGCAACGCCGCGGCGATCTTCGCGATCTCGATCGCCGCGACGTTCGGCCTCGCGCGGATCGTGGAGCAGAACCTCGTCACGATCGACCCGGGTGTCGTGGAAGCGGCCCGCTCGACCGGCGCCGGGCCGTGGCGCATCATCCTCACCGTGATCCTGCCCGAAGGACTCGGCCCCCTCGTTCTGGGCTACACCTTCGCGACGATCGCGATCATCGACATGTCAGCCGTCGCGGGAATGATCGGCGGCACGGGGCTCGGCAACTACGCCATCGCCTACGGGCACCGCCAGAACGATCCTGTCGTGATCGTCAGCGCACTCGTCGTGATCATCATCGTGACGCAGCTCGTGCAGGCGATCGGCAACGGTCTCGCTCGGCGCATCCTGCGGCGCTGAGGCGGGCCTCCGAAGCGCCGGAGGCCCGCCTCGGAGGTCGTCAGGCTCCGCTGTTGACCATCCACTGCACGCCGAAGCGGTCGGACAGCATGCCGAACCAGTCGCCCCACGGCGCCTGCTCGAAGGGAACGACCACGCTGCCGCCCTCGGCGAGCTTCTCGAAGATGCCGCGGAGCTCCTCGGCATCGCCGTCGAAGATCGTGACCGACAGGTTCGCGCCCTCGTCGCGCGGCATGCCGGTCGGGGTGTCCGAGGCCATGAGCGTGAAGCCGTTCTCGAGCTCGAGCTGGCCGTGCATCACCTTGTCGGCATCGGCCTCATCGAGCTCGGGGCTGGGGTACTCGCTCATCTTCGAGATGTTGAGCGTGCCGCCCAGCACGCTCTGGTAGAACTCGAGCGCCTCCGCGGCGTTGTCGACGAAGCTGATGTAGGGCGAGATCTTGAAGGCCATGGGATGTCCTCTCTCCGCCGGGCCCGCTGCCCGGATCCGAGATGAGGATGGCACGGGGCGCCGACATCCGGAAGGCCGTCTCGTGAACGCACCGCGACGCGACCCGACCTAGGGTGAGGCCATGGACATCCTCGGCATCATCGGCGTGATCGGGATCGGCGTGGCCGGCCTCATCTGGCTGGGCGCGATCATCTACGCCATCGTGAAGACCATCGCCGACCCCGCCATCGGCGGTGTGCTCAAGCTGCTGTGGATCATCGTGATCCTGGCGTTCCCGCTCGTGGGGCTCATCATCTGGGTCATCGCGCACGACCGGATCAACGCGAGCATCGGGCGCTGATCCGGTACGACGAAGCGGCCCCTCCGATCGGAGGGGCCGCTTCGTCAGAACGTGGCTCAGTCCGTGCCGGTGTCGAAGGCGGCGGACTCGCCTGCGGCGTCGAGCGCCTCGTCGGCCTCCGTGCCCGCCGTGATCTCCTCGGCCTCGCCCTTCTCGAGGGCGCCGATGAGCTCGCCGGTCGTGCCTCCGATGAGGCCGCGCGAGACGTAGCCCTCGAGGCGCGAGCGCGAGTCGGCGATGTCGAGGTTGCGCATGGTGAGCTGGCCGATCCGGTCGGTCGGGCCGAACGCCGCGTCGCCGACGCGCTCCATGGAGAGCTTCTCGGGTGCGTACGACAGGCCGGGGCCCTCGGTCGCGAGGATCGTGTAGTCCTCGCCGCGGCGCAGGCGCAGGGTGACGGTGCCGGTGATCGTCGAGCCGACCCACTTCTGGATGGACTCGCGCAGCATGAGCGACTGCGGCTCGAGCCAGCGGCCCTCGTACATGAGACGGCCGAGGCGGCGACCCTGCTCGTGGTACGTCGCGAGGGTGTCCTCGTTGAGGATGCCGTTCACGAGGCGCTCGTAGGCGATGAAGAGGAGCGCCATGCCCGGCGCCTCGTAGATGCCGCGCGACTTCGCCTCGATGATGCGGTTCTCGATCTGGTCGCTCATGCCGAGGCCGTGGCGGCCGCCGATGCGGTTGGCCTCGAAGACGAGCGCGACCGGGTCGGAGAACTCGACGCCGTTGAGGGCGACCGGGCGGCCGGCGTCGAACGTGACCGTGACGTCCTCGGTCTCGATCTCGACGGCCGGGTCCCAGAAGCGGACGCCCATGATGGGCTCGACGGTCTCGAGCGAGACGTCGAGCTCCTCGAGGGTCTTCGCCTCGTGGGTGGCGCCCCAGATGTTCGCGTCGGTCGAGTACGCCTTCTCCGCGGAGTCGCGGTAGGGGTAGTCGTGCGCGACGAGCCATTCGCTCATCTCCTTGCGCCCGCCGAGCTCGGAGACGAACTGCGCGTCGAGCCACGGCTTGTAGATGCGCAGGCGCGGGTTGGCGAGCAGGCCGTAGCGGTAGAAGCGCTCGATGTCGTTGCCCTTGTAGGTCGAGCCGTCGCCCCAGATGTCGACGCCGTCCTCCTTCATCGCGCGCACGAGCAGCGTGCCCGTCACCGCGCGCCCGATGGGCGTCGTGTTGAAGTAGGTCCGACCCGCCGAGCGGATGTGGAATGCGCCGCATGCAAGGGCCGACAGGCCCTCCTCCACGAGCAGCGGCTTGCAGTCGATGAGGCGCGAGGCCTCCGCGCCGTAGGTCAGGGCGCGGCCGGGGATCGACTCGATGTCGTCCTCATCGGGCTGCCCGAGGTCGCCGGTGTAGGTGAACGGGATGGCGCCCTTGTCGCGCATCCACGCGACCGCGACGGAGGTGTCGAGACCCCCGGAGAAGGCGATGCCGACGCGCTCGCCGACGGGGAGGGATTCCAGGACCTTCGACATGCTCTCCATCCTAGAGCCGCGCGGCTCCCCGCCCGATTCGGCGGCCATCCGGCGCTACGCGAGCGGCGTGCGCTCCTCGGGGAGCCGGCCGGCGGCCATCCGCTCGGTCGCCGTGCGCGCTGCGCGCCAGCGCCCCACGCCGATGACGGCCGCGCCGATGACGCCCATGGCCGCGGCGATGCCGACGATGTACAGCGCGACCCCGCCGTATCCGCCCTGGAGATGCGGATCGAGGAACGGATACGGGTACCACCAGGGGTTGCCGGTCGCCGGCCCCGTGATCGCGTTCGCGCGGAGCAGCGTGTACACGGCCCAGACGACGGGGAAGGCGATCACGACGGCCAGCGCGCGCCAGGGCAGGGCGCCGCGTCGCGGGGCGACGAGCACGTCGGCGAGCAGGAAGAGCGGGCCGACGACGTGGAGCACCTCGTTCGCCCACGCGACCGAGGTCGTCGGGTCCTCGATGCCGCGAAGGAGGATGTTGTAGACGACGCCCGTCACGATCATGTACGTCGAGACGCAGGCGAGCAGAAGCGACAGCCCCGCGGGCTCGCGGCGGCCGTCGCGACCGCGGGTCCACGTCCAGATCGCGGCGACCACGAGCAGGATGGCGCTCGAGAGGTTCGACTCGATCGTGAAGTAGCTGAAGAAGTTCGAGATCACGGTCGGCAGGTGAGACGCGTGCGCCTCCGTCTTCGTCAGCGCGTTGCCGACCGTCCGCGAGAACTGCGCAGCGGTCGCCGAGACCAGGGCGATCGCGGTCGCGATGCGCGCGATCTGCCATGCCGTGGTCCAGGCGCGCGAATCTGCGGTCATGCCGCCGAGACTATCCGCCGGGCGGGGCAGGGCGGGAGCACCGCGCGGCTCAGCTCGAGAACGCCTCCGTGAGCGCGGGAGCGTGCGCGAACAGCGCAGGAGCGCCGCCCGTGTGCAGGAACAGCACGTCCTCGTCGTCGGAGTACGCGCCCGAGCGAACGCCGGCGATGAGCGCGGCCGCCGCCTTCCCCGTGTAGACCGGGTCGAGGAGGATGCCCTCGGTGCGCGCGAAGAGCTGGATGGCCTCGGTGCCGCCCTCCGTCAGGACGCCGTAGCCCGGGCCGATGTGCGCCGCGTCGAGCCAGGGCGACTCGGCGGGCTCGCGCCCGAAGAACCCGAGCACCTCGCGCGAGATCCACTCGACGGTGTCGGTCAGGGCGTCGACCTCGGGCGAGACGGCGACGCCGTGGATCCGCGGGCGACCGGCGCCGGGAAGCAGCTCACGGGCCGCGAGGAGGCCCGCATGCGTGCCGCCGCTGCCGTTCGCGAAGACGATCTCGTCGAAGGTGCGGCCGCTGTCGGCGAGCTCCGCGTACGACTCGAGGTACCCGAGGGCGCCGACCGGTGTCGAGCCTCCCGTCGGGATGAGGTACGGCCGGAGCCCGTCCTGCCGCAGCTGCGCGACGACCGCGTCGGCTGCCGCGATCTCGGGGTGCGCGTCATCCGCCGTCTCCTCGACGAGCACGACCTGCGCCCCGAGCGCTCGGTCGAGGAGCACGTTGCCCGAGCCGCGGTACTCGGGCGTCGCGTCGGCGGGCACCCGCAGCACGAGGACGCACTCGAGCCCGGCCTTGGCCGCGGCGGCCGCCGTCTGGCGGGCGTGGTTCGACTGGCCGGCGCCGACCGTGACGAGCACGTCGGCGCGGTGCTGCCGTGCGTCGGCGAGGAGGTACTCGAGCTTGCGCGTCTTGTTGCCGCCCAGCGCGAGACCCGTCAGGTCGTCGCGCTTGACCCAGAGCCGCGGCCCGCCGCCCAGCTTGTCGCGCAGGCGGTCGAGCGGCTGCAGGGGCGTCGGCGCGACCGCGAGATCCTCGCGCAGGGTGCGGAGGTCTCGGATGGCCGGATCCGCGACATCGAGGAAGAGCGGGTCGAGGAGCGCATCGGCGGTCATGCCCGTCAGCATAGGCCGCATCGTCAGGGGATTCCGAGCGTTCCCTGCGACCTCATCAGGCTCCGCGCAGGCCGTTCTGAGCCCGCACAGGGGCACCGCTGGGGCGCGGCCGGTTCTCTGGATGCCCTGGATGCAGGGTGCATCCGGGGAGGAGGCATCATGGAAGCGATCCTGCAGGCGCTCGTCGCCCTTCCGCTCATCGCGGTCGTCGCGGCGCTCGCACTGGAGCCGCTCGTCGACGAACGGGCCTGACGGTCAGGTGGTCGGCCGCGGGTTCTGCGGAGCGCCCGGCTGCTCGCGGCCATCCGAGACCCACAGCGGGTCGAACGAGCGGTGCGCCGTGACCCGGTCTGCGATGCCGTCGAGTCGCGCGACGACCTCCGGGTCGAGGCGCACTCCGACGGCGCCGAGGTTCTCGTCGACGCGGTCGGCGAAGCGGGTGCCGGGGATGGGCACAACCGGGAGCCCCAGCTGCTCGCCCTTCGCGAAGAGCCAGGCGAGCGCGAGCTGTGCGGGCGTCACGCCGGCGTCGGCCGCGAGGTCGCGGACCTCGGCGAGGATCGGCGCGTTGGCTGCGAGCGCCTCGGGCGCGAAGCGCGGGAACTTCGGCCGCCCGTCGCCCTCGACCATCGCCGCGGCGTCGAACGCGCCGGTGAGCCACTGCCTGCTGAGCGGGGAGTAGGGCACGAAGCCCACGCCGAGCTCGCGCGCTGCCGAGACGACGTGCGCTTCGACGTCGCGGCTGACGATGCTCCACTCGCTCTGCACGGCGGCGATCGGATGGACGGCAGCGGCCCGCCGCAGCTCGTCTCCGGTGGGCTCGGAGAGGCCGATATGGAGGACCTTGCCCTCCTGCACGAGCTCAGCGAACGCGCCGACGGTCTCCTCGATGGGTACGTTCGGGTCGACGCGGTGCTGGTAGTAGAGGTCGACGTGGTCGGTGCCGAGGCGGCTGAGGCTCAGGTCGATCTGCTCGCGGATGTGGGCGCGGTCGCCGCGCACCGACCTCTCGCCGATGCGGCCGCCGGGCACGATGCCGCACTTCGTCGCGAGCTGCACCTCGTCGCGACGCGTGGCGAGGAGCCGCGAGATGATGCGCTCGCTGCGGCCCTCGCCGTAGACGTTCGCGGTGTCGATGAACGTCACGCCCGCATCGACCGCGTGCGTGAGCGTGCGGAGGGCGTCGTCATCGGAGATCGGGCCGTACACGTCGGTGAGGGACATGCCGCCGTATCCCTGCGGTGAGACGCGCAGGCCGTCTCCGAGGTCGACGAAGGCGGATGTCCGGGTGTCGGTTGCGCTCACGAACGCGAGCGTACCGGCCATCCACCCCGGTCGGGGCCGTCGGCAGTCGAGGCAGTCAGCAAGGGGGTGCCGTGGTGGGTCAGGTGCGGATGCGGGTGAGGGTGCGGCGGATGCGGGTGCGTATGCGGGTGGCGGATCCTTGTGCGGGGCGGGGTGTGCAGTCGCGGTCGATCCAGCGGGGCGGGACGATGTAGGGCACGCCGTGGTGCATGTGGATGTTCCAGCCGGAGGTGTCGAGGTGGTGGTGGTGCCACCAGCAGAGGAGGACGCCGTTGTCGGTTTCGGTGGGTCCGCCGTGCGCGTGGTCTTGGACGTGGTGGATCTCGCACCAGGCGGCGGGGATGGTGCAGCCGGGGATGATGCAGCCGCCGTCGCGGGCGACGATCGCTTTGCGCTGGGTGGGGGTGAAGCAGCGTTGGATGCTGCGCAGCTCGAGGATGCGCCCTTCAGGGCTGAACACGGCGCGGAGGATGTCGCCGGTGCATCCGATCCGGCGGGCCACGGTCGCGGGGACGGGCGCGTCGACGCCGTCGAGGTGCGCGATGCCGTGCCGGCCGGTGTCGGTGTCTGTGGTGGTGAGGTCGTCGGCGGTGATGTGGATCATGACGGTGGGGGCGGCGCCGCCGAGGGTGGGGGTCTCGGCGGCGCGTGAGGCGGCCTGGATCATCGCGAAGAACGCGTCGTGCCGCTTCTGCGCCGGTGAGCGGGTGTCCGGCATGACCGGACCGAACTCCGCGCCATCCGCTCCGATGCCGCCGCTCGCGTCTTCTTCGTTCGTGTCGCCGTCTGTGGTGGGGGTGAAGGTGACGTTGCGGGCGGGGTTGGTGTGGGCGGAGAGGAGGTTCTGCAGGAGGGCGCCGGCTTCGGGGACGAGGGTGCCGTTGACCCGGAAGGCTCCGCTGGGCAGGGGTGTGAGGGTCAGGGTGCGGTCGCGTTCGGGCCGGTCGGGGTCGGGTTCGGTGCCGTCGGCGGT
>NZ_JBSQBP010000014.1:0-94330 GCF_053851835.1 Microbacterium sp. KNMS
GGAAGTCATACCGCGACGAGACCGCCCCCGACCTCGCCAGCTGCGCCCGCGCGACCTCCCCCGCCTCAGCCAGCGCCCGCGCCTCCATCGCCGCCGCCTGCGCCTGAAGCACCCGCGCCTGGCGCGCCCGCTCCACCGCCGAACGCGTCACCGCGACCTCCGCCGGAGTGGGCTCCCAGCCCACCCCCGCATCCTCCCGCGGCATCGTCCTCGACATACCCCCACACTACCCACCGCATCGGACATTACACCGAACAATCCCAAACTGTGGATAACTCGCGATCGAATCTATGACCGATGCAATACGGCGCGCATCTGGATCCGACGACCGAGCTGGTCCAGCCCGAGCCGCTGCTCCGTGGCCACGAGACCTCGCTCGAACGCCGTCGTCGGCTGCTCCTCGATGAACCCGCACCTCGCGTAGAACGGCGCGTTCCAGGGCACCTCCGCGAAGGTCCGCAGGGTCATGGATGCGTGTCCGCGCCGCCGCGCCTCGTCCTTCACGGCATCGACGAGGCGACGCCCGATCCCCTGACGACCGAAGGCGGGCAGCACCGACAGCTGCTCGAGATGCGCGGCTCCGTCCACCTCGAGCACATGCGCGAACCCGACGAGCGCGTCACCCTCCGCGACCAGGAGGAACCCGGGCTGCGCAGCCCGATCGGCCCCGGCCGGCGCCGGATCCCACCGCTCCGGGGCGAGCAGGTCGACGAGCAGGCGATCCGCCTCGTTCTCGATCCGCTCGACGTCGGCGAGATCCTGCGGAGCGACGGGGCGGATGCGGATGGCCATGGCGTCGAGCCTACAAACCGGCTCGTAGACTCGCAGGGTGACCGTCCTCCTCGCCGTGCTGCTCCTCGTCAACGCCGTCTTCAACGTCGTGGTGTGGCCGCGCTTCTGGAAGCGGGTGACAGCGGACCCCCGTGCACGCGATGAGCAGGGCCGCAGGACGGCCTTCTACACCGTGCACGCCGTGCTCATCGGCGCCGCCCTCGTGCTCGCGGCCGCCTCCGCGGTCGCCGGCGTCTGGGCGCTCGTCGCCTGACTCAGGCGGGTGCGCGACCTCGCCGCCGCCCGACGGACCGCCTAGGGTGAGCCCATGGACGATGATCGCCTGCGTCGCAAGTACCCCGTCTCCGCCATCGGCGGCGGGTTCGACGCCGTCTGGCGCCCCAGCGCGCACGAAGCGGATCAGGCGTGGCGCTCTCCAGATCGTGCCCGTCCCCGCGCCCTCTCCGGACAAGGGGCCGGGCGTCATCGACTTCGACGACGGCACCGTCACGATCGAGATCGACGAGTGACCGAGACGAGGAAAGGCCCCGCCGAAGCGGGGCCTTTCCTCGTGGACGAGACGACTTACTTGGAGCCGCCGAAGCCCTTGAAGCGCTGGTTGAACTTCTCGACGCGGCCGGCCGAGTCCATGATGCGCTGCTTGCCCGTGTAGAACGGGTGCGACGCCGACGAGATCTCCACGTCGATGACGGGGTACTCGACGCCGTCGAGCTCGATCGTCTTGTCGCTCGTGGCGGTCGAACGGGTGAGGAAGGTCTCGCCCGAGCCGAGGTCACGGAAAACGACCGGCTGGTACGTCGGGTGGATGTCAGTCTTCATGGTTGTCCTTGCGGGATCGATTCGATCGGATGAGAAAGTCTGCGGGCGCAGAAGCACCAAAGCCCAAGCTTATCAGACGTCGGACGCGGACACCGCGCGAGCCGCGTACCGTCCGTCCTGCTCGGCGACCGTGATGTCGAGACCGAACGTCGCGGTGAGGTTCTCGGCCGTGAGCGTGTCGCGGATCGGGCCCGCGGCCACCGCCTTGCCGTCGCGCAGCAGGAGCACGTGCGTGAAGCCGACGGGGATCTCCTCGACGTGGTGCGTCACCATGATCATCGCCGGCGTCCCGGGAGCGGCCGCGTAGCCGCTGAGGAGCTCGAGGAGGACCTCGCGCGCTCCGAGGTCGAGGCTCGCCGTGGGCTCATCCAGGAGGAGCAGCTCGGGGTCGGTCATGATCGCGCGGGCGATCTGCACGCGCTTCTGCTCCCCGTCGCTGAGCGTGCCGAACTCGCGGTCGGCGAGGTGGTCGAGCCTCCACTCGGCGAGCACGCGCAGGGCGCGGCGCTCGTCGATCCCCTCGTACTCCTCGTTCCACCGGCCGGTGACCGAGTACGCCGCCGTGAGCACCGTGTTCAGCACGGTCTCCTCCGCGGGGATCCGCTTGGCGAGCGCGCTCGAGGCGAAGCCGATGCGCGGACGCAGCTCGAAGACATCCGTGCGCCCGAGGCGCTCGTCGAGGATGTCGACGGTGCCGGAGGTCGGGTGCAGGTACGCGTCGGCCATCTGCAGGAGCGTGGTCTTGCCGGCGCCGTTGGGGCCGAGGACGACCCAGCGTTCGTCGTCGTTGACGGTCCAGCTGATGCCGTCGACGATGTTGCGACCACTGCGGCGCACCACGACGCCGTCGAACGAGAGCACGGGGAGCATGCCTCCAGCCTACCGAGGCGCTCGGGTCGGCTCGTCCGTGGCGCGCCCGCTACCCTCGTTGATCGTGACCCGCTTTCTCGTCGTCCTCGATGCCGATTCCACGCTCATCCGCAATGAGGTGATCGAGCTGATCGCCGACGAGGCCGGTCGCGGCCCCGAGGTCGCGGCGGCCACCGAGGCCGCGATGCGGGGCGAGGTCGACTTCTCCGAGAGCCTGCGGTCGCGCGTGAAGGCGCTCGCCGGCGTGCCGGTCGGATCCTTCGCGCGCGTGCTCGCGCGCATCGAGCCGACACCGGGAGTGTGCGAGCTCGTCGCCGCCGTGCACGAGCGGGGCGGGATGGTCGGGGTCGTCTCGGGCGGGTTCCACGAGATCCTCGACACCGTCGCACCCGACCTGGGCGTCGATGTCTGGCGCGCGAACCGGCTGCGAGCCGAGAACGGCGTGCTCACGGGCGAGGTCGACGGCGCGATCGTCGACGCCGACGCGAAGGCGGCGTCGCTGCGCGCCTGGGCGGAGGAGCACGACGTGCCCCTCCGCCGCACGATCGCGATCGGCGACGGCGCGAACGACCTCCGGATGATCGCGGCCGCCGGGCTCGGCATCGCCTTCAACGCGAAGCCGGCGGTGCGTCAGGCGGCGCCCCTCGCCATCGGTCCGGTCGACCTGTGCGAGGTCATCCCGCTGCTGCCGTGACGAGCGGGCTCAGTGCCCCATGCCGAGTCCGCCGTCGACCGGGATGACGGCGCCGGAGATGTACGACGCGGCGTCCGACGCGAGCCAGGCCGTCACGCCCGCGACCTCGTCGGCGCTTCCGTAGCGGCCGAGCGGGATGGCCTTGCGGTACTCGGCCTGCGTCTCCTCGGGGAGCTCGGCGGTCATGTCGGTCTCGATGAATCCCGGGGCGACGACGTTCGAGGTGATCCCGCGGGCGCCGAGCTCGCGTGTGAGCGAGCGCGCGAAGCCGACGAGGGCGCTCTTGGACGACGCGTAGTTCACCTGGCCGGCCGAGCCGTACAGCCCGACGACGCTCGAGATGAGGATGACGCGCCCGAAGCGGGCCCGGATCATCCCCTTGAGCGCGCGCTTGACGACGCGGAACGACCCGCCGAGGTTCGTGCCCACGACCGCGTCGAAGTCCTCCTCGCTCATCCGCAGCATGAGCGTGTCCTTCGTGATGCCGGCGTTCGCGACGAGGATCTCGACGTTGCCGAGCTTCTCCTCGACCTCGGTGAACGCGGCGTCGAGCGATGCGGAGTCGGTCACGTCGGCGCGGACCGTGAGCGCGCCCTCCGGGCCCTCGCCGCTGCGCGCCGTGACGGCGACCCGGTACCCCTCCGACACGAAGCGCTCGGCGATGGCGCGGCCGATGCCGCGGTTGCCGCCGGTGACGAGGACGACGCGATCAGTGGTCACAGCTGGACTCCCGGTGTTCTGGGCCGATGGAACCGGACCAGCTTATGCGGGCCGCGCTCCCGCCGTCTCACGGCCCGCGCGCGGCGGCGCGAAGTAGGCTGAGAGCACCGTGAAGATCCGCAAGCCGCAGCCGCAGTCGGCGACCTCCCTCGATCGCGCTCCCCGCGATGACGAGTCGCACCGCATGCGCACCTACCTCCTGACGATGGGCGTGCGCACGCTCTGCCTCGTCCTCATGGTGGTCGTCGTGCCCTACGGCTGGTACACGTTCCTCTTCGCCATCGGCGCCGTCGTGCTCCCCTACATCGCAGTCGTGATCGCGAACGCCGCTCAGGCCGGCCGCGTCGCGCATGCGCAGGCGCCCGAGCAGCAGGCGCTCCCCGCGGCTTCGACGCCTTCCGAGGCGCCCGGGAGCCCCGGCGTCTTCCGGATCTCCGAGAGCGGCCGATCGGATGGCGCGGCTCGCGCCGACGAGGACGAGGACGGCCGCGCGTGATCGGATTCGGCGGCGGGTTCGACGAGCCCGTGTGCTCGCGCGCCGGGTGCCGCGAGAGCGCGACCTGGAGCATCCTCTGGCGCAATCCGAAGATCCACGCGGCCGACCGCCGGAAGACCTGGCTCGCGTGCGACGCGCACGTCGATTTCCTGCGGGACTTCCTCGCGAGCCGTGACTTCCCCCTCGAGGTCGTCGAGGGCGTCGGGACGGGAGAGCCCTCGTGATCCGCTCGCGGCTCGGCCGGTGGGGCGTGTACGTCCTCATCGCCATCCTCTTCGCGGTCGCCTGCGCGTTCCTGTCGCAGTGGCAGTTCGACCGCAACGAGCAGCGGTCCGCGGCGAACGCGCTCATCGAGCGGAACTACGACGCGCCGACGGCCCCGCTCGACGAGGTCCTCCCGCCCGGCGAGGGCTTCGACCCGGCCGACGAGTGGCGGCCGGTCGTCCTCACCGGCGAGTACCTCGCCGACGAGCAGCTCCTCGTCCGCAACCGCGCCCAGGGCGGGACGAGCGCGTTCGAGGTGCTCGTGCCGTTCGCCGTGGACGACGGGCGGATCCTCGTCGTGGACCGGGGCTGGCTCCCGCCCGGAGAGGGGGCCCTGCCCGACGCCGTCCCGGCCCCGCCCGCGGGGGAGGTCGAGGTGACCGTGCGCCTCAAGCCGGGCGAGCCGCTCCCCTCCTCCGGCCGCAGCGCGCCCGAGGGGCAGCTCCCGACCATCCACCTCCCGTCCGTCGCGGAGCTCGCGGGCGACGCCACGATCGTCGACGCCTACGGGCTCATGGTCTCGGAGGATCCGGCGCCCGCGACGCGCCCGCACGCGCTCGAGGCGCCCGAGATCGACCCGGGGCCGCACCTGTCGTACGCGATCCAGTGGATCCTCTTCGCGATCATGGGGTTCGTGTTCATCGGCTACATGATCCGCACCGAGGTCCGCGCACGGCGTGAAGACGCGCTCGGCGACGAGGACGACGACGATCCGACGCCCCCTCGCCGCGTGCGACGACGCGATCGCGACGCCGACGAGGAAGACGCCCTCATCGACGGCCGCTGACCGGCCCGCTATGCGAGCGCGTCGAGAAGGGCGCGGTTGAACGCGTCGAGGTCGCCGGGGTTGCGCGACGTGATGAGGTTGCCGTCGACGACGACCTCCTCGTCGACCCAGTCCGCTCCCGCGTTGCGCAGGTCGTGCTCGAGCGATGCGTACGACGTGAGACGCCGGCCATCCGCGCTGTCTCCCTGGACGAGGATCCACGGCGCATGGCAGATCGCGGCGACAGGCCGGCCCGATGCGAGGAACTCCCGGACGAACGAGACGGCATCTGCGTCGAGGCGCAGGCTGTCGGCGTTGAGCGTTCCGCCGGGCAGGACGAGGGCATCGTAGTCGTCCGGCCGCGCGTCGGAGACGGGGACGTCGACGTCGAACACGTCACCGTGCTCCCAATCGTCCTGCATCGCCTGCAGCGTGGGCGTCGACGGCGAGACGAGGACAGTCGTCGCACCGGCGCCGTCGAGCGCCTGGCGCGGGCTGGTCAGCTCGACCTGCTCGACCCCCTTGGTGAGGAGGAACGCGACCTTCTTGCCGGAGACGGGCATGCGGAGATCCTTTCGTCGGGGTCGGATGAGTCCATCCCACGACGATCCCGACCTCAGACGCAACGCCTCGCGGATCAGCGCTCTCGCGCGTTACACTCCCGCCCTACGCGAGGGTGATGAGGTCGAGGTAGCTCTTGTTCCAGATGTCCTCGACGCCATCGGGCAGCAGCAGGACGCGCTCGGGGTTCAGCGCCTCGACCGCGCCCTCGTCATGCGACACGAGCACGACGGCGCCCTCGTAGTGCGCGAGCGCTCCGAGGATCTCATCGCGCGACGCGGGGTCGAGGTTGTTGGTGGGCTCGTCGAGAAGCAGCACATTCGCAGACGACACGACGAGCGTCGCGAGCGAGAGTCGCGTCTTCTCGCCGCCCGAGAGCACTCCGGCGGGCTTGTGCACGTCATCGCCGGTGAACAGGAACGACCCGAGCACCTTGCGCGCCTCGGTCTCGTTGAGGTTCGGAGCCGCCGAGACCATGTTCTCGAGCACCGACCGCTTGACGTCGAGGTTCTCGTGCTCCTGCGCGTAGTAGCCGATCTTCAGGCCGTGTCCGGGCTCGATGCGACCCGTGTCGCTCTTGTCGACGCCCGCGAGGATGCGCAGGAGCGTCGTCTTGCCGGCGCCGTTGAGACCGAGCACGACGACCTTCGAGCCGCGGTCGATCGCGAGGTCGACGCCCGCGAAGATCTCGAGTGCGCCGTACGACTTCGACAGGCTCGACGCCATGAGCGGCGTCTTGCCGCAGGGCGCGGGCTTCGGGAAGCGGAGCTTGGCGACCCGGTCCTCCTGGCGCACCTCCTCGAGACCCGCGAGGAGCTTCTCGGCCCGTGCGACCATCTGGTGCGCGGCCGCGGCCTTCGACGCCTTCGCCCCGAAGCGGGCCGCCTGCTGCTGCAGCACCGACGCCTTCTTCTCGGCGTTCGCGCGCTCCTTCTTGCGGCGCTCCTCGTCGGCGACCCGCTGGCGCTGGTAGTGCTTCCAGCCCATGTTGTAGATGTCGATGACCTGGCGGTTCGCGTCGAGGTAGAAGACCCGGTTGACGGTCTCCCCGACGAGCTCGACGTCGTGGCTGATGACGATCAGCCCGCCCTTGTAGGTCTTGAGGAACTCGCGCAGCCAGATGACGCTGTCGGCGTCGAGGTGGTTCGTCGGCTCGTCGAGGATCATCGTCTCGGCGTCGGAGAACAGGATGCGCGCGAGCTCGATGCGACGCCGCTGACCGCCTGACAGCGTCTTGAGGGGCTGATCGAGGATCCGGTCGGGAAGCGACAGGTTGTGCGCGATCGACGCGGCCTCCGCCTCGGCGGCGTATCCGCCCAGCGCCTCGAACCGCTCCATGAGGCGCGCATAGCGCTTCATCGCCTTCTCGGCGACAGCGGCGTCGTCATCCGCCATCCGCTCCGACGACTCGCGGATGCCCGCGGCCAGGTCGCCGAGGTCGCGCGCGTTGAGGATGCGCGTGCGCGCGGTCTCCTCGGGGTCGCCGGAGCGCGGGTCCTGCGGCAGGTAGCCGATCTCGCCCGACTTCGTGACCGTGCCGTCGGAGGGGATGAGATCGCCGGCGAGCACCTTCGTCAGGGTCGTCTTGCCCGCCCCGTTGCGGCCGACGAGCCCGACCTTGTCGCCGGGGCCGACGCGGAAGTCCACTCCCGACATGAGGAGTCGGGCTCCGACGCGGATCTCGAGGTCGTGCACGGCGAGCACAGCGGCACCAGTTTCTCTCCGGGGGTTCTGCGGCCGAACGGCCAGCCTCCCAGTATAGGCGGGGGCGCCGCTCGGCCGCCTGGGAGGGGCGCCTACGCGAAGTAGAGGTCGTGGTGGAGGCGGCAGCGCTCGTTGAAGGCCCCGCCGCAGCGCGCGCACGTCGAGGCCGAGAGGTACTCCGCGATGGTCGACGTCTCGCCGCAGCGGCCGCACAGGAGCGCGCGCTCACCCGCGGCATCCGCTGGCCACACCTCGCCCGGATGGTCGGCCGCCTCCTCATGGCAGGAGTGGCACGGATACCAGCGACCGCAACATGGGAAGCGGATGGCGAGGACGTCGCGCGGTCCGTGCCAGTGCGCGCACCGCGTCTGAGCGTCGACGACCGCGCCGTGGACGAGGTGCTCCCCCACGCGCAAGGGCATCACGCGACCCCGCGGGCGGTCAGCGCGTCGGCCACGCCGTCGGCGTGGCGCAGCGACATCACGAGCAGCGGCAGCACGGCCCGGAAGCCGAGCCTCACGCCTCGCGCGCGCTGCGCCTCGCGGATGCGCCGTGCGAAGTCGGCCACGACGGGCACGAGCGCGATCGTGAGGGAGAGCGTGAACGCGATCCGCCACGGATCCGCGCCGAACCGCGAGAGCGGTCGCAGGAGGCGCTCGAGTGCGGCGAGGAGCTCGTCCGTGCGGGTCGTGAGCGTGAGGAGCGCCGCGAGGAGCACGACCGACGCGACGCGCACGGTGTTGACGAGCGCCGGCGTCGGCCCGAGGAACACGAGCTGCGTCACCGCCATGAAGGCGACGATCCACCGCAGCGCCCAGACCTGCCGCAGCCATTCGCGCGGCCCGAAGCCGCCGAGGGCGAAGAGCCCGATGACGAGGACCAGCGCGGCGACCGCGGTGAGGGGCGTGTGCGGCCACAGCGAGATCGCCAGCGCGAGCGCGGCCATGACCGCGAGCTTCGCGCCCGCGGGCATCCGATGGATGACGCTGCCGCCGGGCCGGTACAGCGAGATCACGCGCGCTCCCCCGCGAACTCCGCTCGGTAGCGTGCGATCACGCCGTCAGGCTCGCCGACCTCGATCAGGCGGCCGTGCGCGAACCGGAGCGCGATGTCGCACCGCGCAGCGAGCTCGAGGTCGTGCGTGACGATCACGGTCTGCGCGACGACCCCGTCGATGAGGATGTCCGCGATGCGACGCGCGTTGCCGAGGTCGAGCAGGGTCGTCGGCTCGTCGGCGATGATCAGGCGCGGGCGGCGGATGAGCACCGAGACGAGCGCGAGCAGCTGCTTCTGGCCGCCGGACAGGCTGTAGGCGGGCTGGTCGGCGTGCGCGTCGAGTCCGTGCCGCTCGAGCTCGCGGGCGACGGCCGCGGCGACCTCGCCGCGCGAGAGCCCGCTCCCCTTGAGCGAGAGGGCGACGTCCTCGGCCGGAGTGGGCATGAGGATCTGCGCGTCGGGGTCGGTGAACACGAATCCCACGGCCTCGCGCAGCCGCTTCGGCTCGCGCACGACGTCGATGCCGTGGACCGAGACGACGCCCGACGTCGGCGCGACGAGGCCGTCGAGCACCCGAGCGAACGTCGACTTGCCCGAGCCGTTCGCCCCGATCACCGCGATCCGGCGCTGCGGCAGCTCGACGGAGACGTCCTGCAGGATGCGCGCGCCGCCGACCTCGACCGACACGCGATCGAGGCGGATGACCCCGCGCGCGTCACTCACCGGCGGCCTGCAGGGCGGGCTGCGGCGTGCGCCGAGGGAACGCGACGGGATAGGCGCGGTGCAGCGCGACCGCGAGCACCGTCGCGACGGCGGCCTTGATGAGATCGCCCGGCAGGAACACGGCGCTCGCGACGAGAGCATCGCCGAGGGGCAGGCCCATCACGAGGGCCTGCACCGGCACGCCGATCGCGTAGATCACGCCGATCCCGCCGACGACGGCGCCGACGGCCACCCGCCACCACGCGAAGCGACGGCCCGCGTGCGCGATGAGCCCGACGACCGCAGCGCCCGGGATCCAGCCGAGCAGATACCCCGCCGTGGGGCCGACGAAGACGCCGAGCCCGCCGCGCCCGCCGGCGAGGACCGGGAGCCCCACCGCAGTCAGCACGACGACCACGAGCACCGCGGCGGCCGCGTTCCGCCATCCGAGCACCGCGCCGGCGAGCATCACGCCCAGCGTCTGCGCCGTGATCGGCACGCCGACCGGGCCCGGGATCGGGCCGACCAGGCCGAGGGCGATGATGAGAGCGGCGAACACGGCGATGCGCGCGATGTCGCGGCCCTCGAAACGGCTCGTCACGGTCATGGGGGTCTCCTGTCGGCGGGGAACGCGTCCTGAACAGCGTTCACATGAACGGCGTTCAGTATACTCATGGGCATGGCCGACGCGACGACAGCCCGCAACGATCGCGCCGGCATCGTCGAGGCCGCCCTGCGCATCCTCGACACCCACGGACTGGGCGATCTCACCATGCGGCGGCTCGCGGCCGAGCTCGACGTGCGCGCCAGCGCGCTCTACTGGCACTTCGACAGCAAGCAGGTGCTCCTCGCCGCGCTCGCGGATCGCATCGTGCGGGCGGCGGAGGTCGACGACGACGCCTCACCGGCCGAGGTCGCGCTCGCCCTCCGCGACGCGCTTCTCGCGCATCGCGACGGCGCCGAGGTCGTGCTGAGCACGCAGGCGCTCGCGCTCGGCGAGGACGCCCCCCGCCGACGGCTCGCCGAGGCGCTCGCCCGGACGCTCCCGCAGGACGACGCCGACCGCGGGGCCGCCATCCTGCTTCCGTTCGTCCTCGGGCACGCGTCGCTCGTGCAGCAGCGGCTGCAGGCCGCCGAGCTGGGTGTCGTGCCGGGTGACGGCGCCGACGCAGCGGATGCCGACTTCCGGCACGGCGTCGCGGTGATCCTCGCGGGTCTCGGCGCCGGCTGAGCGCGCTCAGACCTCGCGCGCGTGGCCCAAGCGCAGCCCGGGGACGAGCGCGGCCAGCGCGAGCAGGAGCCCGATGCCGAAGACCGCGGCGAACGCGCCCGACGCGCCGGCGAGCGCCGTGAAGGCGAGCCCCATGACCGCCATCGTCGCCGACGCCCCCACCGAGTCGCTGATCTGCAGCGCCGAGGAGTTGAACCCCTGGTTGCGAGCCGACGAGTAGGCGATCGTGAGCACGGTGAGCCGAGGGTAGACGAGGCCCATGCCGAGTCCCGCGAAGCCCCAGAAGCCGATCGGCACCCAGGCCGGCAGGCCGAGCGCGGCCGTGAGCATGCACGCGGTGAGGGCGACCGCGAGCAGGGCGGCGCCCAGCAGCGCGATGCGGCGGTTCCCCATCCGATCTCCGAATCGCCCCGACACCTCCGCCGATGCAGCCCAGGTGAGCGCCGCGACGGTGAGACCGGCCCCCGCCGTCGTCGGAGAGAACCCGAAGCGGTCGATGAGCAGGTACGGCACGTAGATCTCGGCGCCGAAGAGCGCGCCCGCGATGAGCCCGCGCATCACGATGACGCTCGGCAGTCCGCGTGCGAGCCGGATCGTCCGCGCCGGCAGGAGCGGCAGGATGGACGCCGCGACGACGACGAGCGATGCGGCCGCCGCGAGCCAGCCGAGCGCCCCCTCGATCTCGCCGGAGAGGCTGAGCGCGAGGGCTCCGACCGCGACGACGACCGCGAACAGGAGGCGTCGCGCGATGCCGCCCATGTGGGGCTCCTCCGGCGACGTGCGAAGGCCCCGCAGGCTGGGCGCGATCATCGCGAAGGCGGCGACGGTGAGGATCGCGATCCCCGCGAAGACCCACCGCCAGTGGAGATACTGGGTCACGGCGCCCGCGAGCACCGGGCCGACGAGCGAGGGGACGATCCACGCGGCCGAGAACGCCGCCATGACCCGACCCTGCACCTGCGCGGGGAAGACGCGTGCGACGACGACGTAGAGCGCGACGACCTGGCCTCCCGAGCCGAGTCCCATGATGAGCCGCCCGACGACGAGCGTCGTCATGTCTCCCGCGAGCGCGTCGATCGCAAGGCCCGCGACGAAGAACAGCGCGGCCGTGAAGAGCGGTGCGACGGGCCCCGTCCGATCCGACCACGCGCCGGCCGCGACCATCCCGATCACCGCGGTCGCGAACGTCCCCGAGAACGCGACAGCGTACAGGGCCTCGCCGTTCAGGTCGCTCGCCACGACCGGCATCACCGTGGTGACGGCGAGGGACTGGAGCGCGGCGAGGAAGATGAGCGCCACCGCGCCGAGCGTCGTGAGGAGGTACGGCCTCCGCCAGATGCTCGGCCCCGCGGTCGCGGGCACGACCGGAACCTGCCCCGACGCGGCGGCGCGGGGATCGACCCCGCTCACGACGCGATGAGCGCGCCGATGCGCCGGATGGCCGCCTCGAGGATCTCCGGTCCGGTGCCGTAGTTGATGCGCGCGAATCCCGCGCCCTCCGCGCCGAAGGACGGTCCGGGGTTGAGCGCGACCTTCGCGTCCTTGAGGATGCGCCGCGACGGGTCGTCGCCCCATCCGAGCGCGCCGAGGTCGACCCAGGCGAGGAAGCCGGCGTCGCCCGGCAGGTAGCGCGCGCCGGGCACGTGCTCCGCGAGCAGGTCCGCGAGCAGGGCGCGGTTGGCGTCGAGTCGCGCGATCAGGGCGTCGAGCCATCCGTCGCCGTCCTCGAACGCCGCGATCCCCGCGAGGATGCCGAACAGCCCCGTGCGCCACTCGACCTCCATGGGGATCCGGCTCACGACGGCGTGCGCGGCGTCGGAGGCCGTGACGAAATTCGCGCATTTGAGCCCCGCGAGGTTGAACGCCTTGCTCGCGCTCGTGAGGGCGATGCCGACCTCGGCCGCCGTCTCGCTCGCCGCGAGGAACGGCGTGTACTCCGCGCCGGGCAGCACGAGCGGCGCGTGGATCTCATCGCTGATCACCCACGCGCCGTGGCGCGCGGCGATCTCGGCCAGCTCCGCGAGCGCCTCGCGCGCGTGCACCGTGCCGGTCGGATTGTGCGGGTTGCAGAGCAGGATGGCCTTCGCGCCGGCCGCGAACGCCGCGTCGATGCCGTCGAGGTCGAGCTGCCAGCCGGCGTCGGTGCGAACCAGGGGGACGCGGATGGCCTCGGTGGCGGACTCCTCGTGCACCGCGAAGAAGGGCGGGTAGACCGGCGGCGTGACGATGACGCCCTCGCCGGCGCCGGCCACCGCGCGGATGGCCTCGGCGACGCCCATCATGACGTCGCACGTCGTGCGCACGCGCGCGGGGTCGACCTCCCAGCCGTAGCGGCGGCTCGCGAAGCCCGCGAACGCCTCCGGATAGCGCGTGCGCGGGGGCACGTACCCCGTGTCGCCGCGCTCGACCGCCGCGCTGAGCGCCTGCGAGATGGCCGGGGCGAGCGGGAAGTCCGTCTCGGCCACGAAGAGCGGCAGGACGTCGGCGGGGTACGTCGCCCACTTCGTGCTCGTTCGGGTGCGCAGGGTCTCCAGGGGCAGGGCGTCGAGCGGCGTGGTCACCCTTCGAGCCTAGACGCGGAACGACCCGGAGCCGCGGCTCCGGGTCGTTCCGTGTCGGTCGGTCTCAGATCGCGAATCCGAGGGCGCGCATCATGTCGCGCCCGTCGTCGGTGATCCGCTCGGGACCCCACGGCGGCATCCACACCCAGTTGATGCGGAAGCGGTCGACCACGCCGTCGAGGGCCTGGGCCGTCTGCTCCTCGAGCACGTCGGTCAGCGGGCACCCGGCGCTCGTGAGCGTCATGTGGATGACGAGCGCGTCGTTCTCGTCGTCCCACGCGAGGTCGTAGATGAGCCCGAGGTCGACGACGTTGACGCCGAGCTCGGGGTCCATGACCTCCTTGAGGGCCTCGATGACCTCGTCGTACTTCTCCGGGGTGAGGGTCGCGGACATGTCGCGAGCCTACGCCTCGATCGGCTCGCCGGGGGCGAAGTACCGGTCGTAGCCCTCGTTCTCGAGGCGCTCGGCGAGCTCCGGCCCGCCCTCCTCGACGACCTGGCCCTTGACCATGACGTGCACGAAGTCCGGCTTGATGTAGCGGAGGATGCGCGTGTAGTGCGTGATGAGGAGGACGCCGAGGCCGGTGTTCTCCTTGGCGCGGTTCACGCCCTCCGAGACGATCTTGAGCGCGTCGACGTCGAGCCCCGAGTCGGTCTCGTCGAGGATGGCCAGCTGCGGCTTGAGGAGCTCGAGCTGGAGGATCTCGTGGCGCTTCTTCTCGCCGCCCGAGAAGCCCTCGTTGACGTTGCGCTGCGCGAACCTGTCGTCCATCCGGAGGTTCTTCATGCCCTCCTTGACCTGCTTGGTCCACGTGCGGATCGCCGGCGCCTCGCCGTCGAGCGCGGTCTTGGCGGTGCGGAGGAAGTTCGTCACCGTCACGCCGGGGATCTCGACCGGGTACTGCATCGCGAGGAACAGGCCGGCGCGGGCGCGCTCGTCGACCGACATCTCGAGGACGTCCTCGCCGTCGAGCGTGATCGAGCCGGAGGTCACGGTGTACTTCGGGTGACCGGCGATGGTCGACGCGAGGGTCGACTTGCCCGAGCCGTTGGGGCCCATGATCGCGTGGGTCTCGCCCGTCTTCACGGTGAGGTTGACGCCGTTGAGGATGGGCGTCGTACCCTCATCGGTCTCGACCGTCACGTGCAGGTCGCGGATCTCGAGGACTGCCATTTCAGATTTCCTTCTTCACATTCGGGTCGATGAGCACGTCGTCGCCGTCGATCTGGACGACGTAGACCGGGACGGGCTCGTAAGCGGGGAGGTTCAGGGGCTTGCCCGTGCGGAGCGAGAAGGCCGAGCCGTGGGCCCAGCACTCGAGCGAATCGCCCTCGACGAAGCCCTCGGACAGCGAGATGTCGCCGTGCGTGCAGACGTCGCCGATCGCGTGCACCTCGTCGTTCGAGTCGCGCACGACCGCGATCGGCACGCCGTCGACGACGACCCGCAACGCGGTGTCGGGCTCGAGCTCGCTGAACGAGCACACACGGGACGCGGTCATGCCGCGGCCCCGTCTGCGAGCTCCTTCTCGATCGCGGCGACGAGCTCGTCCTGCA
Source organism: Microbacterium sp. KNMS (assembly GCF_053851835.1). Taxonomy (NCBI): domain Bacteria; kingdom Bacillati; phylum Actinomycetota; class Actinomycetes; order Micrococcales; family Microbacteriaceae; genus Microbacterium; species Microbacterium sp. KNMS. Next base: position 14,734 of record NZ_JBSQBP010000014.1, read on the forward strand.
GGCCCGGCACGTCGATCTTCTGCGCGATCTCGTTCAGGAAGCCGAGGACGACGAGGCGGCGCGCCTCGGCCTCGGTGATGCCGCGCGCCTGGAGGTAGAACAGCTGCTCGTCATCGAATCGACCGGTCGCGGATGCGTGGCCGGCGCCCTTGATGTCGCCGGTCTGGATCTCGAGGTTCGGGATCGAGTCCGCGCGCGCGCCGTTCGTGAGGATGAGGTTGCGGTTCGCCTCGTAGGAGTCGGTCCCGGTCGCGTCGGGCCCGATGAGCACGTCGCCGATCCAGACCGAGCGGGCCGTGAGGCCCTGCAGCGCGCCCTTGTAGAGCACGTCGCCGGTCGTCTCCGGGCCCTTGTGGAAGAGGTAGACCTGGCTCTCGAGGTGCTGGCCGTCGTCGGCGAACGCGAGGCCGTAGACCTCGCCGTTCGCGCCCTGGCCGGCGAGCTCGACGTTCGGGTTCACCCGGACGACGCCGCCGCCGAAGCTCACGACGACGTGGCGGAGCGTCGCGTCGCGGTCGACGCGTGCCTGGTGGGCAGCGGCGTGCACGGCCGAGTCGTCCCACTGCTGCACCGAGACGACCGTGAGCTGGGCGCCGTCGCGCACGAGGATCTCGACGTTCTGCGCGTACTGGGCCGTGCCCGTGTGCCGCAGCACGACGGTGGCCTTCGACAGCTCGAGCGCCTCGATCACGATGTGCGCGTCGGCGCGGCGGTCAGCGCCCTGGCCGTCGACGAGGACGACGATCGGCTCGGCGACCTCCTCCTCGCGCGGGACGCGGATGTGCAGCGCCTCGGCAGCCCCCTGCCAGGCCACGGCAGCCGGCAGGTCCTCGGGCTCGAAGAACTCGCCGCGCGGCGCGGCGCCTGCGGCGAGGGGTGCCGCGGCATACTGGCCGCCCGAGACGAAGGTCGTGGTCACGCCGTCGTTCGCGTCGGCGACCGCGAAGAGCGGCGCGATGCGGTCGACCGGCGTGTGCTTCCAGTTGACCTCGCGGCCCGTGGGCGTGCCGAAGTCTGCCGGCTCGTACGAGCGGAGCCGCTCCGAGCGCGTCTGGACGGGGACGACGGCGTCGTCGCGGAGAGCCGCGGCCGGGTCCACGTGAGCGTGCGTGTCCTGCGCCGTCTGCTCCGGCGCCTGCGTCGGGGTCGTCATCTAGCCGACCGATCCTTCCATGCCCATCTCGATGAGCTTGTTGAGCTCCAGTGCGTACTCCATGGGCAGCTCGCGCGCGATCGGCTCGATGAACCCGCGCACGATCATGGCCATCGCCTCGTCCTCGGGGAGGCCGCGGCTCATGAGGTAGAACAGCTGCTCCTCGCTGACCTTCGAGACGGTCGCCTCGTGGCCGAGCTGCACGTCGTCGACGCGGATGTCGATCGCCGGGTACGTGTCGCTGCGCGAGATCGTGTCGACCAGGAGCGCGTCGCAGCGCACCGTGTTCGCCGAGTGGTGCGCGTTCGCGTCGACGCGCACCTCGCCGCGGTAGCCGGCGCGGCCGCCGCCGCGGGCGATCGACTTCGAGACGATCGACGACTGCGTGTACGGCGCCATGTGGATCATCTTCGCGCCGGCGTCCTGGTGCTGGCCGGGGCCCGCGAAGGCGACCGAGAGGGTCTCGCCCTTGGCGCGCTCGCCCATGAGGAAGATCGACGGGTACTTCATCGTCACCTTGGAGCCGATGTTGCCGTCGATCCACTCCATCGTCGCGCCCTCGTGCGCGATCGCGCGCTTGGTGACGAGGTTGTAGACGTTGTTCGACCAGTTCTGGATCGTCGTGTAGCGCACGCGGGCGTTCTTCTTCACGATGATCTCGACGACCGCCGAGTGCAGCGAGTCGCTCTTGTAGATGGGAGCCGTGCAGCCCTCGATGTAGTGGACGTAGGAGTCCTCGTCCGCGATGATGAGCGTCCGCTCGAACTGGCCCATGTTCTCCGTGTTGATGCGGAAGTAGGCCTGGAGCGGGATCTCGACGTGGACGCCCTTGGGCACGTAGACGAACGAGCCGCCCGACCAGACGGCCGTGTTCAGCGCGGCGAACTTGTTGTCGCCGGCCGGGATGACCGTGCCGAAGTACTCCTCGAAGAACTCGGGGTGCTCGCGCAGCGCGGTGTCGGTGTCCATGAAGATGACGCCCTGCGCCTCCAGGTCCTCGCGGATCTGGTGGTACACGACCTCCGACTCGTACTGAGCCGCGACGCCCGCGACGAGGCGCTGGCGCTCGGCCTCGGGGATGCCGAGGCGCTCGTACGTGTTCTTGATGTCCTCGGGGAGGTCCTCCCAGGACTGCGCCTGCTTCTCGGTGGAGCGGACGAAGTACTTGATGTTGTCGAAGTCGATCTCGCTGAGGTCGGCGCCCCACGTCGGCATCGGCTTGCGTCCGAAGAGCTGGAGGCCCTTGAGACGGTTCTTGAGCATCCATTCCGGCTCGCTCTTGAGGGCCGAGATGTCGCGCACGACGGCCTCGCTGAGGCCGCGCCTGGCGCTCGCGCCAGCCGCGTCGGCATCGTGCCATCCGAACTCGTACACCCCCAGACCTTCGAGCTCGGGGCGGTCGATCAGCACATCAGACATGACGCTTCACACTCTCCTCAGGGGTCTCGCAGCGGTGTCATCCGCCCCGGTCGCTCGGAGCGGAGCGGCCGTCTGTGGGACCCGGCTTCCGGCGCGATCGCTCGCGCCTACACTGTTAGTGGATGCGCTGAGCGCACGCGCCCGCATCCTCAGTCACCCACGATTCTACAGGTTCCGCCTCGTTCGGCGCCGTTCGCGCCGGACGCTCAGGCGAACCGCAGGAGGCGCCTCGCCATGCCCGCCGACACCGCACCATCCGACGCCGCCGACCTGCGCACGCGGTTCGTCTCCTGGCTTCCGACCGCGGTCGACGCGCGCGTGCGCGTCGCGGCCTGGCTGTCGTTCATCGCCGAGACGGTCATCATCGGCACGGGCGGCGCCGTGCGCCTCACGGGGTCGGGCCTGGGCTGCTCGGAGTGGCCGCTGTGCACGCCGGAGTCGCTCGTTCCCACCCCGGAGATGGGCGTGCACGGACTCATCGAGTTCGGCAACCGCACGATGACGGGCGTCGTCGGGCTCGTCGCCCTCGCCGTGCTCGTGCTCGTGTGGCGGATGCGCGCCGAGCGCCGCGATCTGTTCGCGCTCGCGGCGATCGTGCTCGGCGGCATCGTCGCGCAGGCCGTGGTCGGCGGCATCACCGTGTGGACGGGGCTGAACCCCTTCATCGTCGGCTTCCACTACGCCGCATCGCTCACCCTCGTGTGCCTGACCGCGGCGTTCCTCGTCCGCGCGCACGACGCACCGGGACCGCGCAGCCTCGCGGTCCCCCGCTGGTACCTGATCCTCACGCACGTCACGTCCCTTGTGCTCGCGGTGACCATCCTCTTCGGCGTCCTGACGACCGGCTCCGGCCCGCACTCGGGCGACGCCGAGGTGATCCGCCGCGGGTTCGACGCGACGGTCCTCGCCCACGTGCACTCCTGGCCCGGCTACATCCTGCTCGGGCTCGTCGTCGTGCTCCTCGCGGCCGCCTGGACGCTCCGCCTGCCGACGCGCCGCTGGATGGCCGTGCTGCTGCTCGCGATCGGCGTGCAGATCCTCGTGGGCGTGATCCAGGCGAGGAACGGCCTGCCCGAGCTGCTCGTCGGCATCCACATGGTGCTCGCCGCGCTGTCGGCCGCGACGTTCACGGTGGTCGTGCTGCGGATGAAGACCCCCGCTGCGCTCCCCCGCGACTAGTCGCTCGTCGCGGTGGCGACGAGGATGCCGCGGGCCAGCGAGTGGAAATGACGCTGGAAGCCGAGGATCGACGGCGTCGCGTCCGACGTGATGTCGAGGTGCTCGACGTCGAGGGCGTCCACGACGAAGAAGTAGCGGTGGACCCCCGTGCCTGGAGGCGGCCCCGCGCCGATGTAGCCGGGGACCCCCGCCTCGTTGCGCAGGGTGATGCCGGGCGTGCGCCCCGCCTCGCCCGTCGCGAACGACGTCACGTCGGCGGGCACGTCGTAGACCGCCCAGTGCCAGTAGCCGGCGCCCGTGGGCGCATCCGGGTCGAAGCACGACACGGCGTTCGACCGCGTTCCCTCCGGCGCGCCCGACCAGCTGAGCTGGGGCGACGTGTCGGAGCCGCCGCCGGCGGATCCCCACTGCGCGAGAGGCAGCGGCTGCCCCTCGGCGATGTCGGTGCTCGTGAGCGCGAGCGGCGCGAAGCTGCGCAGCGTCGCGAGCTCGGCGTACGGATCGTATGAGAACACAGGACTCCTTCCGATCGGCGTCGCGTCCAGACTAGCGAGAGCGCCGCTGCTCCTCCGCGAGCATCACGAGGATGCCGCTCGGGCCGCGCAGGTAGGTCAGGCGGTAGACCCCCTGGTAGTCCGCGACGCCGCGCAGCGGGCGACAGCCGTGCCGGGCGGCGATCTCGAGCGCCGCATCGAGGTCGTCGACCGAGAACGCGACGCGGTGCATCCCGATCTCGTTCGGGAGGGTCGGCTCCGTCTCGAGCGCATCGGGGTGGAGGTACTCGAAGAGCTCGAGCCGTCCGCTCCCATCCGGCGTCTCGAGCATCGCGATCCGCGCGTGGTTGCCGTCGAGTCCCACCGCCGTGTCCGCCCATTCGCCGCTCACCTCGTCGCGCCCGATGACGGCGAGGCCGAGATCGCGGAAGAACGCGATCGCCTCCTCGATGTCGCGGACGGCGATGCCGACGTTCTCCATCCTGATGCCCATGGGCGGCACGATAGGCCCGCGAGCGCGCGACCACCAGCGCCGCGGTTCACAGAGGACGCATAGCCCGCGCATCGACGGCGCCCTGGCCGGGTCGCGAGGGTGGACCCCGCGCCGAGATGCGGCGCACAGAGGAGGATCATGACTCACCCCGCCCGTCTCACCCGCAGCGCCGCGTACTGGACGCTCGTGCTCGCATCCGTGCTCGCGATCGCGGGCGGCCTCGCGCTGTCCCTGCCCCGCATCGGCACCATGGAGGAGATGCTCCTGAACGGCACGGCGACCGGCGTGGAGGTGTACGTCGGCCAGGCCTGGATCACCCTCGCTGCGGGGCTCGTGGGCGCGGGCGCCGTCGGGCTGATCCTCGCGCTCGCCCTCGCTGCCGCGAAGGCCCTCGTCGCGCCGCGCGCCGCCGAAGCGCAGGCCCCGGCGGCGTCCGCCGACGACGCGCCCCTCGACGACGCGCCCGCCGACGATGAGCCAGCCGACGATGAGCCAGCCGCGCACGTGCACACCGCGCCGGCCGTCTCGGAGCCCGCGGAGATCCGCTGAGGGCGCAGGTCGGGTGCCGGGGCGGCTCAGGCCTCTCCGGCTCCCGACCGGTCGCGGCGCAGTCGCGACCCCATGTCGATGAGGGCGACAGCGAACGCGACCGCGACGAAGAGCGCGACCGACATGAGCCCGATCGCGTAGGCGTCGTGGTACACCTCGAGCGCCGGCTTCTCGGCCGTCTCGCGGTAGATCGTCGCGTAGAAGAGCGAGAGACCGACCGCCGTGCCGATCGCGGTGCCGACGCGCTGTCCGAGCTGCCCGATCGATCCGGCGACGCCCCCCTGCACGGGCGGGATCTCGGCGAGAGTGAGCGTCTGGTTGGGCGAGATGACCATGCCGCCGCCGAGGCCGCCCACGACCATCACCGCGGCCATCGCCCACGGCGTGGCAGAGGGCGGGATGAACAGCGCGGTCACGGCGAGCCCGACGACCGTCGCGAGCACGAGGACGAGGCCGACGACGACCACGGGGCGCCCGAAGTGCCCGACGAGCTGACCGCCGAACCACGACGAGACGGCGCTCGCGAGGGCGAACCCGATCGTGACCATGCCGGCGTGCAGCGCGGACACGCCGAGGCCGGTCTGCAGGAAGAGGGTCGTGAGCAGGAACAGGGCGGGCAGGCCCGTGAAGTACGCGGCCATGATGATCGTGCCGTTGCGGAACGACGACACGCGGAACAGGCGCAGCGTGATGAGGGGCGAGCCGCCCCTGCGCTCGTATCCGCGCTCCCACGCGACGAAGGCGGCCGCGAACAGCACGAAGACGACGAGCGTCCACCACCGCTCGGGGGCGTCGTCGGGCGAGCCCGTCGTGAAGAGGAAGGGCAGCATGAGCGCGACGACCGCGACGCCGAAGAGGAGCACGCCCACGGGGTCGAGCGAGACCGGGTCGCGGCTCGGCCTGCGCAGCTCCGGCAGCAGCCACAGGACGAGCCCGAAGGCGATCGCGAACAGGGGGACGTTCATCCAGAAGATCCATCGCCATCCGTCGGCCTCGCCGCCGACCGCGATGAGGAGGCCGCCGATCGTGGGGCCGAAGGCCGTGGCGAGGCCGATCATCGCGCCGAAGAGACCGAAGGCGGTGCCCCGCTCCCTGCCCGTGAACAGCTGCTGGATGGTGCCCATCACCTGCGGCATCTGGATGCCCGCGGCCACGCCCTGCAGGAGCCGCGCTGCCAGCAGCACCCAGATGTCGCCCGCGAGCGCGCACGCGGCGCTCGACAGCGTGAAGAGCACGAGGCCGATGAGCAGGAGCGACTTGCGTGACCGCTGGTCGCCGAGGCGACCCATCGGCACGAGCACGAGCCCGAACGCGAGGATGTATCCCGAGACGACGAGCTGGAGCTCGGTCGATCCGGCGCCGAAGGCCGTCTCGATCGCAGGGAGCGCGACGTTGACCTTCGAGATGTCGAGGATCGTGAAGCCCGACACGCTCACGCAGACCCAGAACGCCTCCCACCGGCGGCGGTCGGAGATCGGGATGGAGCGGGTCGGCGGCTGCGCGGGAGGGTTCGTCATCACTCAGAACGCTACCCCTGCGCGCGCCGGACGCGTCAGAACGGCAGCAGCGGGTCGACCGCGACGGCGACGAAGACGAGCGTGAGGTACGTGATCGACGCGTGGAAGACGCGCATCGGGCGCGGTCGGCTCTCGCCGTCCTGCTCGAGCACCGTGCGGTTGTAGAGCCGGTGCGACTCGTAGATGAACCAGCCGCCGAAGACGAGCGCCGACACCGAGTACACGAGGCCCATGCCGGCGACCGGGATCAGCAGGAGCGAGCACGCGACGGTCGCCCACGCGTAGAGGATGATCTGGAGGCCGACCTGGGACCCCGATCGCGTGGCCCCGAGCATCGGGACGTCGGTGTTCTCGTAGTCGACCGCGTACTTGATGGAGAGCGGCCAGTAGTGCGGCGGCGTCCACAGGAACACGAGCGCGAAGAGGATGAAGGGCGCCCAGTCCAGGCCGTTCGTGACGGCGGCCCAGCCGATGAGCACCGGGAAGCACCCGGCGATGCCGCCCCAGACGATGTTCTGCTCGGTGCGGCGCTTGAGGATCATCGTGTAGATCACGACGTAGAAGAAGATCGCGAACGCCGACAGCGACGCCGTCAGGAGATTCGTCGTCGCCAGGAACCAGACGGTCGAGACGATCGCGAGGGTCCACGCGAACACGAGCGCGCTGCGGGGCGAGATCTCCCCCGTCACGATCGGCCGGTTCTCGGTGCGCGCCATGTGCGCGTCGATGTCGCGGTCGATGTACATGTTGAACGCGGCCGCGGACCCGGCGCTCAGCGATCCGCCGATGACGGTCGCGAGCACGAGCCAGAGGTTCGGGACGCCGTCCGCGGCGAGGAACATGACCGGCACGGTCGACACGAGCAGCAGCTCGAGCACGCGCGGCTTCGTGAGCGCGACGTACGCGCGGATCTTCCGGCCGAGACGCTGACGCGAGGTCCGATCCGAATCGACGATCGTCGTGGACATGCGCTCACGTCTCCCCTCGGCTGGCACAGGCACATCCGATTCTAGGCCATCGGCGCGCCGCCCGGATCCTCCTCACACCCGTGCGGCCGGCGTCGTGAGACGCACGTCACCCGCGCGTCACAGCGCTCTGCCACACTCGGCGCAACCGGTCGTCACAGACCGGCACGCCCCATCCGCCGCGAGGCTATGCTGGGGCCAGAAACGCGCGCCCGAGTGCCGTCTGCTTCGCCTGTGTTACGGGATCCGCGGACCGAGAGCCGGGCGCACAAGCCCCACCACGAAAGGCGGTCCGGTGTCGGAACTGCGTTGGGATGAGATCGATCGGCGCGCTGTGGACACAGCACGCCTGCTGGCGGCAGACGCCGTGGAGAAGGTCGGCAACGGCCACCCGGGAACGGCGATGAGCCTCGCTCCCGCGGCGTACCTCCTGTACCAGCGGGTGCTGCGGCACGACCCTGCGGACACGCAGTGGCCCGGTCGCGACCGGTTCATCCTGTCCGCTGGCCACTCCTCGCTGACCCAGTACGTGCAGCTGTACCTCGGCGGCTTCGGGCTCGAGCTCGACGACCTCAAGGCACTGCGCACGTGGGGCTCGCTGACCCCCGGCCACCCCGAGTACGGCCACACGAAGGGCGTCGAGATCACGACCGGCCCGCTCGGTCAGGGCCTGGCCTCGTCGGTCGGCTTCGCGTACGCGGCGCGCTACGAGCGCGGCCTGTTCGACCCCGAGGCGCCGGCGGGCGAGAGCCCGTTCGACCACCACATCTACGTGATCGCGGGCGACGGCGACCTGCAGGAGGGCGTCACGAGCGAGGCCGGCTCGCTCGCGGGCCACCAGCAGCTCGGCAACCTCATCGCGATCTACGACTCGAACCAGATCTCGATCGAGGACGACACGAACGTCGCCTTCACCGAGGATGTCGCCGCGCGCTACGAGGCGTACGGCTGGCAGGTGCTCACGGTCGACTGGAAGAAGTCGGGCGAGTACGTCGAGGACGTGCAGGAGCTGTTCGCGGCGATCGAGGCGGCCAAGGCCGAGACCTCGAAGCCGTCGCTCATCATCCTGAAGACGATCATCGGCTACCCCTCGCCGGGCAAGCAGAACTCCGGCAAGATCCACGGCGCGAAGCTCGGCGCCGAGGAGCTCGCCGCGACGAAGAAGGTCCTCGGGTTCGACCCCGAGGAGCACTTCGCGGTCGCCGACGACGTGATCGCGCACACGCGCCAGCTCGTCGAGCGCGGCGCCGCCGCGCACGCCGAGTGGCAGAAGGCGTTCGACGCGTGGGCCGAGGCGAACCCCGAGCGCAAGGCGCTGTGGGACCGCCTGCAGGCGGGCGAGCTGCCCGAGGGCATCGAGAGCGCGCTTCCCGTGTTCGAGGCGGGCAAGGACGTGTCCACGCGCGCCGCGTCGGGCCAGGTCATCAACGCCCTCGCGGCCGAGCTGCCCGAGCTGTGGGGCGGCTCCGCCGACCTCGCCGAGTCGAACCTCACGACGATCAAGGACGCCGCGTCGTTCATCCCCGCCGAGTGGTCGACGCACGAGTGGTCGGGCAACCCCTACGGCCGCGTGCTGCACTTCGGCATCCGCGAGCACGCGATGGGCGCCATCCTCAACGGCATCGTCCTGCACGGCCCGACGCGCGCCTTCGGCGGCACGTTCCTCATCTTCAGCGACTACATGCGCCCCGCGGTCCGTCTCGCGGCGCTCATGAACGTGCCCAGCGTGTTCGTCTGGACGCACGACTCCGTCGCCCTCGGCGAGGACGGCCCGACGCACCAGCCCGTCGAGCAGCTCGCGACGCTCCGCTCGATCCCGAACCTCGCCGTCGTGCGTCCCGCGGACGCCAACGAGACGGGCGTCGTGTGGCTCGAGATCCTGCGTCGCCGTCAGGGCCCCGCGGGCATCGCGCTCACGCGTCAGAACATCCCCGTCTACGAGCGCGGCGACGGGGAGGCGCGCGGCGACGTGTTCGCCTCCGCGGCTCACGCCGTCAAGGGCGCCTACGTCCTGGCCGAGGCGCCGAACGGCACGCCCGATGTCATCCTCATCGCGACGGGCTCCGAGGTGCAGCTCGCCGTCGAGGCGCGCGAGCGCCTCGCGGCCGACGGCGTGAACGCGCGCGTCGTGTCCGCGCCGTCGCTCGAGTGGTTCGCCGAGCAGAGCGAGGAGTACCGCGAGAGCGTGCTGCCCTCGTCCGTCACCGCGCGCGTCTCGGTCGAGGCGGGCGTCGCGCTCACGTGGCGCGGCATCGTCGGCGACAAGGGCCGCTCGGTCTCCATCGAGCACTTCGGCGCCTCCGCCGACTACAAGACGCTGTTCGAGAAGTTCGGCATCACCGCGGACGCCGTCGTGGCGGCCGCACGCGAGACCCTCAAGGAGAACGCATGACCTCCCCCACCGCAGACCTGTCCGCCGCCGGCGTCAGCATCTGGCTCGACGACCTGTCGCGCTCGCGCATCACGTCGGGCAACCTGCACGAGCTCATCGAGACGCGCGACGTCGTCGGCATCACGACGAACCCGACGATCTTCCAGGGCGCGATCTCGGCGCACGTGGGCTACGAGGACTCGATCGCGGCGCAGGCCGCGGCGGGCGCCTCGGCCGACGACGCGATCTTCGCGCTCACGACGACCGACGTGAGCGACGCCTGCGACATCTTCCGTCCGATCTACGACCGCACGAACGGCGTGGACGGGCGCGTGTCGATCGAGGTCTCCCCCGACCTGGCCCACGACACCGAGGGCACGATCGCGCAGGCGAAGCAGCTCCACGCGGCCGTCGACCGCGAGAACGTCCTCATCAAGATCCCCGCGACGAAGGCGGGCCTGCCCGCCATCACCGAGGTGATCGGCGCGGGCATCTCCGTCAACGTCACGCTGATCTTCAGCCTCGAGCGCTACGCCGAGGTCATCGACGCCTACCTCGCCGGCCTCGAGAAGGCGAAGGAGGCCGGGCACGACCTGTCGGGCATCCACTCCGTCGCGTCGTTCTTCGTGTCGCGCGTGGACACCGAGGTCGACAAGCGCCTCGCGGCGATCGGCACGGACGAGGCGCTCGCGCTCAAGTCGAAGGCCGGCCTCGCCAACGCGCGCCTGGCGTACGAGCTGTTCGAGCAGAAGTTCGCGGAGGACCGCGCGAAGGGCCTGCTCGCCGCCGGCGCGAACCTGCAGCGTCCGCTGTGGGCCTCGACCGGCGTCAAGGACCCGGCGCTTCCCGACACCCTCTACGTGACCGAGCTCGTCGCACCGGGCGTCGTCAACACGATGCCCGAGAAGACGCTCCAGGCCACGTTCGACCACGGCGTCGTCACGGGCGACACCGTGACGGGCGCGTACGAGGACGCGCGCGAGGTCTTCTCCGCGCTCGCGGGCGTGGGCGTCGACTTCGCCGACGTGACCCAGGTGCTCGAGGACGAGGGCGTCGAGAAGTTCATCGCGTCGTGGCACGACCTCCAGGAGACCGTGCGCACCGCGCTGGAGTCCGCCAAGTGACATTCGCCATCCGCGTGTCCGGTGCGGCGAGGACCGCCGCAGAGGAGGCCGTTCCCGGCCTCGTCGCGGACCTCGTCGCATCGGGCATCACCGCCGAGGACCTCACCCTGTGGGGCTCCTCGGCGGAGGGCGAGGCGGCGCGCCGGCTCGGCTGGGTCCAGGCCGTCGCGAACTCGCGCCCGCTCGTGGCGGAGATCGTCGCTCTGCGCGACGACCTCCGCGCGCGCGGCGTGGACCGCATCGTCCTCTCGGGGATGGGCGGCTCGTCGCTCGCCCCCGAGGTGATCGCGCGCTCGGCCGGCGTCGAGCTCGACATCCTCGACTCGACCTCCCCGGGCGACGTGCTGGCTGCTCTGGACGGCGGCCTCGAGCGCACGGCGCTCGTCGTCTCGTCGAAGTCCGGCTCGACCGTCGAGACCGACGCGCACCGCCGCGTCTTCGAGACCGCCTTCCGCGATCTCGGCATCGACCCCGCAGAGCGCATCGTCGTCGTGACCGACCCGGGCTCGCCGCTCGACACGGCTGCCCGAGAGGCCGGCTATCGCGTCTTCGCCGCGGACCCCGAGGTGGGCGGCCGCTACTCCGCCCTCACGGCGTTCGGCCTCGTGCCGAGCGGCCTCGCCGGCGCGGACATCGAGCGGCTGCTCGACGAAGCGGAGGCCGTGATGCTCGACGTCGCGATCGACTCGCCGTCGAACCCCGCTCTCGTGCTGGGAGCGGCGATCGCCGCGACCGAGCCGCGCCGCGACAAGCTCGGCCTCATCGCCGACGGCACGCGCCTCGAGGGACTCCCCGACTGGATCGAGCAGCTGCTCGCCGAGTCCACAGGCAAGGACGGCAAGGGCATCCTGCCGGTCGTCCTCCTCCCGGTCTCCCCCGAGGTCGAGCAGACGCCGTCCGACATGCAGCTCGTGCGCATCGTCGACGACGTCGACGATGCGCCGCACCACAACCCCGGCGAGGTGCTCGTGAGCGGAGCGCTCGGCGAGCAGTTCCTCGTGTGGGAGTACGCGGTCGCGGTCGCGTCGCGTCTCATCGGGGTGAACCCGTTCGATCAGCCCGACGTCGAGTCGGCGAAGGAGGCCGCGCGCGGACTTCTCGCGCAGCGTCCCGAGCCCGCCGCCCCCGCCTTCACGGAGGACGGCGTCGAGGTGCGCGTGAGCGACCCCGCACTCGCCGAGTCGGGGACGATCGCGGGCGTCCTGGACGCGCTGTGGGCGCGTCTGCCGGAGGACGGGTACGTCTCGATCCAGGCCTACGTCGCGCGCACCGAGGTGCCGCAGCTCGACGGCCTGCGCGAGATGGTCGCCGCCGACTCGGGTCGCCCCGCGACCTTCGGGTGGGGGCCGCGGTTCCTCCACTCGACCGGGCAGTATCACAAGGGCGGCCCCGCGCAGGGCGTCTTCGTGCAGATCACGGAGCGCACGCCGGTCGACCTCGAGATCCCCGGTCTCCCCTTCACGTTCGGGCAGCTCATCGAGGCGCAGGCCGACGGCGACGCGAAGGTCCTGGCCGCGCTCGGCCGGCCCGTCGTGACGCTCACTCTCACCGATCCCCAGACCGAGGTTCTCTCGCTGTTCGAAGCAGCGCAGTAAGGGCAAGAGGAGTCCCCCCTTTCATGACCGTTGACATCTCGCGCGGCGTCAATCCGCTGCGCGATCCCGATGACCGCCGCCTCAACCGCATCGCGGGGCCCAGTGCCCTCGTGATCTTCGGTGTCACCGGCGATCTCTCGCGCAAGAAGCTCATGCCCGCGGTGTACGACCTGGCCAACCGCGGCCTGCTGCCCCCGGGCTTCGCACTGGTCGGGTTCGCCCGCCGTGACTGGGAGGACGAGGACTTCGCCCAGGTGGTGCAGGAGGCCGTCAAGCAGCACGCGCGCACCGAGTACCGCGAGGAGACCTGGCAGCAGCTCGCGCAGGGCATCCGCTTCGTGCAGGGCGAGTTCGACGACCCCGCGGCATTCCGCCGTCTGCGCGAGACCGTCGACACCCTCGACGTCGAGCGCGGGACGATGGGCAACCACGCGTTCTACCTGTCGATCCCGCCGAAGTCGTTCCCCGTCGTCGCGCAGCAGCTGCTCGAGTCGGGGCTCGTCGACGACAAGCCCGACGACAACCGCTGGCGCCGCGTGGTCATCGAGAAGCCGTTCGGCCACGACCTCGAGTCCGCGCGCGAGCTCAACGACGCCCTCGAGGCCGCGTTCCCGGCCGACTCGATCTTCCGCATCGACCACTACCTCGGCAAGGAGACGGTCCAGAACATCCTGGCGCTGCGCTTCGCGAACGAGCTGTACGAGCCGATCTGGAACCGCAACTACGTCGACCACGTGCAGATCACGATGGCCGAGGACATCGGCGTGAGCGGTCGTGCGGGCTACTACGACGGCGTCGGCGCGGCGCGCGACGTCATCCAGAACCACCTGCTGCAGCTGCTCGCCCTCACCGCCATGGAGGAGCCGATCAGCCTCTCCGCCGAGCACCTGCGCGCGGAGAAGGAGAAGGTGCTCGCGGCTGTCACGCTGCCGGCCGACCTCTCCACGGCGACCGCGCGCGGGCAGTACGCGGGCGGATGGCAGGGCGGGAAGAAGGTGACCGGCTTCCTCGAGGAGGACGGGATGAGCCCGGAGTCGCGCACGGAGACGTACGCGGCCATCAAGCTCGACATCAACACCCGCCGCTGGGCCGGAGTGCCGTTCTACGTCCGCACGGGCAAGCGCCTCGGGCGTCGTGTGACCGAGATCGCGGTCGTGTTCAAGCGCGCCCCCGAGCACCTGTTCTCGCGCGGCCAGACGAGCGAGCTCGGCCAGAACGCGCTCGTCATCCGCGTGCAGCCGGACGAGGGCGTGACGCTGCGCTTCGGCTCGAAGGTCCCGGGCGCCGGCACGAACGTCCGCGACGTCACGATGGACTTCGGGTACGGCCACGCGTTCACCGAGGCCAGCCCCGAGGCGTATGAGCGGCTCATCCTCGACGTGCTGCTCGGCGACCCGCCCCTGTTCCCCCGCCACGAGGAGGTCGAGCTGTCCTGGCGCATCCTCGACCCCGTGGAGGAGTACTGGGCTTCGCTCGACGAGCCGCTCGAGCAGTACGACTCCGGGTCGTGGGGGCCGGCATCCGCCGACGCGCTCCTCGCCCGCGACGGCCGCGTTTGGAGGCGCCCGTGATCATCGACCTTCCCGACACCAGCGTCAGCGAGGTCGCCAAGCGCCTCGTCTCCGTGCGCGAGGAGGGCGGCGCGGTCGCTCTCGGCCGCGTGCTCACGCTCATCATCAAGTCGAAGCGGACGCTCGACGAGGCCGTCATCGACGCCGCGAACGACGCGTCGCGCGAGCACCCGATGCGCGTCATCGTGCTCGTGACCGACCCGCGCGGCGAGGCGAGGCTCGACGCCGAGATCCGCGTGGGCGGCGACGCGGGCGCGAGCGAGGTCATCGTGCTGCGCGCATTCGGCCCTGCGGCGAGCAACGAGGAGACCCTCATCACCGGCCTGCTGCTGCCCGACGCGCCCGTCGTCGTGTGGTGGCCCGACGAGCCGCCCGCACGCCCCGGCAAGGACGCGCTCGGCCGCATCGCCCAGCGGCGCATCACCGACACGTCCACCGCTCCGTACGCGCCGGACCGCCTGCGCCAGCTCGACCTCGTCTACACGCCCGGCGACACCGACCTCGCGTGGACCCGCCTCACGCGCTGGCGCGAGCAGCTCGCGGCGGTGCTCGACCAGCCGCCGTTCGAGCCCGTCACGGCCGTCGAGGTGCGCGGCGCCTCGACGTCTCCGTCGACCGCCCTCCTCGCCGCCTGGCTCGGGATGGCGCTCGACGTGCCCGTCGAGTGGTGCTACGAGGCGCCCGAGCGCTGGAACCACGGCATCCACTCCGTCGTGCTGCGCCGCGCGGGGGGCGACATCGTGCTCGAGCGCACGAGCGCGACGCACGCGCGCCTCACCCAGCCGGGCCAGCCCGACCACGTGCTCCTCCTCCCCCGCCGCTCGCTGCGCGAGTGCATCGCCGAGGAGCTGCGTCGGCTCGACCCCGACCTGCTGTACGGCCGCGTCCTCACGGACGGCTGGGAGCGCCTGGGGCCGCCCACGGAGGAATTCTGATGGCCGACGCCGACACGCGGGTCGTCGTCCAGCCCGACAAGCCCGCGCTCGCGGAGCACGTCGCGAACCGCTTCGTGGGACTGCTCGCGCAGCTCACCCAGCTCTCGCGCCCCGTGCACGTGTCGCTCACGGGCGGCTCGATGGGCATCGCGGTCCTCGAGGCGACGGCCGCGCACCCCTGGCGGGACAACATCGACTGGTCGCTCGTCCACCTGTGGTGGAGCGACGAGCGGTTCGTGCCGCGCGGCGATGCCGAGCGCAACGCGGGTCAGACCCGCGCGGCGCTCATCGACCGCATCGCCATCCCGGCCGAGAACGTCCACGAGCCGGCGGCAGCCGACGACGGGGTCACCCTCGACGAGGCGGCGACGGCCTACGCGGACGAGCTCGCGCGCTTCGCGTCGTCCGAGGAGCGCCGCTTCCCCGCGTTCGACGTGTGCTTCCTCGGCGTCGGCCCCGACGGCCACGTCGCCTCGCTCTTCCCCGATCGCGGGGAGGTCGCGGTGACCGACGCCGTGGTGCTGCCGGTGCGCGACTCCCCCAAGCCGCCGCCCGAGCGCGTCACGTTCACCCGCCCCGTCATCAACGGCTCCGCGCGGGTGTGGATGGTGCTGGCCGGCGCCGACAAGGCGTCGGCTCTCGGGCTCGTGATGGCCGGCGCGAGCTACGCGTCCGTGCCGGCGGCGGGCGCGTACGGCACCGAGCAGACGATCGTGTTCACCGATGCGGCCGCGGCCGCCGAGGTGCCCGACGACCTCATCGACCCCGACTAGACATCGCGAGCGAAGCGAGCCGCCTCCGGTCGTTGAGCGAGCGAAGCGAGGCGAAACGCATCGCGAGCGCAGCGAGAAGGCCCCCGATCCTCAGGATCGGGGGCCTTCTCGCAGATGGGCTACTGGCCGCGCTTCTCGCGGAGCTTCTGCAGCGCGTCGCCGAGGAGCTCTTCGGCCTCCTCGTCCGTGCGGCGCTCCTTCACGTACGCGAGGTGCGTCTTGTAGGGCTCGTTGCGCGAGGCCTCCGGCGGGTTCTCGCGGTCGCGCCCCGCAGGCAGTCCGGAGTGCGGATGGTCGATGACGTCGGGGATCTCCTCCTCCGCCACGCCCGCCGCGTAGTACCGCACGGTCTCGTTGCCGAGCGCATCCCAGTACGACACCGCCACGCGGTCGGCGTGGTGGCCGTGGTCCTGCTCGCCCATAGGGCCCGATCCGACGCGCGTCCCGCGGATCGCGTTGCCGCCGACGGCCATCAGATCACCTGGAACTTGGTGATGAGGCCCAGGCCGACGATGGAGAGGAACCACACCAGCGCGAGGATGACGGTCAGGTAGTTCAGGTTGCGCTCGGCGAGGCCCGACGAGCCCACGGCCTGCGACATCCCGCCGCCGAACATGTCGGAGAGCCCGCCGCCGCGGCCCTTGTGCAGGAGGATGAGCAGCGTCAGCAGGAGGCTGGTGACGCCCAGGATGACCTGGAGGATGAACTCGAGAACTTCCACGGAGAGCCTTTCGTGAGTGCGCGCGTGCGCCGCGCACAGGAGTTCAGTATACGGCGAGGGGCATGCGGCCCGAGCGCACGCGCCCGGGCCGCATGCGCTCACACGCCGACGTGCTTCTCGAAGCGGATGATCGAGGCGAACTCGTCGACCTTGATGCTGGCTCCGCCGACGAGCGCGCCGTCGACGTCGGGCTCGCGCATGAAGCTCGCGATGTTGGCCGCCTTGACAGAGCCGCCGTAGAGCACGCGCGTGCGCGCCGCGGTGTCGGCGCCGAGCCTGTCGGCGAGCACCTCGCGGAGCTTCGCGCACACCTCCTGCGCCTGCTGCGGCGTCGCGGCCTGGCCCGATCCGATCGCCCAGACCGGCTCGTAGGCGACGACGATCTCCGCGTCGGCGGGCACGCCCGCGATCGCCTTCTCGAGCTGCGCGACCGGCACGGCGCTCGCGCCGTGCTTCTCGAGATCCTCGCTCGTCTCGCCCACGCAGATCACGGGGACGAGCTCGTGGCGCAGCGCGGCCTGGACCTTCGCGGCGACGACCTCGTCGGTCTCCGCGTGGTACTCGCGGCGCTCCGAGTGCCCGATGATGACCTGCGACACGGCGAGCTTCTTGAGGAACGCGCCCGAGATCTCGCCCGTGTAGGCGCCCTCGTCGTGCGTCGACAGGTCCTGCGCGCCCAGCGTGAACGCGATCTTGTCGGCGTCGAGGAGCGTCTGCACGCTGCGCAGATCGGTGAACGGCGGGAAGACCGCCACCTCGACGCTGCCGTCCTCGTGCTTGGCGTCCTTGAGAGCCCAGTGCAGCTTCTGCACGAGCGCGACCGCCTGCAGGTGGTCGAGGTTCATCTTCCAGTTCCCCGCGATCAGCGGGGTCCTCTTCGTCACGCCCATCCGAGCACCTCCAGTCCGGGAAGCTTCTTGCCCTCGAGGAACTCGAGGCTGGCGCCGCCGCCGGTCGAGATGTGACCGAACGCGGAGTCGTCGAACCCGAGCTGGCGCACGGCGGCCGCGGAGTCTCCGCCGCCGACGACGCTGAGCCCGTCGACCTCGGTGAGCGCCTGCGCCACGGCCTTCGTGCCCGCCGCGAACGGCTCGAGCTCGAACACGCCCATCGGGCCGTTCCAGAACACCGTCTTCGAGCCGCGGATGGCCTCGGCGAACGCCGCCGAGGTCTCCGGTCCGATGTCGAGCCCGAGGCCCGAGGCGCCGAAGGGCGACTCCTCGATCGCGTCGGCCGCGGTCACGACGTGCTCCGCGTCGGCGCCGAACTTCGAGGCCACGACCACATCGGTCGGGAGGATCAGCTGCACGCCCTTCTCCTCCGCCGTGCGGATGTACCCCTGGGCGGTCTCGATCTGGTCGGCCTCGAGGAGGCTCGACGCGACCTTGTGGCCCTGCGCGGCGAGGAACGTGAAGAGCATGCCGCCGCCGATGAGGATGCGGTCGACTCGCGGGAGCAGGTGGTCGATGACGCCGAGCTTGTCGGACACCTTCGATCCGCCGAGCACGACCGTGTACGGGCGCACGGGGCTCTCGGTCAGGGTGTCCAGCACCTCGAGCTCCTTGGCGATGAGCAGGCCGGCGGCGCTCGGGAGCTTCTGGGCGAGGTCGTAGACGCTCGCCTGCTTGCGGTGCACGACGCCGAACCCGTCGGACACCATCACATCGGCGAGCTCGGCGAGCTGATCGGCGAAGGCGCCGCGCTCTGCGTCGTCCTTCGCGGTCTCGCCCGCGTTGAAGCGCAGGTTCTCGAGCACGGCGAGCTGGCCGTCCTCGAGTGCGCCGGCGGTCTCGCGCGCGGAGTCGCCGACCGTGTCCGTCGCGAAGGCGACAGGGCGGTCGAGCAGCTCGGCGAGTCGGTCCGCGACCGGCTTGAGGCTGTACTGGGGGTCGGGCTCGCCCTTGGGGCGCCCGAGGTGCGAGACCGCCACGACGCGAGCGCCCGCGTCGAGCAGGGCGGTCAGCGTGGGCAGCGACGCGCGGAGGCGGCCGTCATCGGTGATGACGCCGTCCGCGAGCGGGACGTTGAAGTCGCATCGGATGATGACGCGCTTGCCGGCGAGATCGCCGAGGGTATCGAGTGTTCGCAGTGACATCGTTTCTCAATCTACAGGCGGGAAGCCCGCCGGCACGGGTGCACACCACATGCCGACGGGCTTCCCGGGAGCTGTCCGTCTGTCAGAACTTCGAGGCGACCAGCTCGGTGAGGTCCACGAGGCGGTTCGAGTAGCCCCACTCGTTGTCGTACCACGACGAGAGCTTGACCTGCGTGCCGAGCACGCGGAGCAGGCCGGCGTCGAAGATCGACGAGTGCGGGTCGTGCGCGATGTCGCTCGACACGATCTCGTCCTCGGTGTACTTGAGGATGCCCTTGAGCGGGCCCTCCGCGGCCTCCTTGTAGGCGGCCTTGATCTCGTCGAGCGTGAGCTCGCGCTCGGTCTCGACCGTGAGGTCGGTGATCGAGCCGGTGGGGACCGGCACGCGGAGCGCGAAGCCGTCGAGCTTGCCCTTGAGCTCGGGCAGCACGAGGCCGATGGCCTTGGCAGCGCCGGTCGAGGTCGGCACGATGTTGAGCGCGGCGGCGCGGGCGCGGCGGAGGTCCGAGTGCGGACCGTCCTGGAGGTTCTGGTCCGCCGTGTACGCGTGGACCGTGGTCATGAGGCCGCGGACGATGCCGAACTTGTCGTTGAACACCTTCGCGAGGGGAGCGAGGCAGTTCGTGGTGCACGACGCGTTCGAGATGATGTGGTGGTTCTCGTGGTCGTACTGGTCCTCGTTCACGCCGAGGACGAACGTCGCGTCCTCGCCCTTCGCGGGAGCCGAGATGATGACCTTCTTCGCGCCGCCCTCGATGTGCTTGCGCGCGTCGTCGGCGTTCGTGAAGCGACCGGTCGACTCGATGACGATGTCGACGCCGAGTTCGCCCCAGGGCAGGGCCGCCGGGTCGCGCTCCGCGAGGGCGGCGATCTTGCGGCCGCCGACCGTGATCGACGTCTCGTCGTAGGTGACCTCCTGGTCGAGCACGCCCAGGATCGAGTCGTACTTGAGCAGGTGCGCGAGGGTCTTGTTGTCGGTGAGGTCGTTGACGGCGACGATCTCGAGGTCAGCCCCCTGCGCGAGAGCCGCGCGGAGGTAGTTGCGGCCGATACGACCGAAGCCGTTGATTCCGATCCGAACAGACACTGGGTCTTCTCCTGAATATCGTTGGTGCGCCCGCACAGGCGCTGTGGAGGGGAAGGCCGTCCGGGCGGGCTCGCACCCCGCGTCGGACGGCCGTGTCACTCAGGACGCTACCAGGAGACCGGCGGTCTTCTCGCGTGCGGCGGCGAGACGCTGCTGCACGTTGTCCCAGTTGACGATGTTCCAGAACGCCTTGACGTAGTCCGCCTTCACGTTCTGGTAGTCGAGGTAGAAGGCGTGCTCCCACATGTCCAGCAGCAGGACGGGGACGGTGCCCGCCGCGAACTGCGACTGCTGGTCGAAGAACTGCTGGATGATCAGCTGCTGGCCGATCGAGTCCCAGAAGACGCCGGCCCAGCCGGACCCCTGGATGCCGAGGGCGGCCGCGTTGAACTGGCCCTGGAAGCCCTCGAACCCGCCGAAGTACTCGTCGATCGCCGCGGCGATCTCGCCCTCGGGGCGCTCCTGGCCCTCGGGCGTGAGGTTCGTCCAGAAGATCGAGTGGTTGGTGTGCCCGCCCAGGTTGAACGCGAGGTCCTTCTCGAGCTTGTTGACGTTCGCGAACTCGCCCTTCGCACGCGCCTCAGCGAGCTGCTCGAGCGCGGTGTTGGCGCCGGCGACGTACGTCGCGTGGTGCTTCGAGTGGTGCAGCTCCATGATGCGGCCGCTGATGTGCGGCTCGAGGGCTGCGTAGTCGTAGGTGAGCTCCGGGAGCGTGTACTTCGCCATGCGTCGATTCTTCCCATCTCTCGGCGCCGCCGAGCGGCGCTGTCCGGTGCCTCCCCGCTGCGCGGACGGAGGGTTCCCTCACATCCTAATGACGCGGGGAGGACCGGGGATGGGCCTTGACGCCGGATTACTCCGCGCCGACGGGCACCGCGGCCTGCGTGCCCGGGATGCCCTCCTGCTCGGCGCGCTTGTCGGCCATCGCGAGCAGACGGCGGATGCGACCGGCGACGGCGTCCTTCGTGAGCGGCGGGTCGGCGTGGTGTCCGAGCTCGTCGAGGCTCGCGTCGCGGTGCGCGAGTCGGAGCGTGCCGGCCTCGCGGAGGTGGTCGGGGACGTCCTCGCCGAGGATCTCGAGGGCGCGCTCGACGCGCGCGCACGCGGCGACGGCGGCCTGCGCCGAGCGGCGGAGGTTGGCGTCGTCGAAGTTCACGAGGCGGTTGACGCCCGCGCGCACCTCGCGGCGCTGCCGCATCTGGTCCCACTCGGCCGCGACCTTGACGGCGCCGATCGCCTGCAGCATGCCGCGGATGCCCTCGGCTTCGCGGATGACGACGCGCGGGACGCCGCGCACCTCGCGCGCCTTCGCGGAGATGCCGATGCGCCCGGCCGCTCCGACGATGGCCATGCCGGCCTCGCCGGTCGGGCAGGCGACCTCGAGCGACGCCGAGCGTCCCGGCTCGGACAGGCTGCCGGCGCCGAGGAAGGCGCCGCGCCAGATGGCGGCCAGGTCGTCGCGCGTGCCGGTGGTCAGCCGGTTGGGGAGACCGCGCACGGGGCGGCGGCGCTGGTCGAGCAGGCCGGTCTGCCGCGCGAGCGTCTCGCCTCCGTCGACGACGCGCACCGCGAAGTGCTCGCCGTCGCGCGACCCCGAGCCCTGGATGTGCGCGATCTCGGGGCGGACGCCGTAGATCTCGGCGATGTCGCGCGCGACGCGGCGCGCGAGGTGGGGCGAGTCGACCTCGGCCTCGACCGCGACGCGGCCGGCGATGGAGTGGAGGCCGCCCGAGAACCGCAGCAGCGCCGTCGTCTCAGCGATCCGAACCGAAGGACGCGGGTCCCTGACGGTGATCAGCTCTGCCTTGACATCGGCGGTCAGTGACACGGATTTCCCCACTCTCGAAGACGGTGATTCGGCCATTTTGGCGCAAGGGTCAAGCTTAGCCGCCATACCCCCGCAGAGACCGGGTGCGAACTCCCAGCCGACGGGGTTATGGCGCCGTCGGCGCCGTCTACTCGCGCCCGAGATCGCGGTGCCGCACGCGGACCGCGACACCCGGGACGTCCTTCAGCCGCTCCGCCAGCGCCAGCGCCATCGCGACGGAGCGGTGCTTGCCGCCCGTGCACCCGACGGCGACCGTGGAGTGGCTCTTGTTCTCGCGCTGATAGCCCTCGAGCACGGGTGTCAGGGCCTCAGCGTACGCGTCGAGGAACGCGCGCGCACCCTCCTGATCGAGCACGTAGTCGCTGACCGCGGGGTCCTGCCCGGTGAGCGCGCGGAGGTCGTCGTTCCAGAACGGGTTGGGGAGGAAGCGCATGTCGGCGACGAGGTCCGCGTCGGGCGGCAGACCGTACTTGAACCCGAAGCTCATGACGGTGACGCGGTGCCGCGGCGCCCCCTCCTCGCGGAGGAGGTCGGTCACGTGCGTGGCGAGCTGGTGGATGTTGTAGCTCGAGGTGTCGATGATGATGTCGGCGCTGCCGCGCACGGGAGCGAGGATCTCGCGCTCTCGGCGGATGCCGTCGAGCAGCGTCCCGTCGCCCTGCAGCGGATGGGGCCGGCGCACGGCCTCGAAGCGGCGCACGAGCACGTCGTCCGACGCGTCGAGGAAGAGCATCCGGAGGTTGTTGCGCTCACGCAGCGCCTGGGTGGCCGCCGGCAGCTCGGCGAAGAGATCGCGGCCGCGCACGTCGACGACCGCCGCGATCCGCGGGAGCTGGTCGCCGAGGCGCCCGGAGAGGTCGAGCAGCGGGCGCAGCATCTGCGGCGGCAGGTTGTCGACGACGTACCAGTCGAGGTCCTCGAGCGCGTTCGCGACCGTCGAGCGGCCCGCACCGCTCATCCCGGTCACGATCAGGACCTCGCCCGCTGTCTCCGTCATCGACGCCAGCCTAGCGATCATCCGCTCCCGCCGCGTCGACGGCGGCCTCGCGCGCATCGTCGCGGTGCAGGTGCTCGTAGATCGTCGCCGCGAGCTTCGGTCCGATCCCCGGGAGCTCCTCGATCTGCTCGATCGTCCCCTCGCGGAGGGCGGCCACCGAGCCGAAGTGCCGGAGCAGGGAGCGGATGCGCGCGTCGCCGAGCCCCGGCACCTCGCTCAGCACCGTGCGGATGTCGCGACGCCGCCGCTTGCGCTGGTGCGTGATCGCGAACCGGTGCGCCTCGTCGCGCAGACGCTGGACGAGGTAGAGCGCCTCCGACGTGCGCGGGAGGATCACGGGGTAGTCCTCCCCCGGCAGCCAGAGCTCCTCGAGGCGCTTCGCGATCCCGCACAGCGCGATCTCCTCGTGGCCCGAGTCCGCGAGCGCGCGGGCGGCGGCCGCGACCTGCGGCTGCCCGCCGTCGACGATGAGGAGCTGCGGCGGGTACGCGAATCGCCGCCGCTTCGCGGGGGCCGTGACGACGCCGTCCTCGCCGCTCGTCGCGAGCTCCGCGGCGTCGGGCTCGACCTCCTCGGGGCGGTCGAGGTACGCGAGCCGGCGCATGAGCACCTGGTGCATCGAGTCGGTGTCGTCGGTGGTCTCGGCGATCGAGAACGACCGGTACTGGTCCTTGCGCGGCAGCCCGTCCTCGAACACGACCATCGACGCCACGACGTTCGTGCCCTGCAGGTGCGAGATGTCGTAGCACTCGATGCGCAGCGGCGCCTCGTCCATCCCGAGCGCCTCCTGCAGATCGCTGAGCGCCTGCGAGCGGGCGGCGTAGTCGCTCGTGCGACGCGTCTTGTGCCGCATGAGCGCCTGCGTGGCGTTGAGGGTCGCATTGCGCAGCAGCTCGGCGCGCTGGCCGCGCTGCGCCACGAGCACCTCCACGCGGCGGCCGCGCTTGCCGGAGAGCCACTCCTCGATCTCCGCCGCATCGGGCGGGAGGACGGGCACGAGCACGCGACGCGGGATGTCGGCGGGCGCCGCATCGCCGTACACGCGCTGGAGGATCTGGTCGACGAGGTCGGGGCCCGAGATGTCGAGCTCCTTGTCGATCGTCGTCGAGTGGACGCCGCGCACGCGGCCGCCGCGGATCACGAAGTGGTGGACGGCCGCGGAGAGCTCGTCCTCTGCGACGCCGAACAGGTCCGCCTCGGTGTCCTCGGGCAGCACGAGCGCGCTCTTGTTGAGGACGGCGTCGATCGAGGCGAGCTTGTCGCGGTACACCGCCGCCTGCTCGTAGTCCATCGCGGCCGCCGCCGCCTTCATCCGCGCGGTCAGCTCGCGCGTGAAGCGCTCGTCGCCGCCGTTCATGAACGCGATGAAGTCGTCGACGATCGCGCGGTGCTCCTCGATCGTCACGCGCTGCGAGCAGGGGCCGCCGCACTTGCCGATCTGCCCGGGGAAGCACGGCCGCCCCGTCTGCATCGCGCGCTTGTAGGACGCGTCGCTGCACGTGCGGATCGGGAACACCTTGATCATCAGGTCGATCGTGTCGCGCACGGCCCAGATCTTCGGGTACGGCCCGAAGTACTTCGCGCCGGGGATGCGCCGGTTGCGCGTCACCATCACGCGCGGCGCCTCGTCGCCCAGCGTGATCGCGAGGAACGGGTACGACTTGTCGTCCTTGTAGCGGACGTTGTACGGCGGGTCGAACTCCTTGATCCACTGGTACTCGAGCTGCAGCGAGTCGACGTCGGTGGGCACGACGGTCCACTCCACAGACGACGCGGTCGTGACCATCCGCCGCGTGCGCTCGTGGAGCGTGTGCAGCGGCGCGAAGTAGTTCGACAGCCGCTGCCGGAGGTTCTTCGCCTTCCCGACGTAGAGCACCCGCCCGTGCGCGTCGCGGAAGCGGTACACGCCGGGGTTCACGGGGATCTCCCCCGGCTTCGGCTTGTACGGGAGCTGGTCGGCCATGTCAGCCGGCCTTGCGCTGCCGTTCGGCCATCCCGAGCACCTCGGCGAGGAACGCGCCCGTGTGGCTGCCGTCGGTCTTCGCGACCTGCTCGGGCGTGCCCGTCGCGACGATCGTTCCGCCGCCCGAGCCGCCCTCGGGGCCGAGGTCGACGATCCAGTCGGCCGACTTGATGACGTCGAGGTTGTGCTCGATCACGATGACGCTGTTGCCCTTGTCGACGAGCCCGTTCAGCACCTCGAGGAGCTTGCGGACGTCCTCGAAGTGCAGACCCGTCGTCGGCTCGTCGAGCACGTAGATCGAGCGCCCGTTGCTGCGCTTCTGCAGCTCGGTCGCCAGCTTGACGCGCTGCGCCTCGCCGCCGGAGAGGGTCGTCGCCGCCTGCCCGAGCCGGACGTAGCCCAGCCCCACGTCGACGAGCGTCTTCATGTACCGGTGGATGGCCTGGATCGGCTCGAAGAACTCCTCGGCCTCGGCGATCGACATCTCGAGGACCTCGGCGATGTTCTTGCCCTTGTAGTGCACCTGCAGGGTGTCGCGGTTGTAGCGCTTGCCGTGGCACACCTCGCAGTCGACGTAGACGTCGGGGAGGAAGTTCATCTCGATCTTGAGCGTGCCGTCGCCCGAGCACGCCTCGCACCGCCCGCCCTTGACGTTGAAGCTGAAGCGGCCGGCCTTGTAGCCGCGCACCTTCGCCTCGGGCGTCTCGGCAAACAGGTTGCGGATGCGATCGAAGACGCCCGTGTAGGTCGCCGGGTTCGACCGCGGCGTGCGCCCGATGGGCGCCTGGTCGACGTGCACGACCTTGTCGAGGTGCTCGAGGCCGGTGACGCGCGTGTGCTTGCCGGGCACGGTTCGGGCGCCGTTGAGGCGCTGCGCGAGCACCTCGTAGAGGATGTCGTTCACGAGGGTCGACTTGCCCGACCCGCTCACGCCGGTGACCGCCGTGAGCACGCCCAGCGGGAACTCGGCCGTCACGTTCTTGAGGTTGTTCGCACGGGCTCCGACGACCGAGAGCATGCGCTTGCGGTCGATCCGGCGGCGCTTGCGCGGGATCTCGATCATCCGCCGGCCCGCGAGGTAGTCGCCCGTGAGCGACCGCTCATCCTCGACGAGCGCCTCGAACGGACCGGAGTGGATGACCTCTCCCCCGCCGATGCCCGCGCGCGGGCCGATGTCGACGACCCAGTCGGACGCCTCGATCGTCTCCTCGTCGTGCTCGACGACGACGAGCGTGTTGCCGAGGTCGCGCAGCGTGACGAGCGTCTCGATGAGTCGCCGGTTGTCGCGCTGGTGGAGGCCGATCGACGGCTCGTCGAGCACGTAGAGCACGCCCGTCAGGCCCGTCCCGATCTGCGTCGCGAGCCGGATGCGCTGCGCCTCCCCGCCCGAGAGCGACCCGGCGGCGCGGCTCAGCGTGAGGTAGTTGAGGCCGACTTGGATGAGGAACTCGAGGCGGACGCGGATCTCGCGCAGGATCTGCGCGGCGATCTGCTTCTCGCGGTCGGTCAGCGTGACCTGGTTCATCATCGCGAGCGTGTCCTCGAGGCTGAGGTCGGCCGTCTCGGCGATCGACCGGCCGCCCACCTTGACCGCGAGCACCTCGGGCTTGAGGCGCGCGCCGTCGCACACGGGGCAGGGGACCTCGCGCAGGTACTCCGCCCACCGCGCGCGCGTGGTGTCGGTCTCGGCCTGCGCGTACTGGCGCTCGATGTAGGGCACGACGCCCTCGAAGCCGCTCGCGTACCGGACCTCGCGGCCCCAGCGGTTCTTGAACCGCACGTTGACCTTGTAGTCCTGCCCGTGCAGGACCGCGTCCTTCACGATCTGCGGGAGCGCCCGCCACGGGGTGTCGAGCGAGAAGCTCATCTCGTCGGCGAGGCCCTCGAGGAGACGCTCGTAGTACTGGAAGAGGCCCTTGCCCTGCGTCGTCCACGGCACGATGACGCCCTCGCGGATCGAGAGCTCCTCATCGCCGAGCATGAGCTCGACGTCGACGGACATCCGGGTGCCGAGACCCGAGCACGCGGGGCAGGCGCCGAACGGGGCGTTGAACGAGAACGTGCGCGGCTCGATCTCGGTGAGCTGGAGCGCGTGCCCGTTGGGGCAGGCGAGCTTCTCGGAGAACGACTGCCACGCGTCGTCGCCCTCCTCGTCGACGAAGTTGACCTGGAGGACGCCGCCCGCGAGGCCGAGCGCGGTCTCGACGGAGTCGGTCACGCGGCCGAGGATGTCGGCGCGAGCGACGAGACGGTCGACGACGACCGCGATGTCGTGCTTGTACGACTTCTTGAGCACGGGCGGCTCGGCCAGCTGCACGAGCTCGCCGTCGACGACCGCGCGCGAGTAGCCCTTCGCCGCGAGCTCCTTGAAGAGGTCGACGAACTCGCCCTTCTTCTGCGTGACGACGGGCGCGACGATCTGGTAGCGCGTGCCCTCCTCGAGGGTCATCAGCTGGTCGGCGATCTGCTGCACGGTCTGGCGCTGGATCCGCTCGCCGCACTGCGGGCAGTGCGGCACGCCGATGCGCGCCCACAGGAGGCGCAGGTAGTCGTAGATCTCGGTGATCGTGCCGACGGTCGAGCGCGGGTTCCGGTTCGTCGACTTCTGGTCGATCGACACCGCGGGGCTCAGCCCCTCGATGAGGTCGACGTCGGGGCGGTCGACCTGGCCGAGGAACTGGCGCGCGTACGCGCTCAGCGACTCGACGTAGCGCCGCTGCCCCTCCGCGAAGATCGTGTCGAACGCGAGGCTCGACTTCCCCGAGCCCGACAGGCCGGTGAACACGACGAGCGCGTCGCGCGGGATGTCGAGGTCGACGTTCTTGAGATTGTGCACGCGGGCACCGCGGACACTGATCTTTCCGGGCGAGGCGACGGGGATGATGGGCACGATCCAATCCTACGGACCCCCACGGACATCTGGACGTTTGTTCGACGTGTTCGCTCAGCGGATTCGAAGATCCGCGCGTGACGAGCGGTGCCGCGCATCCCCTGTCCTCCGCGCCCGGAGAGGCGCACACTGGAGGGAGAGGAGATGATCAGCATGGAGAGCGGAACGCACCACCACCCGCATCTCCGGGAGCGCATCCGCGAGGCGGGCGGCATCTACGAGTGGGCCAACGACGTGCTCATCCGCATCGCCGGACCCGCGCAGCTCGGCGACGGACCCGGCGCGCCGTGCACGCACTGCGGTCGCACGCGCGTCGAGCACGTCGAGCGCGACGGCGTGCTCTACTGCCCGGAGGAGTGAGTGCAGCCGCGTCCGCGCCGGGCGCCGCCCGACGCGGACCGCGCGCTCACGCGTGGCCGGCCTTCTCCATCTGCCTGAGCTCCTTCTTGAGGTCCTGGACCTCGTCGCGCAGCCGCGCGGCGAGCTCGAACTTGAGCTCCTCCGCGGCGACGAGCATCTGCTGCGTGAGGTCGGCGATCGCCTCCTCGAGCTGCATCGCCCCCTCCGCGGCGATGCCCTCGCGCTTGCGCACGGGCGTGGGTGCGCGCCCCTTGCCGGTCTTGGTGCGCGCGGAGTCCCGCTTCGAGAGCAGGCTAGCGGTGTCGGCCTCCTCGCGCGCGAGGGAGTCGGTGATGTCGGCGATCCTCTTGCGCAGGGGCTGCGGGTCGATCCCGTGCTCGCGGTTGTAGGCGATCTGGATCTCGCGCCGCCGCTCGGTCTCGTCGATCGCCTTGCGCATCGAGTCGGTGATGCTGTCGGCGTACATGTGCACCTCGCCGGACACGTTGCGCGCGGCGCGCCCGATCGTCTGGATGAGCGAGGTGCCCGAGCGCAGGAAGCCCTCCTTGTCGGCGTCGAGGATGGCGACCAGCGAGACCTCGGGGAGGTCGAGTCCCTCGCGCAGCAGGTTGATGCCGACGAGCACGTCGTACACGCCCTGACGCAGCTCGGTGAGCAGCTCGACGCGTCGCAGCGTGTCGACGTCGGAGTGGAGGTACCGGACGCGGACGCCGTGCTCGCCGAGGAAGTCGGTGAGCTCCTCCGCCATCTTCTTCGTGAGCGTCGTGACGAGCACACGCTCGTCGCGGTCGACGCGCTGGCGGATCTGCTCGAGGAGGTCGTCGATCTGCCCCTTGGACGGCTTGACGACGATCCGCGGGTCGACGAGGCCCGTCGGGCGGATGATCTGCTCCACGACCGTGTCGGCCACGCCCATCTCGTACTTGCCGGGGGTCGCCGACAGGTAGACCGTCTGCCCGATGCGCTCCTTGAACTCGTCCCACCGCAGCGGCCGGTTGTCCATCGCGCTCGGCAGGCGGAAGCCGTGCTCGACGAGCGTGCGCTTGCGGGATGCGTCTCCCTCGTACATGGCGCCGATCTGCGGCACCGTGACGTGCGACTCGTCGATGACGAGGAGGAAGTCGTCGGGGAAGAAGTCGAGCAGGGTGTGCGGCGGCTCGCCCGGCGCGCGCTGGTCGAGATGGCGCGAGTAGTTCTCGATCCCGGAGCAGAAGCCGAGCTGCTGCAGCATCTCGAGGTCGAAGGTCGTGCGCATCTTCAGCCGCTGCGCCTCGAGCAGCTTGCCCTGCTTCTCGAACTCCTGCAGGCGCTCGGCGAGCTCCTCCTCGATGGTCTTGATCGCCCGCTGCACGGTGTCGGTGCCGGCCGCGTAGTGCGTCGCCGGGAAGATCGCGACCGCGTCCATGCGCTCGATGACGTCACCCGTGAGCGGGTGCAGCTTGTAGAGCGCCTCGATCTCGTCGCCGAACAGCTCGATCCGGATGGCGAACTCCTCGTACACGGGGATGATCTCGATCGTGTCGCCGCGGACGCGGAAGTTGCCGCGCGAGAAGTCGACGTCGTTGCGGTTGTACTGCATCGCCACGAACTGGCGGATGATCGCGTCGCGGTCGTAGCGCTCCCCCACCTGGAGCGCGACGAGCGCGCGGAGGTACTCCTCGGGCGAGCCGAGGCCGTAGATGCAGGACACCGTGCTCACGACGACGGCATCGCGGCGGCTCAGGAGCGTGTTCGTCGTGGAGTGCCGCAGCCGCTCGACCTCGGCGTTGATCGACGAGTCCTTCTCGATGAAGGTGTCGGTCTGCGGGACGTACGCCTCGGGCTGGTAGTAGTCGTAGTACGACACGAAGTACTCGACCGCGTTGTTCGGCAGGAGATCGCGGAACTCGTTCGCGAGCTGCGCCGCGAGGGTCTTGTTGTGCGCGAGGACGAGCGTGGGGCGCTGCACCTGCTCGATGAGCCACGCGGTCGTCGCGGACTTGCCCGTTCCGGTCGCGCCGAGCAGGACCACGTCGGTCTCACCCGCGTTGATGCGCGCGGCGAGCTCGGCGATCGCCTTGGGCTGGTCGCCGCTGGGCTGGTACTCGCTCACCACCTCGAAGGGCCGGACGCTGCGTGTGGTCTGCATGCCTCCAGCCTAGGAGGGGCGTCCGACACCGGGGCCGGAGAGCCGGAAGCGCACGCGCGCGCCGGGCGGGATCTGCCCCGCCAGGTCGAGGTCGGCGGCCACCACCGAGGCGATCACGGGATAGCCGCCGGTCAGCGGGTGGTCGGGCAGGAAGACGACCGGATGGCCGTGCGGCGGCACCTGGACGGCCCCCGTCTCCGTCCCCTCGCTCGGGAGCTCGCCCGGCACGGCGCGCGCGAGCGGCCGCGAGCCCTCGAGGCGGATCCCGACCCGGTCCGAGCGGGACGTCGCCGCCCACTCGTCGCCGAGGAGCGCGTCGAGAGCGTCCGCCGCGAACCAGTCGTCGCGCGGCCCGAGCACGACCCGCAGCTCGACGGTCTCGCCAGGGGCGGGAAGAGCGCGCCGGTCGGGACACCACGGCGCGACCGCCTCGCGGACGCCGGAGAGCCCGCGCAGCGGGACGACATCGCCCGCTCGGAGAGCGCGTCCGCCGAGCTCGCGCGGCCCGATGCCGGCGAGGGTGTCGGTCGCGAGGCTGCCGAGCACGGGCGTGAGAGCGAGACCGCCTCGGAACGCCACGAGGGCGCGCAGACCGCGCGTCGCGAAGCCCGTCACGAGCTCGTCGCCCTCGCGGAATGCGGTCGGCGCGCCGCGCGGCACCGGCTCGACCCCGCCGTCGGCGTGCACGAGCGCCGCGTCGACCTCCGCGCCCGCGAGCGCGAGGACGCCAGCGCCGCGGAGGCGCAGCCGCGCTCCGCCGCCGAGCAGCTCGAGGCCGGCCTCGCCGTGCCCGTTGCCGACCGCGGCGTTGGCCGCGCGCAGGGCCCCGCGGTCCGCCGCGCCCGAAGCGGAGACGCCGAGGTGCGCGCGCGCCGGTCGGCCGAGATCCTGAACGAGGAGCTGCAGCCCGGCCTCGATGACCTCGACGGCAGGGGCGATGCCGCGATCGCCCGGCATGTCGACCGCGCGCGCTCCGAGCGGAGCCGGACGTCCTCTGCGTCGGTCGGCCGCGGTCGCGGGATGCGCGCGCGAGGCGTCGACGAAGCGCACGGTCGTTCCCGGGAGCAGGAGCGCGGGCGGATCCCGGTCGAGGTCCCAGAGCGCGGCGTCGGTGCGCCCGATCAGCTGCCAGCCGCCCGGGCTCTCCCGCGGGTAGACGCCCGAGTACCGGCCGGCGAGCGCGACCGCTCCCGCAGGGACGCGCGCGCGAGGCGACGCCCTCCGCGGCACGTCGAACACGGGGTCGTCGCCCACGAGGTAGCCGAAGCCCGGCGCGAACCCCGTGAACGCGACGCGCCACGTGGCCGTCTGGTGGCGGGCAGCGACCTCGGCGGGCGAGAGGCCGAGGTGCTCCGCGACCTCGTCGAGGTCCTCGCCGTCGTAGTGCACGGGGATCTCGACGCAGCGGTCGGCGGCGGCCGTGCGCGCCGCGAGCGCGATCCGCTCGAGCGCGACCCGCACCTCGGGCAGGCACCGCGGCTCGCAGCGCACGAGCACCGTGCGCTCGGCCGGGACGAGCTCGACGACCCCGACGGGCGGCGCCGCCTCGAGCGCCGCGTGGAGCCGGACCGCGCTCTCGAGGTCATCCACCTCGACGAGGAGGGCACGGTCGGACGCCGTGAGGATGCGCCTCATGGGCGGGCGGCGAAGGGGGCGATCGCGATGCCCTCGCGCTCGAGCAGGGCGCGCACCGCCGTCGCCATGGCGACGGCCCCCTGGCTGTCGCCGTGCACGCAGACCGAGGCGGGGCGGACGCGGATGACGGTCCCATCGATCGCCTCGATCTCGCCGTCCCGCGCGAGGCGCAGGACCCGCTGGGCGACGACATCGGGGTCGTGCAGGAGGGCTCCCGCCTCGCCGCGTGGTGCGAGCGCGCCCGAGGGCAGGTAGCCGCGGTCGGCGAACGCCTCGGTGGCGGTGGCGAGGCCCGCGCGTGCTGCCGCCGCGAGGAGGGCGCTGGCGGGCAGGCCCAGGACGACGAGCCGGGAATCGACCGCGCGGACGGCCGCGGCGACGGCGGCAGCGCGCACCGGATCGGACGCGGCGGCGTTGTACAGCGCGCCGTGCGGCTTGACATAGCGGATGGCCGCGCCGTCGGCGAGAGCCTGCAGGTCGTGCAGCTGGCGCTCGATGCTCTCCTGCAGCGCGGCCGCGCCGATCTCGACGGGGCGACGTCCGAATCCCGCTCGGTCCTCGTAGCCGGGATGCGCGCCGACGACGACGCCGCGCCGGGCCGCCGCGCGGAGCGTCGCGCGGATCCCGTCGGGCGTTCCCGCGTGCGCGCCGCACGAGACGTTCGCGCTCGTGACCACCGCGAGCATCGCGTCGTCGTCGCTCACGACGCGATCCGGCGCGTTCTCGCCGAGGTCGGCGTTGAGGTCGATCACGGGCCGCCCGTGAGAGATCGCCAGAGCGCGTCGGCCTGGGCGAGCGTCTCGTCGAGCGAGCCCGACGTGTCGATGACGACATCGGCGAGGGCGAGCCGCTCGTCGTCGCCGGCCTGGCTGGCGATCCGGGCGGCGGCGTCTGCCTCGCTCATGCCCCGCTCCGTCACCAGGCGACGACAGCGCACGTCCGCCGGAGCATGCGCGACGACGATCCGATCCCACTCCCCCGCTCCGCGCGCCTCGGCGAGCAGGGGCACGTCGTAGACGACCACGGTGTCCGGATCGGCATCGAGCGCGGCGCGGAAGCGGCGCTGCGACTCGGCCTTGACGGCCGGGTGCACGATCGCGTTGAGGCGCGCGAGCCGCTCCCGGTCGCCGAACACGATCGCGCCGAGCGCCGCACGGTCGAGTGCGCCGTCCTCCGTGAGCACGTCGTCCCCGAACTCCGCGGCGATCGCCGCGAGCACGGGCTGGCCGGGCGCCTGCACCTCTCGGACGAGCGCGTCCGCGTCCACGATGACCGCGCCGTGCTCCGCGAGCCGGCGCGCGATGGTCGACTTGCCCGACGCGATCCCGCCCGTCAGTGCTACCAGTGGCATGCCGCCAGTCTAGGAGCGCGCGAGAATGGAGGGGATGCCCACCACTGCCCGACCCGTCATCGCGATCGTCGGCGGCGGACCCCGCGGGGTCTCGCTGCTCGAGCGGATCGGCGCGAACCTCCCTCGCGGCGCCGCGCTCGACGTGCACCTCATCGACGACACGCAGATCGGAGCCGGCCGGATCTGGCGCACCGACCAGCCGCGCGAGCTGTGCATGAACACGCTCGCCGACGCCGTGACGCTCTTCACGGACGACGCCGCGAGCATCGCCGGCCCGATCCGCCCCGGCCCGACCCTCTACGAGTGGTGCCAGCTCGTCCGGCACGGCGCTCACGGCGGCGCGGATGCCGTCGTCTCGCGCATCCCTGAGGCGCACGCCGCCGCCTTCGCCCGTGTGCCGGTCCGTCCCGGCCTCCCGGATGAGTACGGCGCCGAGCTGCGCGCGCAGCGCCCGGAGTCGCATCCGTCGCGCGCCCTCTACGGCGAGTACATCGCGTGGTGCCTCGCGCATGCGAAGGCGACCCTCCCCGCTGGCGTGTGCGTCCACGAGCACGTCGCCCGCGTGGTCGGCGCCCGGCGTCACGACGGGCGCGACATCCTCGACCTCGGCGATCGGGAGATCACGGCCGACGCGGTCGTCGCGGCGACCGGATGGCTCGAGCGCACGGTAACCGCCGAGGAACGCAGGATCCTCGGTGCGGTCGACGCGCACCCCTCCCTCATCTGGGTCCGCCCCGACTCGCCCGCCGATCAGTCCCTCGACAGGGTGCCCGACCGTGCCGAGGCGATCGTGCGGGGGCTCGGCATGGGCTTCTTCGACGCCATGGCCCTGCTGAGCGTCGGGCGCGGCGGGCGCTTCGCCGACGACGCCGGCGCTCCGGGCGGCCTCCGATACGAGCCGTCGGGGCGCGAGCCCCTGCTCCACGTGACGTCGCGGCGCGGAGTGCCGTTCCGCGCGAAGACGCTGTACGGCTCCCTCCCGCCGCGGGCTCCTCAGCACCACCTCCGCGCCGTCGACTGGACGGCTGTCCCCCGCCCCATCGACTTCGACGGACGTGTGTGGCCGCTCATCCTGCGCGACGCGTTCGCCGACTACCACACGACGCTCGCGCGCGTGAAGCCGGAGGCCGTGGATCTCCGCGCGGCCCTCGACGCCATCCGCTCCGCTCCGCTCGAGGCGACGGGCGCCGCGACCCGCGAGCGGATCGCCGTGCTCGCCGACGCGGTCTCCCCGTTCGTCGCCGATCCGGACGATCGGCTCGACCTGGCGGCGGCCATCCTGCCGGGCGAGGGCGCCACGTGGGCGTCGCCTGCGGAGTACGCGTCCTGGGTCGAGCGGTTCGTCCTCGACGACCTCGCCGAGGCCGAGCGCGGCCTCGACAGCCCGCTCAAGGCGGCGCTGTGGTCGATCGCGTCCGCCCGCGGCGTGGTGAGCCGCATCGGCGCGTTCGGCGGCTTCGACGCGGAGTCCCGCGCCGCGGGGTTCCGAGCCCTGATGACGGTCGGCGGGATGGTCGGATCGGGGCCGCCCGCGTTCCGCAGCCGGCAGCTGCTCGCCCTCATGCGCGCGGGCATCGTGCGCTTCATCGGCCCGGGCGCCGCTGTGACGTCCGCCGACGGCGCGTTCCACGCATCCTCGCCCGCGGTCTCCGGCTCCGGGGTCTCGGCCCCCGTGCTCGTGGACGCGTGGATGCACGCCCACGACGTGGCGGAGACCGCGGACCCGCTCGTCCGCTCGCTCGCGGCGGACGGCAGGGTCCGCCCGTTCGAGGCGCCATCCCGGGCGTCGGCCGGCGTGGCGACCGGCGGATTCGACATCGAGCCCGCCACGGGGCGCCTCGTGCACGCCGACGGCACCGTCGACCCGTCGTTCCACGTGGCCGGCATCCCGATCGACGAGACCATGCACGACGCGATCATCAGCCCGATGCCGCGCACCGACCCCACCATGCTGCGCGAGACCGATCGCGTCGCACGGTCCCTCATCGCCGCGGCCGCGGCATCCGACCACGGGAGCACGACATGACCGAGAACCGACCCGTCGCGATCGTCACGGGAGCCACCGGCGGGATGGGCACCGAGATCGTGCGCGACCTCGTCCGCACGCACCGCGTCATCGCACTCGGACGCCGCGACGACGCGCTCGCGGCGCTCGCGGCCGAGACCCACGCCGAGCCCCGCCGCCTGGACGTCACCGACCGCGACGCGCTCGCCGCTCTCTCTTCCGACCTCGACCGCGTCGATGTCCTCGTGCACGCCGCCGCGGTGGGCGACCACATCTCGGTCGAGGACGCGACGGAGGACGACTGGCTGCGGATGCTGTCGACGAACGTCGTGGGGCCCGCGCTCCTCACGCGCGCTCTGCTGCCCCAGCTGCGCGCGAGCGCGGCGACCGTCGTGTTCATCGGCTCGGGAGCAGGTACGCGGCCGGTGCCCGGCAGTGCGGTGTACACGGCGTCGAAGCACGCCCTCCGAGCCGTCGCCGACGTGCTGCGCCTCGACGAGGAGAGGCACCGCATGCGCGTCGTCACGATCGCACCCGGCCAGACCGACACGCCCATGCTGCGCGCCGGGATCCCCGCCGAGAGCTACACCGCCGAGCGGTACATCCGCCCCGCGACCGTCGCGGCGTCGGTCCGCTACGTCGTCGACCTGCCCGCCGACGCGCACATCACGGATGTGGCGCTGCGCCCGCGCCAGGAGATCGCACGCCTGTGAACGCGGAATGGGAGAAGCGGGTCGCGGCCGTCTGGGCCGACGACGACGAGTCCACCCTCGTCGGGCGGATGGCCGCGGTCGCGGCCGATGCGCCGCATCCCGCGCTCGCGGCGTTCGAGCTGGGCGGCGCGCACGACAGCGTCGGCCGCGAGGAGGAGGCCCTCGAGCTCTACGAGCGGGCTGCCGCCGCGGGGATCGCGGACCTCGACCCCGATCGGGC
Organism: Microbacterium sp. KNMS; assembly: GCF_053851835.1. Taxonomy (NCBI): domain Bacteria; kingdom Bacillati; phylum Actinomycetota; class Actinomycetes; order Micrococcales; family Microbacteriaceae; genus Microbacterium; species Microbacterium sp. KNMS. Next base: position 50,865 of record NZ_JBSQBP010000014.1, read on the forward strand.
CGCGCAGCTCGCGATCCAGCGCGCATCGACGCTGCGCAACCTCGGCCGCGCCGACGACGCGATCGCCCTCCTCGAGGCCGCGCCTGCGCACCCCGCGACGGGTGCCGCGCGGGAGGTGTTCCTCGCCCTCGCGCTGCACAGCGCGGGCCGCGACGCGGAGGCGCTGCGCACGGCGATCGAGGCGCTCGTCCCGTCGCTGCCGCGCTACCGCCGCTCGGCGGCAGCGTATGCGCGGGAGCTCACGGGCGAGTGAGCGGCCTCATGCGGAGACGATCCGCCAGCGTGCGCTGATCTTCGGGAAGCGGCTCCTCGTCGCGCGCAGCAGCCCGAGCAGTCCGCTGCGGTTCGCCCCGAAGTCGTTCGCGCCGAGCACATCGAGGATGCGCAGGATGTCGGCGGTGTGCACGAGCTGGTCGTTCACGAGCCGCGTCACGGCGCCGTTCGCGTCGGTGGCCCACAGGGCGTCGCCGCCATGGTCGCACACGAACGACAGCAGGGCTCGGCAGCGCAGCGCGGGCAGGAGCTCGCGCGGATGCGCCTCCTCGTCGCCACCGCTGCGGAATCCCCCGTCCTCGTCGCCGTGCGTCATGACGACGAGGAGCTCGGCAGGCTCGGCGAGAGCCTGGACGAACTGGTCGACGTCATCGCAGGCGACGAACTCGAGGCGTGACGATGCGCGCAGCGGCCGCACCGCCTCGCGGACCTTCCCGGTGCTGTCGTCGTGATCGAACACCACCATCCGGATGGGCGCGTGGGCTCTCGTGGCGATGCTCATCTGCCCATCGTGTCAGGTCGGCGCGCGGCGCGCGTGCGCGAACGAGCGCCCCGGCCGGTTGGGGGTGGTCCGGCCGGGGCGCCCTTCTCTCTCCCACGGATTCCTCTCCCGAGAATCCGAGCACGGGCTCCTCTCCCAAAGAGCCCGAGTCAGAGGCGGCGAGTCAGAACTCGAAGCCGCCGAAATCTCCTCCGAAATCTCCGAAGCCGCCCATGTCGGCGGCGCCGGCGTCCGACGCGGCGTCGCCGCCCGAGGCGTCCTCCCCGCCCGCGAAGGACGGCGCGAAGAAGGCGCTCACGAGCGCCGAGCCGACGACGTAGCCGGCGACCGTCCCGAGCAGGGATCCGCCGACGATCGTCCCGAGTCCCGGGCCCTGACGGCCGCCGCCCAGCGTGCGCTCCATCGTGCCAGGGTTGAGGTACTCGGCCCGCGTGGCGGCCCGTGCCATCGTCGCGGGATCCGCATTCGCAGGACGCTCCTGCGGGGGCAGGGTCTGCGACAGATCCGCCAGGACCTGCTGCCGCTGAGCCTCGGTGAGCCGGCCGAACGCCTCGGCGTGCACCTGCTCGATCGTCTCGGGCGGGGCCGTGCGGAGGAGGTAGCGGTAGCGCTCGACGGCGATCTCGTCCTCGCTCCGGCCCGCGGCGCTCGGCGGAGGCGGAGTGGTGTCCGTCGTGTACGAGCGCGAGGTGGGCCGCCCGTCGGCGTCGATCGTGCCGAAGGCGGTCGTCTGCGGAGGCGGGGTCTGCGCGTAGCTGCGCGTGCGATCCTGATCGACGGAGGTCGAGGAGCGCTCGTCGCCCATGACGTCGCGCGCAGCCTGCCTGATGCGGTCGAGGAATCCCATGATCAACCTCCTGTCGGGGTTCGTGATCCGAAGATAGCGCCCCTGGCTCCGTGCCGCGTGTCCCTTCTCTATGCGTCCGCTGTGCGCGCTCGCGGGCCGTGCCCTTGTCCTCCCCCGCCGGCGGCGGTACGGTGACCGCGTCCACCGCCACCCGCTGTGAAAGGACCGCCATGCCCCACGGAGACATCACCCACATCGACATCCCGGTGTCCGACCTCGATCGCGCCGCGGCGTTCTACGGCGAGCTGTTCGGATGGGAGATCTCGGCGCCTCCGGGCTTCGAGGAGTACCCCATGTGGCAGGCGCCGAACAAGATCTCGGGCGGAGGGCTCGCGCCGCGCAGCGCGGACTTCACGCAGCCGCGCTCGTACGTCGAGGTCGACTCGATCGACGACGTGCTGACGAAGGCGCAGGCCGCCGGCGCGACGGTCGTCATGGAGAAGACGCCGATCACCGAGACGAGCTGGTGGGCCGTCTTCCGCGATCCGGACGGCAACGACATCGGACTCTTCGAGGGCGTCGTCGGCATGTAGCCGGCGCGCACGACAAAGGGCCGGCTCCCGAAGGAGCCGGCCCTTTGTCGTGTGATCGCAGCGTCAGCGGATCAGATCCGCCGCGTCAGCGGGATTCAGCGACCGGAGAGCTTCTCGCGCAGAGCGGCGAGAGCCTCGTCGTCGGCGAGCGTGCCGGCGCCGGTCGACTCGCTCGAGAAGGTCGGCGCGCCGAACTCCTCGCCGGCCTCGGCCTCGGCCTCGAGGGCCTTGGCGACCTGGGCCTTGTGCGACTCCCAGCGAGCCTGAGCGGCAGCGTACTCCTGCTCCCACTTCTCGCGGGCCTCGTCGAAGCCCTCGAGCCACTGGCCGCTCTCGGGGTCGAAGCCCTCGGGGTACTTGTACTCGCCGTTCTCGTCGTACTCGGTCGCCATGCCGTACAGCGCCGGGTCGAACTCGGTGCCGTTGGGGTCGACGAGGTCGTTCGCCTGCTTGAGCGAGAGCGAGATGCGACGGCGGTCGAGGTCGATGTCGATGACGCGGACGAAGACCTCCTCGCCGACCGAGACGACCTGCTCGGCGAGCTCGACGTGCTTGTTCGAGAGCTCCGAGATGTGGACGAGGCCCTCGATGCCGTCCGCGACGCGGACGAACGCACCGAACGGCACGAGCTTCGTGACCTTGCCCGGCGTGATCTGGCCGATCGCGTGGGTGCGGGCGAAGACCTGCCAGGGGTCCTCCTGCGTCGCCTTGAGCGAGAGCGAGACGCGCTCGCGGTCGAGGTCGACCTCGAGGATCTCGACGGTGACCTCCTGGCCGACCTCGACGACCTCGGAGGCGTGCTCGATGTGCTTCCACGACAGCTCGGAGACGTGCACGAGGCCGTCCACGCCGCCGAGGTCGACGAACGCACCGAAGTTGACGATCGACGAGACGACGCCCTTGCGGACCTGGCCCTTGTGCAGGTTGTTGAGGAACTGCGTGCGCGTGGCCGACTGCGTCTCCTCGAGGAGCGCGCGGCGCGAGAGCACGACGTTGTTGCGGTTCTTGTCGAGCTCGAGGATCTTCGCCTCGATCTCCTGGCCGAGGTACGGCGTCAGGTCGCGCACGCGGCGGAGCTCGATGAGCGACGCGGGGAGGAAGCCGCGCAGCCCGATGTCGACGATGAGACCACCCTTGACGACCTCGATGACCGTGCCGGTGACGACGCCGTCGTTCTCCTTGATCTTCTCCACGTCGCCCCACGCGCGCTCGTACTGCGCACGCTTCTTCGACAGGATCAGACGGCCTTCCTTGTCCTCCTTCTGGAGGACGAGGGCCTCGACGTGGTCGCCGACGCTGACGACCTCGTTGGGGTCGACGTCGTGCTTGATGGAAAGCTCGCGCGAGGGGATGACGCCCTCGGTCTTGTAGCCGACATCGAGGAGGACCTCGTCGCGATCGATCTTGACGATCGTGCCGTCGATGATGTCGCCGTCGTTGAAGAACTTGAGCGTCTTCTCGACCGCGGCCAGGAAGTCCTCAGCAGAGCCGATGTCGTTGATCGCGACCTGCTTGGTGGCCGGGGCGGTCGTTGCGTTAGTCATGTAGTGGGTTGTCCTTGTTGAGGGATGATCGGGCCTCGCGACTCGGATGCCATGGGCCTGCTGGCCGACGCACGGCACCTCGGATGAGCCGAGGCAGTGGATTGGATTGTGCTGTCCCACGCTACGCGGCACTCGGCGGCACGCCAAGAGCGCGCACGCGCGCGACAGTCAAGGTTATCAGATCGCGATGTCCGCGGCCACGCGGCTACGATGACCTGCGCGGCCGACCGGGCCGCACGCGCCGGCGCCGGGCCGGCGCTCCGCGACGGCCGATCGGGATCCCGATGACATTCCTCCGCCTCCCCCTCCTCGCCTGGATCGTCATCGCGATCGCGCTGGGCATCGTCACCGGGCCCGTCATGCCGGAATGGCTCGGCAACGTCTTCCTCACCTACAACTCGGTCTTCTCGGGCCTCCTCGGATTCTCGGTCCCGCTCATCATCATCGGGCTCGTCACCCCCGCGATCGCCGAGCTCGGACGCGGCGCCGGCCGGTGGCTCGGCCTGACCGCGGCGATCGCGTACGCCTCGACCATCCTCGCCGGCCTCCTCGCCTACGCCGTCAGCCGGTGGATCTTCACCCCCGTCATGAGCGACCGGAGCCTCGAGGCCCTCACCGAGGGCAGCGGCTCGGGGCTGACGCCGTACTTCACGGTCGCCTCGAGCCCGAGCGGGTCGCCCACCGAGATCGTGCTGCCGCCCGCTCTCGAGGTGATGACGGCGCTCGTGCTCGCGTTCGTCGTCGGCATCGGGCTCACGGCCATCCGCCCGTCGATCCTCCTCAAGGCGGCGGTCGAGTTCCGCACGGTCATCGAGTCGCTCATCCGGCACGTCATCGTGCCGGCGCTCCCCCTCTACATCTTCGGCATCTTCATGGATCTGGCGCGCAGCGGCGAGGCGGTCGACGTCGTAGGCCGCTTCGTCGTGGTCGTCGCGGTGTCCTTCGGGCTCACGCTCGTCGTGCTCCTTCTCCAGTACGCGGCCGCGGGCGCGATCGCGGGCGTCAACCCGCTCAGGGCCCTCTGGAACATGCGCGACGCCTACGGCACGGCGCTCGGCACCTCATCATCGGCCGCAACCATCCCGGTCACGCTCGAGTCGGTCAAGCGCAATCGCGTGAGCGACGCGGTCGCGGGGTTCGTCGTGCCGCTGTGCGCGACCATCCACCTCTCGGGCTCGATGGTGAAGATCACCTGCTTCTCGATCGCGATCCTGCTCATCACGGGCGGGCCGGTCGAGCTCGGGTCTTACCTGCCGTTCATCCTCATGCTCGGTGTCATGATGATCGCGGCCCCCGGCGTCCCCGGCGGCGCGATCGCCGCGGCCGCCGGCCTGCTCACGAGCATGCTCGGCTTCGGCGAGACCGAGGTCGGCCTCATGTTCGCGCTGTACATCGCACTCGACAGCTTCGGCACGGCGACGAACGTGACCGGCGACGGCGCGATCGCACTCGTCATCAACAGGCTCGCGCGGGGCAGGATCGGCGAGGACTCGGAGCAGCAGGACGCCGTCCGCGCCTGAGCGGCAGAGGGCGCGCGCTCGACGCGCCCGAGGATGTCCGACCCCTCGCGCACAATGCCGGTATGGACACCCTCCTCGTCATCGCCATCGCCGTGATCGCCGCGGCCCTCGCCGGCGCGCTCGGCTTCGTCGTCGGCCGCCAGCGCGGGAACGCGTCAGACGCCGAGCAGCGCGCGGAGCTCGGCGCCGCCCGCCTGCGGATCGAGAGCCTGCAGCGCGACGTCGCGTCGGCACGCGCGGAGACCGCGGCGCGCGTCGCGGAGGAGCGCACGCGCGCAGCCGAGCGGGTCGACGAGCTGCGCGCCGACCAGAAGCGCCTCGCCGACGAGTTCGACGCGCTCAGCCGGCGCGCGCTCGAGGCCAACACGCGGAGCTTCCTCGCGCAGGCCGAGGAGCGCCTCACGCGCAGCCAGAGCGAGGGCGCGGCCGAGCTGCGCCGACGGCAGGAGGCGGTCGAGCGGCTCATCGCCCCCATCCGCGAGACGCTCGACACCGTCAAGACCGAGGTGTCGACCGCCGAGAGGGCGCGGCTCGAGGCGAACGCGGCCCTCGCGGAGCAGCTCGCGCACATGCGGCGCTCGTCGGAGGCGCTCGGCTCGGAGACCCGCAACCTCGTGAACGCGCTGCGCGCTCCTCAGGTGCGCGGCCGGTGGGGCGAGCTCCAGCTGCGGCGGGTCGTGGAGGCCGCCGGCATGCTCAACCACGTCGACTTCGCCGAGCAGTCCCACCATGTCACCGACGACGGAGCGCTCCGGCCCGACCTCGTCATCCACCTCGCGGGCGACAAGCGCGTCGTCGTCGACTCCAAGGTCGCGTTCAGCGGCTACCTCGAGGCCATGGAGGCGACCGACGACGCGGTGCGCGCGCAGCGACTGCAGGCTCACGCCCGCCACCTCCGCAAGCACATCGACGACCTCGGCGCGAAGGAGTACTGGGACGCGGTGGCCGGGTCGCCCGAGTTCGTCGTGATGTTCGTCCCCGCCGAGCCCTTCCTCGCCGCCGCCCTCGACGAGGACGCGACACTGTACGAGTACGCGTTCGAGCGCAACGTCGTGATCGCGACTCCCTCGACGCTCGTCGCCCTGCTGCGCACGGTGGGTCACGCGTGGCGACAGGACCAGCTCGCACAGGAGGCGCAGCAGATCTTCCTCGTCGGCAAGGAGCTGCACAAGCGCCTCGGCACGCTCGGCGCGCACCTCGCGACGCTCGGGAAGCGCCTGAACGCCACCGTCGAGGCATACAACCGCTTCGCCGGATCGCTCGACCGGAACGTCGTGACCCAGGCGCGCCGCTTCAGCGCCCTGCAGGGGCTCGACGAGGTCCTGACGGAGACGGCGCCTGTCGAGGCGCTCGCGATCGCGCCGCAGAAGGCCGACCTCTACGCCGACGAGCCGACGGCGTCGTTCGCGCCCGAGGCGATCGCGCAGGTGCGCGAGGAGCGCCTCTGACCGCCCCTCTTGACGACGCCCATGGGCGTCGCTAGCTTTCGAGAAACCGGTTACTGCACGACGACGTGCCCGGTGCGCCTGCACCGCCGGTTCCTCGAAGGAGAGCGAACATGCCCTGGAGACATCCTCGACGACACCCCTCCCCGATCGCCGTCGGCGTCCTCGCGACCGTCGTCGGCGCATCCCTCCTCGCGGCGCCCGCGCACGCCCAGCCGAGCGCCGCCCCCGCAGCGGAGGGCGCGCCGGCGCCTGCGGTTCCCGTGGAGCGGCAGACGCTTCCCGCGGGCGACGGATGGGCCTCCCTCGACGGCGGGACGACCGGCGGGGCCGACGCGCCGGCCGACCGCGTGATCGACGTCCGCACCCGCGACGAGCTCGTCGCGGCCGTTGCGGGCGACGAGCCCAAGATCGTCCGGGTCGTCGCGGACATCGACGCGAACACCCGCGCCGACGGCACGCGGATCGCGTGCGAGGAGTACGCACGAGACGGCTACTCGCTCGACGCGTACCTGGCGGCATACGACCCCGCGGTGTGGAGCGGCCCTGCGAAGGGGGCGCTGGAAGACGCGCGCAAGGCGTCCCAGGCGGCGCAGCGCGCGCAGATCGAGGCCCGCATCGGCTCGAACACGACGGTCATCGGCGTGGGCGACGTCGCGCTCACGGGATTCACCTTCCAGGTGTCGGGTGTCGACGACGTGATCATCCGGAACCTCCGCATCTCCGACGCCTACGACTGCTTCCCGACGTGGAACGGCGAGACCTGGAAGACCGAATGGGACAACCTCGTCGTCTCGGGATCGACGCACGTCTGGCTCGACCACCTCACCCTCGACGACGGCGACACGGTCGACGCCGATCAGCCGGTCCACTTCGGCGAGCGCTTCCTGCGGCACGACGGCCTGCTCGACGTCGTCCGCGCGGCCGACCTCGTCACGATCTCGTGGAGCCGGATGCAGGGGCACGACAAGTCGCTCCTCTGGGGCAACGGCGACGATCGCATCACCGACCGCGGCGCGCTGCGGGTCACGCTGCACCACAACGAGCTCGTCGACCTCAACCAGCGCGCTCCCCGCGTGCGCTTCGGGCAGGCGCACGTGTACGACAACACCTACCGGGTGACCGACCCCGGCCACTACATCTACTCGTGGGGCGTTGGCGTCGAATCGAGCATCATCGCGCGCGAGAACACCTTCGAGCTCGCCGAGGGAGTGACCCCCGACCGGATCATCGGCCACTTCGGCGGCACCGGCATCGACGCCGCGGGCACCTGGGTGAACGGCGCGGAGGTCGACGTGCTCGCGGCCTACAACGCGGCGAACCCGGATCTGCCCCTCGCGGGCGCCGTGACCGGGACCGCCGGCCCGCATGGCCCGATCCAGCCCGCGGAGGTCGCGGCCCGCGCGGTCGCCGAGGGGGCCGGCTCCGGCGTCCTCGAGACCTGGCGCGACCCGCTCGACCCCGCGCATGCGGGAGCGGATCTGCTCGCCGCGATCGGCGCGCCGGCCGATGCGACCGCCGACGGGCCGGTGTGGGCGCCCACGGCGACCGGCTTCGCCTCGCTCCCGTCGCCCGAGCGGCCGCAGGGCACGACGGGCGGAGCGGGCGGCGCGACCGTGACCGTGCGCACGGCCGATGAGCTCACCCGGCACGCGGCCGCGCGCCATCCGCTCGTCATCCTCGTCGAGGGCGCCATCGAGGTCCCGTTCGGCGAGATGATCGAGGTCGCCGACGACAAGACGATCGCGGGAGCCGACGCCGATGCCGCGCTCGTCGGCGGCGGCCTCCTCCTCAAGGGCTCGTCCAACGTCATCGTGCGGAACCTCTCCTTCCGCGACTCGTACGTCCCTGGCGACTGGGACGGCAAGACCCTCGAGAACGACAACGACGGCATCCGGATGGATGCCGCGACGCACGTGTGGATCGACCACAACGACTTCGCGCGCCTCGGCGACGGCCTCGTCGACGTGCGGAAGGGGTCGACAGCGGTGACGCTCTCGTGGAACACGTTCTCCGACCACAACAAGACGGTCGGGATCGGATGGTCCGAGGAGGTCGCGACGGAGATCACGCTGCACCACAACCGCTTCTCGAACACCTACCAGCGCAACGCGAGCATCGGCGGGGCATCCGCCGCGCACGCGTACAACAACCATCTCGAGGGCACGGGGAGCTACGGCATGCTCGCCCGCGAGGGATCGCAGGTGGTCGTCGAGCAGAGCTACTTCGAGAACGGCGAGGACCCCATCGTGGCCTACGGCGACGGCTCGGCCGTGGACTCCCGGGACAACGTGTTCACCGGCACCCGCGGCCGACGCGACGACACCGGCCCGACGTTCGAGCCCGCCGATCGCTACGCGTACCACCCCGACCCCGCTCGGGAGATCCCCGCGATCCTCGCCGCGCATGCGGGCTCGCTCGGCGACGAGGAGGCCGTCGGCGAGTCGGTCACGGTCGCGCTCGACGGCACGGGCGACTTCGCGAGCGTGAGCGCTGCCGTGGGCGCCGCCGCACGCGCCGATCATCCCGTCGAGGTCGTCGTGCAGCCCGGCGTGTACCGCGAGGTCGTCCGGATCTGGCCGGACGCCGACGGGCTCACGATCCGCGGCGCGACGGGCATCGCCGAGGACGTCGTGATCACGTACGATCTCGCGGCCGGGCAGCAGAAGTTCTACGGCGGCACGCAGGGGCACACCGGCTCGCCCACCGTCTCCGCGATGGCCGACGACGTGACGCTCGCGGACCTCACGGTCGAGAACGCCTACGACGAGGCCGCGAAGGGGCAGAGCCAGGCGCTCGCACTGCGCACGGTCGGCGACCGCACGGTGCTCGACGGCGTGCGCCTGCTCGGCAACCAGGACACGTTCCTCGCCGACACCCCGCACATCACGCAGACCTCGCGCGTGTACGTGACCGACTCCTACATCGAGGGCGACGTCGACTTCATCTACGGACGCGCCACGGCGGTGTTCGAGGACAGCCGGATCCACTCCCTCGACCGCGGCCAGACCGTGAACGGCTACGTCGCGGCGCCCTCGACCGCGGCGGGGGTCGCGGGCTTCCTCTTCCAGGGCAGCCGGTTCACCTCCGATGCGGCCGCCGGCACGGTGTTCCTCGGTCGACCGTGGCACCCGAGCAGCAACCCCGACGTCGACCCGTCGATGGTCGTCCGCAACTCGCACCTCGGTGCGCACATCTCCACGCCGGCATGGACGGACATGAGCGGATGGCGGTGGCAGGACGATCGGTTCGCCGAGTACCGGAACCGGGGCGACGGGGCCGCCGTCGCGGGCGCCGAGGGTCGACCACAGCTGACGAAGGAGCAGGCTCGCGCGCACACGCGGGAGGCGTACCTTCAGGGCGACGACGGCTGGAGCCCCTGGCTCTGAGCGCGGGTCGGCGGTGCGGGAGTGTCCGACGACGCTCCCGCACCGCCTGACGCATGCACGATGATGGAGGGACACCGCGCACGGCGCTGCCGTCCGCCCAGCCATCGAGGAGGCGCTCGTGACCGACGACAGCACGCCCGACATCCCTCCGGCTCCCGCGTCGCCTCCCCCGCAGCCGCCGTCGGCAGCGCCGACACCGCCCCCGGCTCCGATCCCGCCGTACGCGGCGCCGCCCGCACCGCCCTACGGCGCTCAGCCCTACGGCGCTCAGCCGGCTCCGCCCTATGGCGCACAGCCGGCTCCGCCCTACGGCGCTCCGCCCTACGGTGCTCAGCCCGCACCGCCCTATGGCGCTCAGCCCGCACCGCCCTACGGCGCTCCGCCCGCACCGCCCTACGGCTCGCCTTACGCCGCCTACGGAGCGCCGCCATCCGCCCCGCGTCCCCGACCCGGCATGGCCCTCGCGATCACCGCGATCGTGCTCGCGGGCGTCGGCTTCGTCTTCGCCCTCATCCCCGTCGTCACCGGCCTGTCGTGGCTGTTCCTCATCGCCGCGATCGTCGTGGCGATCGTCGCCCTCGTCCGCAGGGCGGAGGGCAGGGGCCTCAGCATCGCCGCGATCGTCGTCGCGGTCGCGGGCGGGATCGCGTCGATCGTCGTCCTCGTCGTGTCGGTCTTCGCCGCCGTGGGCTCGTTCATCTCGTCCCCGCCGGCACTCGGCCCGACCGATCTGTACGAGCCGCCCGCCGAGTCGATCACCGTCGACATCGAGACGGCCGAGACCGCCTTCGGCCGTCTGCGGGGCGACGACGACTACTGGTGGTACGTCGCGGTGCTCGAGGTGCCGCAGAGCGACGTCGCATACGAGTACGCGTTCCTCGACGTCGAGGCGCGCACGGCCGACGGCGACGTGCTCGACGCCGGCTCGACGCCGCGCACGCTGCTGCCGGGCACAACCGTCGTGACGGGATACTTCGAGGCCGCCGATGAGGAGATCGACGGCATCGAGGTGATCGACCCGGTCGTCGAGGAGTACGACGAGGCGCCCATCGAGGAGTACGGTCCCCTCGTCGTCGGCGAGCTGACCGACGTGTCCGACGAGTACTCGACGGCCGTGGAGGGCGTCGTGACCACGGAGGGCACGGCCGACATCGACCTCGCCGAGGTGATCGTCCTCGCGCGGGACGCCGACGGTGCGATCTTCGAGGTCACAACGGCTTACCCCGACGCGGCCGTCACCGCCGACGAGGGCGCTCCATTCGAGGCGCTCTTCACCGAGGTGCACCCCGCGGGCACCACCTACGAGGCGTACGCCGCCGCCTTCTGATCCGCGAAGGAGAACCCATGCCCCCCACCGGCGCATCCCCCGACGTCCTCGTCGTCGGAGAGGCCCTCGTCGACATCGTGCACCGCGCCGACGGCACCGTCGACGAGAAGCCGGGAGGGAGCCCCGCGAACGTCGCGATCACCCTGGGACGCCTCGGCCGCCGCCCGCGTCTCCTCACGCATGTCAGCGACGACGACCGCGGCCGCCTCGTGCGCGCGTGGCTCGAGGACTCCGGCGTCGAGGTGACCGGGCGCGCGGCCGCACGGACGTCCACCGCGACGGCCTTCCTCGATGCGACCGGCGCCGCGCGCTACGCGTTCGCGATCGAGTGGGATGTCGACGCCGCGGGCGCGGACATCCCGGGCGCCGTCCACGTCGGATCGATCGCGACGACGCTCGCCCCCGGCGCCGACGCCGTGCTCGCCCTCGTCGAGCGCGCCCGCGGCCGCGCGCTGGTGACGTTCGACCCGAACATCCGCCCGAGCCTCGTGACGGACGCAGACGACGTCCGCCGCCGCGTCCGCGCGCTCATCGAGCACGCGGACGCGGTGAAGGCGAGTGACGAGGATGTCGCCTGGCTGCATCCCGGAGCCGACCTCGAGGAGGTCGCACGTGCCTGGGTCGCCGCGGGACCCGCGCTCGTCGTGATCACCTCCGGGGCCGAGGGAGCGCTCGCGGCGACCGCGAGCGGGGTCGTGCGGGTCCCCGCGCCGCGCGTCGATGTGGTCGACACCGTCGGAGCCGGAGACACCTTCATGGGCGCACTCGTCGACGGCCTGCTCGATGCGGGCGCGTCCGGGTCGCGCGCGCGAGAGACGGTCGCCGCGCTCGACGGCGCGCGCCTGACGTCCCTCCTGCGGCGCAGTGCCGACGCCGCCGCGGTGACGGTGTCGCGCCCCGGCGCCGACCCGCCGACGCGCGCCGAGCTCGACGCCCGGGGCTGATCACCCCTCGGGCAGCGCAGCGGCCTTCGCGCGCAGCACGTCGCGCTCGCGCTCGTTCGCCGTCCGTCGCGCCGCCTCCTCGAGGGCCTCGCGCGCCTCGGCGTTCCGGCCGAGGCGCGCGAGGAGCTCACCGCGGACCGACGGCAGCAGGTGCGAGCCGGCGAGAGCGCCCGACCGGTCGAGCTCGTCGACGATCCGCAGCGCGCTGGCCGGGCCGGTCGCCATCGCGACGGCGACCGCCCGATTCAGCTCGACGACGGGCGAGGGGGCCAGGCGCGCGAGCGCCTCGTAGAGGAGGACGATGCGCTCCCAGTCGGTCGACTCGACCGAGGTCGCGATGTCGTGGCACTCGGCGATCGCCGCCTGGAGAGCGTAGGCCCCGCGCCCTCGCCCGAGCGCGTCCGCGCGGGCGAGCGCGGCCCTGCCGCGGGCGATGAGCTGCCGGTCCCACCGCGTCCGGTCCTGCCGGGCGAGCAGCACCGGCTCGCCGTCGGGGCCGAGTCGCGCGGGGAACCGCGTGGCCGTGAACTCCATGAGGGCGACGAGGCCGTGCACCTCGGGCTCGCGCGGCGCGAGCTCCGCGAGCACGCGGCCGAGTCGGAGCGCCTCGTGCGCGAGATCCGCGCGCAGCCACCGCTCGCCCGAGCTGGCGACGTGCCCCTCGTTGAACACGAGGTAGAGCACGCTCAGCACCGTGCCCATCCGCTCGGCGAACTCCTCCCGCCCCGGCACCTCGAACGGCGCCTTCACGGCCGCGAGGGTCTTCTTCGCGCGCACGATGCGCTGCTGGACGGTCGCGACGGGCAGGAAGAAGGCGCGCGCGATCTCCTCGGTCGTGAGACCGCCGACGACGCGGAGGGTCAGCGCGATCTGCGCCTCGCGCGAGAGCGCGGGGTGGCAGGCGATGAACACGAGCCGCAGCACGTCGTCGTCGATCTCGTCGGGATCGTACGGCTCGGTGTCCGCGTCGGCGCTCTCGATCTCGCGCGCGATCGCCGCGTAGCGCTCGTCGAGCCGCTCGCGCCGCCGCCATCCGTCGATCGCCCGGCGCTTGGCGACCGCGACGAGCCAGGCGCCCGCGTTGGCGGGGACCCCGTCGCGCGGCCACTGCTCGAGCGCTGCCGCGAGGGCGTCCTGCGCGAGGTCCTCGGCAGTGGCGAAGTCGCCCGTGAACCGAGTGAGCGTCGCGACGATGCGGGCCGACTCGATCCGCCACACGGCCTCGACGCTCCGGCGCGCGGATGCCGCCGCGCGCGATGCGCGCGCGGCGGCATCCGTCGTGTCGCTCATGGGATCACTCGGTGCCGAGCTGCTCGCGCCACCCGGCCTCCTTCTGGATCCACTCGTTGTCGGCGGGGAAGTCCTCGACGCCGCTGATGCGGCGCACCTCGAGCTTGCTGCCGGGGCCGAGCGGCGCGCGCTTGGCCCACTCGACCGCCTCCTCGATCGTCGGCACGTCGAGGATCCAGAAGCCGTTGAAGAGCTCCTTCGTCTCGCCGTACGGGCCGTCGGTCGCGACCGGCGGCTGGCTCGAGAAGTCGACGACGACGCCCTCTGCGGCGTCCGTGAGCCCCTCGCCGCCGGCGAGGACGCCGGCCTTCATCATCGACTCGTTGTAGGCCCCCATCGCCGCGATGATCTGCTCGAAGGGGATCTCCTTCGACGCGGCGAGAGCCTCGTCGGTGTCGCGCATGATCAGCATGTACTTGCCCATGATGTTCTCCTCGGTCTGGTGCGAAGGCCGCCTCTCGACCCTCTCACTGACGCGTCGAACGAGCCAGACGCAGATCGACATGCGGGCGGAGAAAGTTCGAAAAAAGATCGGCCGCCGCCCCTCGTGAGGGCGGCGGCCGGGTCGGTCGGGTCGGGAGATCAGCGCGCGGCCGAGCCCTCGACGTAGTCCGAGTCCTGCTGCTTCCATGCGAACAGGGCGCGGAGCTCCTTGCCCGTGGCCTCGATCGGGTGCTGCTGCTCCTTCTCGCGCAGACCGAGGAACTCGGGCGCGCCCGCGTCCTGGTCGTCGATGAAGCGCTTGGCGAACGCGCCCGACTGGATGTCGGCGAGCACGGCCTTCATGTTCTCCTTGACGTGCGCGTCGACGACGCGCGGTCCCGAGACGTAGTCGCCGAACTCCGCCGTGTCCGAGATCGACCAGCGCTGCTTGGCGATGCCGCCCTCCCACATGAGGTCGACGATGAGCTTGAGCTCGTGCAGCACCTCGAAGTAGGCGATCTGCGGCTGGTAGCCGGCCTCGGTGAGCACCTCGAAGCCCGCCTGCACGAGGTGGCTCATGCCGCCGCAGAGGACGGCCTGCTCGCCGAAGAGGTCGGTCTCGGTCTCCTCGGTGAACGTGGTCTTGATGACGCCGGCGCGCGTGCCGCCGATCGCCTTCGCATACGAGAGGGCGACATCCCAGGCCTGGCCCGACGCGTCGCGCTCGACCGCGATGATGTCGGGGATGCCGCGGCCGGCCGCGAACTCGCGGCGCACCGTGTGGCCGGGGGCCTTGGGCGCGACGAGGATGACGTCGACGCCCTCGGGAGCGTCGATGTAGCCGAAGCGGATGTTGAAGCCGTGCGCGAACGCGAGCGTCTTGCCCTCGGACAGGTTCGGCGCGATCGACTCGGCGTAGATCGAGCGCTGGTGCTGGTCGGGCGCGAGGATCATGATGAGGTCGGCCCACGCGGTGGCGTCCGCGACGTTCTTGACCTCGAAGCCCTCCTCCTGCGCCTTCTGCGTCGACTTCGACCCGTCCTTCAGCGCGATGACGACCTCGACGCCCGAGTCGCGGAGGTTCTGCGCGTGCGCGTGGCCCTGCGAGCCGTAGCCCACGATCGCGACCTTCTTGTTCTGGATGATCGACAGGTCGGCGTCTGCGTCGTAGAGGATCTCGGTGCTCACTGTATTTCTCTCCTTGGATGGGGTTCGTCGCGGGCGGCGCACCGCCGCCCGAGGTTCTGATCAGCCGCGCAGGACGCGCTCGGTGATGGACTTGCCGCCGCGGCCGAGGGCGAGCAGCCCCGACTGCGCGAGCTCCTTGATGCCGAAGGGCTCGATGGCCTTGAGGAAGGCGTCGACCTTGCCCTGGTCGCCCGTGATCTCGATCACGAGCGCGTCGGGCGCGTAGTCGACGACGTTGCCGCGGAAGAGGCTCACGACCTCGAGGACGTTCGACCGGGACGCGTTGTCGGCGCGCACCTTCACGAGCATGTGCTCGCGCTGCACCGACGCCGTGGGGTCGAGCTCGACGATCTTCACGACGTTGATGAGCTTGTTGAGCTGCTTCGTGACCTGCTCGAGCGGGAGGTCGTCAACGTCGACGACGACCGTGATCCGGGAGAGCCCGGGGATCTCGGTGACGCCGACAGCGAGGGAGTGGATGTTGAAGCCGCGTCGGGCGAACAGGCCCGCGACGCGGGTGAGCAGACCGGGACGGTCCTCGACGAGCAGGCTCAGCACGTGGGACGACATGTCAGTCCTCCTCGGAGAAGGCGGGCGAGTGGTCGCGCGCGTACTGGATGTAGCTGTTGCTGACGCCCTGCGGCACCATCGGCCACACCATGGCGTCGGCGCTCACGACGAAGTCGATCACGACGGGGCGGTCGTTCGTCTCGAGCGCGAGGCGGATCGCGTCGTCGATCTGGTCCTCCCGCTCGACGCGGATCGCGAGGCAGCCGTACGCCTCGGCCAGCTTGACGAAGTCGGGGATGCGGACGGTGTCGTGGCCCGTCTGGAGATCGGTGTTCGAGTAGCGGCCGTCGTAGAACAGCGTCTGCCACTGCCGCACCATCCCGAGCGACGAGTTGTTGATGATCGCGACCTTGATCGGGATGTCGTTGAGCGCGCACGTGGCGAGCTCCTGGTTCGTCATCTGGAAGCAGCCGTCGCCGTCGATCGCCCACACCACGCGGTGCGGCTCGGCGACCTTCGCGCCCATCGCGGCGGGGATCGAGTACCCCATCGTCCCAGCGCCGCCGGAGTTCAGCCACGAGTTCGGGCGCTCGTACTTGATGAACTGCGCCGCCCACATCTGGTGCTGCCCCACGCCCGCGGCGTAGACCGCCTCGGGGCCGGTGAGCTCGCCGATCCGCTGGATGACGTGCTGCGGCGAGAGCAGCCCGTCGGTCGTCGGGGCGAAGCCGAGCGGGTACTGATCCTGCAGGCCGCGCAGGTAGGCCCACCACTCGTCGTAGTCCGGTGCGCCGCCCTGCGTCGTCGAGCGGAACGCCGTGTCGAGATCGACGAGCACCTCCTTGAGGTCGCCCACGATCGGCACGTCGGCCGTGCGGATCTTGGAGATCTCGGCGGGGTCGATGTCGACGTGCACCACCTTCGCGTGCGGGGCGAAGAGCGCCGCCTTGCCGGTGACGCGGTCGTCGAAGCGCGCGCCGAGGGCGACGATGAGGTCGCTCTCCTGGAGGGCGAGGACGGCCGGCACCGCCCCGTGCATGCCGGGCATGCCGAGGTGCTGCGGGTGGGAGTCCGGGAACGCGCCGCGCGCCATGAGCGTGGTGACGACGGGCGCGCCTGTCGCCTCCGCGAAGGTCTTCAGCTCCTCCGCCGCGCGGCCGCGGATGACGCCGCCGCCGACGTAGAGGACGGGCTTGCGCGCCTCCGCGATGAGCGACACGGCGGCCTGGATCTGCTTGCCGTGCGCCTTCGTGACAGGGCGGTAGCCCGGCAGCTCGTAGCGGGGCGGCCAGACGAAGGGCGCCTCGGCCTGCTGCGCATCCTTCGTGATGTCGACGAGCACGGGCCCGGGGCGGCCGGTCGAGGCGATCTCGTACGCCGCGGCGATCGCGCCGGGGATCTCGGCGGCGTCCTTCACGAGGAAGGAGTGCTTCGTGATCGGCATCGTGATGCCGACGATGTCGGCCTCCTGGAACGCGTCGGTGCCCATGAGCGTGGAGAACACCTGGCCGGTGATGGCCAGCATCGGCACCGAGTCCATGTACGCGTCGGCGATCGCGGTCACGAGGTTGGTCGCGCCCGGGCCGCTCGTCGCGATCGTCACGCCGACCTTGCCGCTGGCCGAGGCGTAGCCCTCCGCCGCGTGGCCGCCGCCCTGCTCGTGCCGGACGAGGATGTGGCGCAGGGAGGCCGCCGACATGAGCGGGTCGTAGACGGGCAGGATGGCGCCGCCCGGAAGGCCGAAGACGTCGGTGACGCCCAGCAGCTCGAGCGAGCGGACGACCGCCTCGGCGCCCGTGAGCACGGGCGCTTGCGCGGAGGTGCGAGCGGGTGGCCGCGGAACGGCCGGTGCGGTTTCGGCAGGCATGATGATGCTTCCTCGCTGTTGGTCGAGTGGGTGCTCAGCGGACGCGGCGGGGCCGGGACCGGCTCAGCCGGTCGTCGCGCCTTCCGCGGCGGAGCGCACGAGCTTGGAGTACTTGGCCAGAACGCCTCGGGTGTAGCGCGGGGGCAGGGGCTCCCAGCCTTCCCGGCGGGAGCTCAGCTCTGCTTCGTCGACGAGTAGGTCGAGAGTGCGAGCCGCGATATCGACCCTGATCAGATCACCATCGCGCACGAAGGCGATGGGACCAGCGTCCACCGCCTCTGGTGCGATATGGCCGATGCACAGCCCGGTTGTGCCGCCTGAGAATCGACCGTCTGTCAAGAGTAGTACATCCCTGCCGAGGCCAGCGCCCTTGATGGCCGCCGTGATCGCGAGCATCTCGCGCATGCCGGGGCCGCCCTTGGGGCCCTCGTAGCGGATGACCACCACGTCGCCCGCGGCGATCTCGCCGTTCGCGAGCGCGTCCATGGCGCCGCGCTCGCGCTCGAACACGCGCGCGGGGCCCTCGAACACCGACGCGTCGAAGCCGGCGGTCTTGACGACCGCCCCCTCGGGCGCGAGCGAGCCGTGCAGGATGGTGAGCCCGCCGGTCGCGTGGATCGGGTCGTCGAAGCGGTGGACGACCGTGCCGTCGATCGGGTCGGGGTCGAGCTCGCGCAGGTTCTCCGCGACGGTCTTGCCGGTGACGGTGAGCGCATCGCCGTGGATGAGTCCCTCGTCGAGCATCGCCTTCAGGATGACGGGGATGCCGCCGTGGCGGTCGACGTCGTTCATGACGTACTTTCCGAACGGCTTCATGTCGGCCACGTGCGGCACGCGGTCGCCGATGCGGTTGAAGTCGTGCAGGCTCAGCTCGACCTCGGCCTCGCGTGCGATCGCGAGCAGGTGCAGCACCACGTTCGTCGAGCCGCCGAGGGCCATCGCGAGCGCGATCGCGTTCTCGAACGACTCCTTCGTCAGGATGTCCTTGGTCGTGATGCCCTGCCGCAGCAGCTCGACGACGGCCTCGCCCGACCGGTGCGCGAAGTAGTCGCGCCGGCGGTCGGCCGCGGGCGGCGCGGCCGATCCGGGCAGGCTCAGGCCGAGCGCCTCGGCCACCGAGGCCATCGTGTTGGCCGTGTACATGCCGCCGCAGGCTCCCTCGCCCGGGGCGAAGGCGCACTCGATGCGCTTGAGGTCCTCCTCCGACATGAGGCCCGCGCGGCACGCGCCCACGGCCTCGAAGGAGTCGATGATCGTGATGTCCTTCTCTGTGCCGTCCGAGAGCTTGACCCAGCCGGGTGCGATCGAGCCGGCGTAGAGGAAGACGCTGGACAGCCCGAGCCGCGCGCTGGCCATGAGCATGCCGGGGATCGACTTGTCGCAGCCCGCGAGCAGGACCGTGCCGTCGAGGCGCTCGGCCATGATGACGGTCTCGACGCTGTCGGCGATGACCTCACGGCTCACGAGCGAGAAGTGCATGCCCTCGTGGCCCATGGAGATGCCGTCCGAGACCGAGACGGTGCCGAACTGGAGCGGGTAGCCCCCGCCCGAGTGCACGCCCTCCTTCGCGCCCTGCGCGAGCCGGTCGAGCGACAGGTTGCAGGGGGTGATCTCGTTCCAGCTCGAGGCGATGCCGATCTGGGGCTTGTCCCAGTCGGCGTCTCCCATGCCCACGGCGCGGAGCATGCCGCGCGACGTCGTGGCCTCGATGCCGTCCGTCACCACGCGGCTGCGGGGCTTGATGTCGATCTCAGGGGTATCGCTCACGCTGGAAGTCTATTCCCCGCGCAGGGCGCCGCCGTGCCGCTGCGCAGGTGGGTCGACCAGGGCGCGCGCGACTGGTCAGGATGCTCGACGACGCGCGATCTCGCTGAGCAGCGCGGCGAGAGCGGCGGCGTCGGGGACGCGCACGGCGGCCGCGGTCTCCCCCTCGCCGACGCGGATGCCGAGGTCGCCGTCCCCGAGCGCGCGGAGCGCATCCTCATCGGTCACGTCGTCGCCCGCGAAGAGCACGGCCGTCGCCCCCGTCGCCTCGCGCAGCGCGGCGACGGCCGAGTCCTTGCCCTCGTGCCGCCACGCGAACTCGACGACGTCCCGCCCCGTCCGGCGACGCCATCCCAGTGCGCGCTCCGCCACGAGGCGGTCGACCGCGTCCTGCGCGGCCGCGGTCGTCGCGTCGTCGGCCAGCCGCGTGTGCAGGGCGAATCCGAATGCCTTGCGCTCGATCCACGCGCCGGTCATCCCCGCGACGGCGGTCTCGGCCGCGTCGACCAGCGCGGCGGCTGCGGCCCGCTCATCGGCGTCGTCGGCGGCGGCCACGGGCGCCGCTCCCGCGGGCCGCCAGTGCTCAGCGCCGTGCGAGCCGGAGAGCCACACGGGCGAGGCGTCGTCGTGCTCGGCGATCACCCGGAGGTCGGCGAGCGTGCGCCCCGAGACGAACGCCACGATCGTGTCGGGGGCGGCCGCGAGGGCCGCCACCGCCGCCGTGGCCTCGGGGATGGCCCTCGCCGTGAGCGGCTCGTCGACGAGCGGCGCGAGGGTGCCGTCGAAGTCGAGGGCCACGAGCAGACGCGGGGTCTGCGCGACCGACGCGATGGCCGCCTGCGCGCGCGGGTCGCCGACGGGCGCCGCGCCGGTCACCGGCGACGCTCCCGGTAGGTCTCGAGGTCGGCCAGGAAGCGGCGCCCCCAGCGCTCGACGTCGTTCTCGAGCACGCGCCGGCGCATGCTGCGCATCCGCCGCGACTGCTCGGCCGGGGGCATCTCGATCGCGCGCATGATCGCCTCCTTCATGCCGTCGATGTCGTGCGGATTGACCAGCAGCGCGCTGCTGAGCTCATCGGCGGCGCCCGCGAACTCGCTCAGCATGAGCACGCCGCGGTTGTCCGAGTGCACGGCGACGTACTCCTTCGCGACGAGGTTCATGCCGTCGCGCAGGGCCGTGACGAGCATGACGTCGGCCGCCAGGTAGAGGGCGACCATCTCCTCGCGCGGGAATCCCTGATGGAGGTAGCGGATGGCCGTGTGGTGGATCGTGTCGTAGTCGCCGTTGATGCGGCCGACCGTGAGCTCGATCTCGTCGCGGAGCTCCTGATACGCCTCGACACCCGGCCGACTGGGGCTCGCGACCTGCACGAGCGTGACGTCGCCGACCTGCACGCGGCCGTCCTGCAGGAGCTCGCCGAACGCCTTGAGCCGGTGCCGGATTCCCTTGGTGTAGTCGAGGCGGTCGACCCCGAGGAGCACCTTGGAAGGGTTGCCGAGCTGCTCGCGGATCTCCTTCGCACGAGCGCGGATGGCCGGATCCTGGGCCAGCTCGATGAAGGACTGCGCGTCGATCGAGATCGGGTACGCCTTCGCGATCGCTGTGCGCGCGGTGCCGTCCGGCTGCGGGATGGTGATCGTGTCGCTCCTCGTCGCGTAGCGGAGGATGCGCCGCACCGAGCGCTGGAAGTTGCCGGCGTCGGCGACCCGCTGGAACCCGATGACGTCGGCGCCGAGGAGACCCTCGACGACCTGGCGGCGCCACGGGAGCTGGGCGTAGAGGCCGTAGGCGGGGAACGGGATGTGGTGGAAGTAGCCGATGATGACGTCCGGCCGCAGCTCGCGGAGCATCTGCGGGACGAGCTGGAGCTGGTAGTCCTGGACCCACACGAAGCCGCCCTCCGACGCGACCTCGGCCGCGGCCTCGGCGAAGCGGCGGTTGACGCGGACATACGCGTCCCACCAGCGGCGCTTGTAGACCGGCGTCGCGATGACGTCGTGGTACAGCGGCCAGATCGTCCCGTTGGCGAAGCCCTCGTAGTAGTCCTCGAGCTCCTCGGCGCTGAGCTGGATCGGCACGAGGTGCGTGCCGTCGAAGTCGAACGGCTCGACGTCAAGGCCCGGCTTGCCCGCCCAGCCCACCCACGCGCCGTCGACCTTGTGCATGACCTGCTCGAGAGCCGTCACGAGGCCGCCCGGGGAGCGACGCCAGGCCGGCTGGCCGGTCTCGTCCTCGATCCGATCCACGGGAAGGCGATTTGCTACGACGACGAGATCCGCTTCGGCCATGACGCTCCTTGAGTATCCGGTTCGCCAGTCTAGCCAGCGCCGCGCGGCCGACCCCGCTCCCCCGCGGCGCCCTTGACGGCGCGGCGCCGCGTCCGATACCAGCGCGCGCGAGACGCCGCAAGCCCCACGGCGCCCTCTGCGCACGCGCGGGTCGCGCGCTAGCGTGGGGGCATGCGCAAGTACCTCATGGGAACCGGACTCCTCGGCGCGATCACGAGCGGCTACTCGCTGCTGAAGGGATCGAACGACAAGCGGTTCACGTGGCGCGTCGCACTCGCCTGGCTGAGCTGGGCGATCACGCTCACCCTCGCGATCGGCGAGGCCCGCGACATCCGCACCGCCTCGCGCGGCGGCGCCGTCCCCGAGGACTCCCCCATCGCCGGCAAGGAGTACAAGTACGCCGGCACGCCGAAGCCCGGCAAGAAGGACAAGGGCACGCGCGGCCGCAAGCGCCGCTGACGCCCGCGGCGTCAGCTCGTCGCTTCGTCGTCCCCATATCCATACCGTGGTTATATAACTGCGGTATGCTGTTGCCATGGATCGCGCACGGGACCTCGAGAGCATCATCGTCGCGGCGCACGCGCTCACCCGCGTGGCGGCGCTCGAGACCCGGAACGAGGCGCCCGCCGCGCAGTGGCGGACCCTCGCGATCCTCCGCGAACGGGGGCCGCTGCGCATCGGCGAGCTCGCTCGACTCAGCCGCATCACGCAGCCGGGCGTCACGCGCCTGATCGGCGGCATGGCCGACGCGGGGCTCGTCGCGCGCGAGCCCGACCCGGACGACTCGCGCGCGGTGCGCGTGGCCGCCACCGAGCGCGGCGAGCAGGCGTACGTCGCATGGCGCGTGCAGCTCGTCGAGGCGCTCCTCCCCCGCTTCGCGGATCTCAGCGACAGCGAATGGCAGGCGCTGCGCACCTCGGCCGAGCTGCTCACGCGGCGGATGGCCGACGCGCGGCCCGCGAACGGAGAGGAGAGCTCGGCACGATGAGCTCAGGAGAGAGGACGGCGTCGATCTGGCGCCAGCCGATGCAGGTATGGGCGGTCGCATTCGCGAGCGTCGTCGCGTTCATGGGGATCGGCCTCGTCGACCCGATCCTGCCCGCGATCGCGGAGCAGCTGCACGCGACCCCCGCCGAGAGCGAGCTGCTCTTCACGAGCTACCTCGTCATCACGGGGCTCATGATGCTCTTCACGAGCTTCGTCTCGAGCCGCATCGGCGCCAAGCGCACCCTCCTCATCGGGCTCGGGTTCATCCTCGTGTTCGCGTTCCTGTGCGCTGTCAGCGGCTCGGTCGACGCCGTGATCGGCTTCCGCGCGGGCTGGGGCCTCGGCAACGCGCTCTTCATCTCGACGGCCCTCGCGACGATCGTCGGCGCGGCGGCCGGCGGCAGCGCGAACGCGATCATGCTCTACGAGGCCGCGCTCGGCCTCGGGCTCGCCGTGGGCCCGCTCGTCGGCGGCCTGCTCGGCGAGGTGACCTGGCGCGCTCCCTTCTTCGGCGTCGCGACCCTCATGGCCATCGCCATCATCGCGATCGCCGTGCTGCTCAGGGCACCGGCCGACCGCCCGGAGCCCGTGCGCCTCACGGCGGCGTTCCGCGCGCTCGCGACGCCGGCGCTCGGCCTGCTCGCGACGGCCGCGATCTTCTACAACATCGCGTTCTTCGTCCTGCTCGCCTACTCGCCGTTCCCGCTCGGCTTCTCGGCGCTCGGCATCGGCTTCACCTTCTTCGGGTGGGGGCTCGGCCTCGCGATCACCTCGATCTGGGGCGCGCCGCTGCTCCTGCGCGTCGTGCGCAGGACGACGGCGATCGCGATCATCCTCCCGCTCATCGCGGCCGACCTCGTCATCGCGGGGCTCCTCGTCCACAGCAAGCCCGCGCTCGTGACGTGCATCGTCGTGGGCGGGCTGCTGTTCGGCTTCATGAACACGATCCTCACGGAGACCGTGATGGAGGCGACCGACATCCCGCGCTCGATCGCGTCGTCGTCGTACTCGGGCGTGCGCTTCCTCGGCGGGGCCGCCGCGCCGCCCCTCGCGGCCGTGCTCGCCGAGCAGTGGGGCGACACCGCTCCCTACGTCTTCGGGGCCATCGCGGCGCTCATCGCCGCCGTCATCGTCGTGAGCGGACGCCGTCTGCTCGCGCGCGCCGATGCGGGCCACGAGACCGCGGTCGACCAGGCGCAGGCCGTCCTCGTCGGCGACGCCGACTGATGCGGCGCCCCGTGGAGTCTCGGCGCCGAGCGCGCCGCGACTCCACGGGCACCGGGGTATCGCGCTCGGAGCGCGCGCGGCCCTACACTGCGAACATGCGCGTCATATCGGTATCGCGATGAGCGACTTCACGCCCCTGCGGCCCCCGGCACCCACTCGACTGAGCGAGCTCGTGTTCGAGCGCATCGCCGCGTCGATCGTGTCGGGAGAGCTCGCGCCCGGGGCCCAGATCAAGGACGACGAGGTCGCCGCCCAGCTCGGCGTGTCCCGCATGCCGGTGCGCGAGGCGTTCCTCCATCTCGAGCGCATCGGCCTCATCGAGATGGTCGCGAGCAGATACACGCGCGTGACCGAGATGACGCCCGAGATCGCCCGGGACGCCTTCGAGTACGCGGGCAACCAGGCCGGATGGGCGGGGCGCCTCGCGGCCGAGCGGATGACCGACGACGAGCTCGCGCACGCGCTCTCGCTCCTCGACGCGATCCTCGCCGAGACCGGCGACGCCGACGCCCATCGGAAGCGGCTCGACGACTTCTACCTCGACCTCCTCGAGCAGTCGCGCAGCCGGCAGCTCCAGCTCGCGTCGCGCGACATCAACCTCGCGCTCGCGCGAGCGGTCCACGGCGTCGAGTCGGTGCCGGACGACCTGCTCGCGGCGATGGGCGACGGGTACCGGCGGCTGCGCGAGGCGCTCGCGGAGCGCGATGCCGACGGCGTCGAGCGGATCATCCGGGAGATCCACGCGATCTACGCGCGGCTCTGACCGTCTTCGAAGGGGTGCGTGCAGCCGAGGGCGCGCAGCATCGCCGCCGACTTCGCGACGGTCTCGTCGGCCTCGGCCGCGGGATCGCTGTCGATCGTGATCGCGCCGCCCGTTCCGATGCGCGCGACGCCGTCGGCGACGACCGCCGTGCGGATGACGACCGACAGGTCGACGGCTCCGCAGCGCGAGAAGGCGCCGATGACCCCGGCGTAGACCCCGCGCGGCTCCGCCTCGAGCGCATCGAGCAGCTCGACCGTGCGCCGCTTCGGCGCACCCGTCATCGACCCCGGCGGGAACAGCGCCGCCGCGGCCCGCACGCCGGCGGCGGGGCGCGGCAGCAGGCGCGCCCGCACCGTGGTCACGAGCTGGTGCACCGTCGCATACGTCTCCACGGCCATGAGCTGGGGCACGTCGACGGTGCCCGGGGCGCTGATCCGGCCCAGGTCGTTGCGCAGCAGGTCGACGATCATGAGGTTCTCGCTGCGCGTCTTCGGGTCCGCGGCGAGCGCGGCCGCCGCCGCGCGGTCGGCGGCGGGATCGGCGAGGCGTCGCGCGGTGCCCTTGATCGGCTTCGTCTCGGCCCAGCCCGAGCGCGAGACCGTGAGATAGCGCTCGGGCGAGCACGACAGGATCGTCCGGCCCGGCAGCCGCAGGTACGACGCGTAGGGAGCGGGGTTGGCGCGCCGCAGCCGCCGGTAGGCCTCGAAGGGCGCGTCGTCGGCCGGACACCGCAGCGTGTAGGTGTAGCAGGCCTCGTAGGAGTCCCCCGCGAGGAGCCAGGAGCGGACGGCGTCGAGGTCGCGCCGGTAGCGCGCGCGGGTCACGGAGGCCTCAGCAGCGCCCGCGGACGGCGGCGCGAGCGGCGGCGCGAGCGGCGCGAGCTCGCCGAGCCGGCGGGCCGTCGCGGCGATCCAGGAGCGCGCGTCCGCCTCGTCGGATGCGGGGCCGGTCGCGACGACCTGCACGACGTCGTCGACGTGGTCGACGACGACGTACCGGCTGAGGTGCACGAGCTGGGCGTCGGGCTCGCGCGTCGGCCGCCGCGCGCCGATGTCCTTGACGCCGTAGCCGATCGCGCCCACGTAGCCGCCGGCGAACGGGAGATCGGACGGCGCATCGACCGGGTTCGCTTCGAGGCGCTCGGCGAGGAGCTCCCACAGGTCGATCCCGGCTCCCGCGTCGGCCCCGTCGATCCGCACCCGGCCGTCCGCCGCCCAGAACTCCACGACGTGATCGCGCGGCCCCTCCGGCGCGCCGATGATCGACCAGCGGCCCATGCCGTACGCCTGCTGGGCGCTGTCGAGCCAGACCGCCGTCCCTCCGTCCGGGCCGTGGAGCGCGGCGAAGATCGCCTCGGCGTCGGCCTCGAGCGGCAGCGTGCGCGTCCACGCGAGCCACGTGCCGGGGCGCCCCGTCGAGCCCGTCATGCGCGCTCCTGTGCGAGGAAGTTCTCGACGATCCGACCGCCCGCGCCGGTCCCGATCGACTCCGGATGGAACTGCACGCCCCACCATCCGCGCTCGACGCATTCCCCCGCCATGACGAGGCCGTCCTCCGAGCGCGCGGTCACGCGCAGCGCAGCCGGAGCGGGCTCGGCCACGACGAGCGAGTGGTAGCGGACGGCGTCGAACCCTTCACTCACGCCCGCGAACAGGGCGGACCCGTCGTGCGCGATGCGGTCGATCCGCCCGTGCGCGGGGCGCGGGGCCGGCACGATGCGCCCGCCCAGCGCGACCGCCATCGCCTGGAATCCGAAGCACACGCCGAGCACGGGCACCGCCGCGCGCTCGAGCACCTCGAAGCCGCGCCCGACGTCCTTCGCGCGATGGGGTGTGCCGGGCCCCGGGCCGAGCACGACGTGCGAGTACCTCGCCAGGTGGTCGACGTCGACGTCGTCGTTCTGCACGAGGTGCGGCTCCACGCCCGTCGCGCTCCAGATGAGCTGCAGCAGGTTGCCCGTGTACGAGTCGTAGTTGTCGACGAGGAGCACTCGGCGCTCGCCTGCCTGTCCCTTCGTCATCGACACCATTCTGGGGCACGCGCGGACGGGTGCGAGACTGGGCGCATGCAGCTGCTCGACGGGGCGCCCGCGTCGGCGGCCGATCTCCAGCCGCTCGCGCTCACGGGCTTCGGCCACTTCACCACGATGCGGGTCGAGCGCGGCGGCGTGCGCGGCCTCGCGCGGCACCTCGCGCGGCTCGCGCGGGACTGCCGCACGGTGTTCCGCGCCGAGCTCGACATCGCGACCGTGCGCGATCAGCTGCGCGCGGCGATCGCCGACGAGCCGGACCCCGTCATCGTGCGGGTGACGGTGTTCGACCCGCGGCTCGGGGTCGAGAGACCCGGAGCGGAGGCTCGCCCCCGCGTGCTCATGACGCCGCGCCCTGCCGCCCCCGCGCGGCCTCCCGCCCTGCGCGTGCGCACGGTCCGCTTCGCCCGCGAGCTCCCGGCCGTCAAGCACACGGGCCTCTTCGGCGCTCTGCTCGCGCGTGCCGAGGCGCAACGCGACGGGTGGGATGACGCCGTCTTCGCCGACGACGCCGGTCGGCTCGCGGAGGGGCCCACCTGGAACCTCGGGTTCGTGCGCGACGGCGGCGTCGTCTGGCCGGCCGCCGAGGCGCTGCCCGGTGTCACGGCGGAGCTTCTCGACGACGCGCTGCGCGCGCGCTCGGTGCCGAGCTCGACCGCAGCCGTGACTGCGGCGGATCTCCCCCGGATGGACGCGGCGTTCGCGACGAACGCCGGGTTCGGCGTCCGCTCCATCGCGAGCATCGACGGGGTCGCGTGGGATCCCGCGCATCCGGCGCTCGAGCGGCTCGAGACGGCCTATCTCGGGATCCCGCTCGAGCGGGTGTGAGGTCGCCCGCGTAGAGTCGCGCCATGAGCGATGTCATCATCACGGTGCGCGGCGAGGAGGAGGAGCGCAGGGCCCCCGAGCGGGCGACCCTCCATCTCTCCGTGCGCGCCGACGCACCGGCGCGCGACGAGGTCGTGCGGCGCGTCCTCGCGCGCGCTGAGACGGTCCGCGAGCGGATCGCCGCGGCGCGCGCGACCGGGTCGATCCTCGACTGGTCGAGCGCGCGTCTCGCCGTGCGCGCCGAGCGCCCGTGGGGCGACGGCGGCGTCCGCCTCGACCCCGTGCACACGGCCGCGGTCGACTTCACGGCGACGTTCGCCGATGCCGGCGATCTCTCGGCGTGGGTGTCGGACGCGTCGGCGCTCGACGACGTCGAGATCGGCGAGGTGCACTGGCACCTCACCGCGCAGACGCGGGCCGCCCTCGAGCGCGACGTCGCCGCGCGGGCGGTGGGCATCGCGGTCGCGAGGGCGAAGGCGTACGCCGAGGCGCTCGGCCTGCACTCCGTCGTCCCGCTCGAGGTGGCCGACCCGGGCTTCCTCGCCCCCGACGGCGGCCCGCGGCCGCTTCGCGCGATGCGCGCGACGGCGTTCGACGCCGCAGAGGCCGCCGTGAGCTACCGCCCCGACGACATCGTCGTGGCGGCCGCCGTCGAGGCGCGGTTCGCCGCGCGCTGAGGCGGCGGGCGCCGCACGCGCCCGCCGCCTCAGGCGGTCATCGTCGTCCGGGCTTCGCGACCGAGAGCTGGGCGACGTCGCTCTGCACCCGGCCGTGGGCGTTCTCGACCGTCGCGCGCACGAGCATCCCGTCGCTCTCGGAGCGCGCCTTCTCGATGCGGTACGACGCCGAGCCATCCGTCGCGAGCTGCGCGGTCGAGCCGGCCGCGGGCTGCCACGTCGCGCCGCCATCAGCGGATGTCTCCCACGTCACGACCGGAGCGGGCGCACCCGAGACCTCGATCGCGAACTGCGCCGATCCGTTCCTGCGCGCCGTCGCGTCGTCCGGCTGCGCGGCGATCTCGGGCAGCCCGGCCGTCTGATCGACCACGGGCCATCCGTCCTCCCACGCGAGTCGGTGGAGACCGAGACGGGGGAAGTACGGGATCTCCTCGTTGGCCGCGTCGTAGTAGTGGAAGGCGAGCACGCCGTCGTCGACGGACTGCCCGCCCGGGCCGACGATCGCGCCGTGGGTGTCGAGCAGCGTGCTCCCTCCCCCGCCGAGCATGTCGCGGCCGTCCTTGTCCAGGTACGGGCCCGTGACCGACCGCGAGCGCCCCACCGCGACGTGATAGGTGCTGTCCGCACCCTGGCAGCAGGCGTCGAAGGAGACGAAGAGGTAGTACCAGCCGTCGTGCTCCTCGATGAACGGCGCCTCGACGCGATTGCCGGGGGCGAAGCGGTCCACGAGGTGCACGGCGTTCTCGACCGCGCCGGGCACGGGCTTGCCGCTCGGCCACGCGATCTCGACGAGGAAGATCCCGTACCAGTGCGAGCCGATCGCCATGTAGGGCGTGCCGTCGGCGTCCTCGATGATGCCGGCGTCGATCGCGTTGAACTCCTTGCCGCCGGCGATGGGCTGGGGCGACGCGATGACGGGACCCTGGTCGACCCACGCGTAGTCGGGGTCGTCGGGGTCGAGCGTCGTGTTCGTCGCGAGCGCCGTGACGGAGGTGTTCGTGCCGAAGCGCGACGCGGAGTAGTAGAGGTAGTAGGTGCCGTCGTGCTCGTAGAGCTCGGGCGCCCACAGGTTGTCGGGCAGTGCTCCGTCGGCGAAGTGGTCGTCGATCCAGGCGGGGATCTCGTCCCACACGTTGCCGTCGTACTCCCACGTGACGCCCTCGTCGTGCGACGACCAGGTCTGGATCGTCCCGCCATTCGCGCGGCCGACCTCTCCGGTCGAGTGCACGTACCACGTGCCGTCGCTCTCGTCGATGAAGAGCGACGGGTCGTGGATCGGCGCGGTCTGCCCGGTGACCGAGATGCCTCCGGTCGGTTTCGGCTCCGGCTCGGTCGGCGGGGCGGCCGCGGCGGGCACGGCGGCGCTCGCGACGAGCGTGGCCGTCAGCAGCGCGGCCGGGAGAAGGGAAGAGCGGCGCGATGTCATCAGGCTCCTTTTACAACGTTGTAGACGAGGACTGACCCGACCCTAGCCGGACCGGACGCGAGGGGTCAACCGCACGAGAGAGGGGAACGCGCCGGCGCGTTCCCCTCGACCTCGTGCGGGATGTCGTCCCGACGGCGCTCGGAATCAGGCGGCCATGCCGCCTCCTCCGATCACGCGTCCGCGCGTCTCGGATTCGCGCGCGAACGGGGTGTGGGCGTTCTGAGAGAAGCCGGGCGTCTCGGCGAGCATGCTGTGGCTCGTCTGACGCCGGGAGTCCCCCACCTCTGCGCACACGTCATAGCGGATGAAAGGCATTTCCGTCTCCCTGCAGATGAGGCCCCAGTCGCCCCGCGATCCCTCTGCGCGCCGATCCGTCCGGCGGGCAGCCCCTCGGTCTCCAGGACGTTCCCCATCCGCCCTCCAGTAAAGCCACCTCGCCCTCCGCGAGGTGGGCGCGTCGCGGATTTAACCCTCGACTTCACCCATTGCATCCTCCGGAGGATCATGGCAGAAGGGAGGTGTCCACGGAAGGGCAGGAAGGAGCGCTGACAGGATGCGGACCGACCGCTTCGCCGACCGCGCGGAGGCGGGCCGCGCGCTCGCCGACCTGCTCGCGGATCTCCGCGGCACGCCGGATCTCCTCGTCCTGGGGCTCCCGCGCGGCGGCGTGCCGGTCGCGGCAGAGGTCGCGCGTGCGCTCGGGGCCGAGCTCGACGTGCTCGTGGCGCGCAAGCTCGGCCATCCGGCACAGCCCGAGGTCGCCATGGGCGCGATCGCCGCGGTCGGGCGCGACGACCTCGCCGCCGTGGAGAACCCGGCCATCGCCGACCCCTCGGCGATGGCGGGCGTGCGGGCCGATGAGGAGGTCGAGCTGCGGCGCCGACAGCGGGCGTACCGAGACGGCCGCCCGCCCGTGCGGATCGACGGCCGCGTGGTCGTGCTCGTCGACGACGGCCTGGCGACCGGCGCCACCATGCGCGCCGCCGTCGCGGCCGTGCGCGCTGGCTCCCCGGCCCGCGTCATCGTCGCCGTCCCCGTCGCGCTCGGGACGACGGCCGACGACATCGCACGCGAGGCCGACGAGGTGGTGTGCGCGTGGGCGGCCGAGGGCCTGTGGGCCGTCGGCGCCGCGTACGACCGCTTCGATCAGACGAGCGACGACGAGGTGTGCGAGCTCCTCGCACGCGCCCTGCGGGACATGTCCTAGTCTCGAACCCATGGCGGCACCCGCAGCTGGATCGCAGACGCTGAGCCGCGGCATCCGGCTGCTCGAGCTGATCGCCGCCTCCGAGCGCGATCCGACGATCGACGAGCTCGCGGCGCGCCTCGACGTGCACCGCTCGGTCGCCTACCGTCTGCTGCGCACGCTCGAGGACCACGGGCTCGTCTCCCGCGACGAATCGGGCAGGGTCGCGCTCGCCGCGGGCCTCGCCGCCCTGGCGGCGGGCGTCTCGCGCGATCTCCGCCAGGCCGCGCTCCCCGATCTCGAGGCGGTCGCCGACGAGCTCGGGATGACCTGCCTCCTCGCGATCCAGCTCGACCGCGACGAGGCCGTGACGCTGCTGAGCGCATCGCCGCGGCAGACGATCGCCGTCGTCTCCTACCGCCCCGGCCATCGCCATCCCATCACACGGGGCGGCCCCGGCAAGGCGATCCTCCTGTCCATCCCCGAGGAGTCCTGGCCCGCCGACGTCGACGACCGGCTGCGCACGGAGATCGCGGAGAGCCGCGCACGCGGCTACGCCGTCAGCCACGACGAGGTCGTCTCGTCGCTGCACTCGGTCGCGGTTCCGCTGACCGTGCCGGGTCAGCCGCCCGCCGCGATCGCGGTCATCCACGTGTCGCTGCCGCGCGATGCGGCGGCCATCGCCGCGCGCCTGCAGTCCGCTGCCGCGAGCGTCGTGCGCCGCTACGGGGCCTGACCGGAGCGGATCAGGCGCCGACGGCGGTCGCCGCGCAGCCGGCGAAGAACGCGGCGAGCTCGTCGCGCGCCGCGAGCGGGAGGACGTGCGCGACGTACTGATCGGGCCGCACCACGACGACGGCTCCCGAGCGATCGACGCCGCGCGCGTCGAAGATGTCGTCACCCGGATCGGCCGCGTACACCTTCTCGTGGTCGACGACCTGGAACGGCCCCGTGCGAGGCCGGAACACGTCGGGAACCCGTCCCGGATCGACGTCGAGATGCGCCTCCTGGTAGACGACCTTCACGTCGAACCACGCATCGCGGTCGGCGCCGGCGGGCGTCGCGGCGAGCGGCGACGCCGACGAGGTCGCGAGCCAGTCAGCGAACTCGACCGTCTCCGACCCGCGCGTGAGGCCATCCGCCCCCGCGAAGACGTAGATGCGCCAGCGGCCGTCCGCGCGCGCGTGGTGCCCCAGGTGCACGGGATTGCCGTCGCACACCCGCACCACCGGGTGCGATCGGAAGCGCTTGCCGATCGGGAACCCGGCGGCGAGCGCCTGATGCACGCCCTCCCCCACGATCATGGACGGCGCGTACTCGGTCATGAACCCCGCGGGGAACTCGGCCGTCTGCACGTAGAAGCGCTCGAGCTCGGTCGGATCGTCCATCTCGTCGGGCTTCGCGGCCATGAGCGACGACCACTTCCGGTCGAAGTCGATGAGGTTCTGCGCGACGACCTGCCGCTCGGCGGAGTACGTCGCGAGCAGGGTCTCGGGCGCGCGGCCCTCGAGCACGTGGCCGAGCTTCCACCCGAGGTTGAAGCCGTCCTGGATCGACACGTTCATCCCCTGCCCCGCCTTGGCGCTGTGCGTGTGGCACGCGTCGCCCATGATGAAGACGCGCGGCGTGCGCGAGCCCGGCTCGACGACGTCGTCGAAGCGATCGGTGACGCGGTGGCCGACCTCGTACACGCTGCGCCATGCGACGTGCCGCACGGTGAGCGTGTACGGGTGGAGGATCTGGTTGGCACGGGCCTCGACCTCCTCCTGCGTCGTCAGCCGCACCCGGCCGTCGTCGTCGGGCGGCACCTCGCCGAGATCGACGTACATGCGGAAGAGGTGGTTCCCCTCGCGGGGGATGTGCAGGATGCTGCCGCCGTCGTGCGACTGGATGGCGCACTTGCGGCGGATGTCGGGGAAGTCGGTGTCGGCGAGCACGTCCATGACGCCCCACGCGTGGAACGCCTTCGCGCCCTGGTGCGTCGCGCCGATCGCCTCGCGCACGCGGCTGTGCGCCCCATCGCCGCCGACGACGTACTTCGCGCGGACGACGCGCTCGGCACCCTGGTCCGGGCCGACGGTGCGCCGCAGCGTCACCGACACCGGATGGTCGCCCTCGCCGATCTCGAGCCCGACGAACTCCCACCCGTAGTCCGGCCGGTTCCTCGTGGGCGAGTGCGCCATGACCTCGAGGAAGTAGTCCTGCACGCGCGCCTGGTTCACGATGAGGTGCGGGAACTCGCTGATGCCGGTCGGGTCGTCGGGCGCGACCGCGGTGCGCACGATGTTCTCGGGATGCGCGGCATCCGGCTTCCAGAAGGCCATCTCGGTGATGCGGTAGGCCTCCTCGATGATGCGGTTCGCGAAGCCGAACGCCTGGAACGTCTCGACGCTGCGCGCCTGGATGCCGTCGGCCTGGCCGACCTCGAGCCGTCCGCCGCGGCGCTCGATGATGCGCGTCGTGATCCCGGGGAACTGCGACAGCTGCGCCGCGAGGGTGATGCCCGCGGGCCCGGTGCCGACGATGAGGACGTCGACGACATCGGGGAGCTCCTCCGGGCGCTCCAGGCCGACACCCGCGGCCGGCTGCACGCGCGGATCGCCGGAGACGTAGCCATGGTGGTGGAACTGCACGGGAGATCTCCTCACGTCGATGTGGGTGATGCAGGTTGCTGCGTCGCGAGTTCGATAATCGAACACCTCGTTCTCTTATCGAATGAGCCGAGCGTACTCCGAATGCAGCGCCGAGGCAAGAGAACGTATACGATCTGCCTGCCGATTCGATAGGATGGTCGCGTCCGGGCAGCGGGAGCGCCCGGTGCTCGAAAAAGGGGCACGAAGCCGCGCGGCGGCGCGAGCGAGACATATACGGAGCACCGTCGCCCGTCCTCGTCTCGAAAGGCCCTGCCATGCCCCATGTCTCCCAGCACGTCGCCGTCGCCCTCGCCCGCCACATCGACCAGGTGTTCGGGCTCATGGGCAACGGCAACGCCCACTTCCTCGACGCCATCCTGCGGCACACGTCCGCGTCGTTCACCGCCGTCCGCCACGAGGCGGGCGCCGTGGTCGCAGCCGACGCGCACTATCGCGCGTCCGGACGGATCGCCGCCGCGACGACGACGTACGGGGCGGGCTTCACGAACACCCTCACCGCGCTCGCCGAGGCGGCGCAGGCGCGCGTGCCGCTCGTCCTCATCGTCGGAGACGAGCCGACGTCCGGGCCCCGCCCGTGGGACGTCGACCAGATCGCGCTCGCCTCGGCCGTCGGCGTCCGCACGTACACCGCCGGACGCCTGGACGCGGCCGCGAGCACCGTGATCGCGATCGAGCACGCGCTGTCGTACCGCGTCCCCGTCGTGCTCGCGATCCCCTACGACGTGCCGACCCTCGAGGCCGGCGAGGTGCCGCCCACGCCGCCGCTGCATCTGCCGCAGCCGCAGGAGCCGTCGCCGACCACCCGCGCCGCGATCGCGCGCGTCGCCGAGGCGCTCGCCGCGGCCGAGCGGCCGCTCCTGCTCGCGGGGCGCGGTGCGCACCTTGCCGGCGCGCGGGCCGCGCTGGGCGCACTCGCCGACGCGACGGGAGCGATCACGGCATCGACGGCGCTCGGCCGCGGGGTCTTCCCCGACCCGCGTCACGATCTCGGCGTGACGGGAGGCTTCGGCGCCCCAGGGGCGATGGAGCTCATCCGCGAGGCCGACGTCGCCGTCGTTCTCGGCGCGTCCCTCAGCCCGTTCACGATGCGCTTCGGCGAGCTCTTCTCGCCCGGAACCCGCGTCGCGCAGGTCGACGTCGCGCCGACGGCGACCCATCCGCGCGTCGGCGAGTTCCTGCAGGGCGACGTGCGCCTGATCGCCGAGCACCTCGTGCGCGCGCTCGACGGGGCGACGCCGTCGGGGTGGCGCGAGAGCGTCGACCTCACTCCCCTGCGCGTGCAGGACCCGGGCGAGCGCACGGCAGCCGATGGGCGGCTCGACCCGCGCAGCGCCGCGGCGCGCATCGGCGAGCTCCTGCCCGAGGACCGCATCGTCGTGAGCGACGGCGGGCACTTCATCGCGTGGGCCAACATGTACTGGCCGGTCGCATCGCCCGAGCGGATGATCATGGTCGGCACCGCGTACCAGTCGATCGGTCTGGGGTTCCCGAGCGTCGCGGGCGCCGTGCAGGCCGCCCCGTCGGCGACGGTCGTGCTCACGACCGGCGACGGGGGCGGCCTGATGGCGCTCGCGGATCTCGAGACCGCCGTCCGGACCGCGGGCGGCCGGGGGATGTGCGTCGTCTGGAACGACGGGGCGTATGGCGCCGAGGTGAACCTCTACGGGCTCAAGGGCCTCGCCGAGGAGCCCATGCTCATCCCCGACGTCGACTTCGCCGCGCTCGGCGCGGCGGTGGGAGCCGAGGGGGTGGTGGTGCGCGACCTCGCCGACCTCGAGCACCTCGCGCGCTGGACCGCGCGCCCCGTCGAGGAGCGGCCGTTCCTCCTGCTCGACCTCCGCGTGAGCCGGTCGGTCATCGCCCCGTATCAGCGCGAGGTCATCCGCGTGAACAGCTGAGGCGTCGGCGCCGAGGAGGCCGCCCGGATCACCGGGCGGCCTCCTTCCGTGCGCGGGTCAGCGCTCCCAGGCGTAGATGCCCTGCGACTGCTCGGCCTCCGCGGTCGGACGCAGGTTGATGCCCTTGCGATCGCGCAGGAGCAGCGTCGCGACGAGGCCGACGGCCGTCATGCCGACGAGATACCACGTGACCGAGGTCGACGAGCCCGTCGTCTGCTGCAGCCACTGCGCGATCGTGGGGGCGAACGCCCCGCCGAGGATGGCGCCGATCGCGTAGGAGATGGAGACGCCCGAGAAGCGGACGGAGGCCGGGAACATCTCGCTGTACCACGCCGACTGCGGGCCGTAGGTGAACCCCAGCCCGATCGTCAGCAGGATCAGGCCGAGCGCGAGGAGAGCGGCGCTGCCGGTGTTGACGAGCGGGAAGAGCGCGAAGAGCGCGGCGCCCTGCGCGACCCAGCCGATGATGTACGTCGTGCGCCGACCGAGCACGTCGCTCAGCCAGCCGGCGATGAACGTGGAGACGAGCCACGTCACCGACGAGGCCGTGACCGCCCACAGCACCGCGCCGCGATCGAGCCCGACGGGCCCATCGGGGTTCGTCGCGTAGTTCTGCACGTAGCCGCCGGTCGTCATGTAGCCCACCGCGTTGTTGCCCGCGAAGACGAGCGCCGCGAGCACCACGAGCGGCGCGAAGCGCGCGAAGAGCCTGACGACGGGGGCGCTCGTGCGCTCCTTGCGCTCGGCGATCTCGGTGAAGACCGGGCTCTCCTCGACGCGGCGGCGCACCCAGTAGCCCACGACGATGAGGACGATCGAGAAGAGGAACGGGATGCGCCAGCCCCATTCGAGGAAGGCGTCGCCCGGGAAGACGGCGTTCATGATCGCGAGCATGGCGCTCGCGAGGAGGAGGCCGATCGGGACGCCGATCTGCGGCATCGCGCCGTAGAGGCCGCGCCGGTCGCGCGGCGCGTGCTCGACGGCCATGAGCACGGCGCCGCCCCACTCGCCGCCCGCCGAGACGCCCTGCAGGATGCGCAGGACGATGAGGAGGATCGGCGCGGCAGCGCCGATCTGCGCATAGGTCGGCAGCAGCCCGATGAGGACGGTCGCGGCTCCCATGAGGATGAGCGTCACGACGAGGACGATGCGGCGGCCGAAGCGGTCGCCGAAGTGGCCCGCGAGGAACGCGCCGAGCGGGCGGAAGAGGAAGCTGATGCCGACCGTGAGGAACGACAGGATCGTGCCGAGGCCCGGGCCCGCCGGCTCGAAGTAGAGCTGCGCGAACACGAGGCCGGCGGCCGAGGCGTAGATGAAGTAGTCGTACCACTCGACGGTCGTGCCGACGACGGTCGCGATGGCGACGCGGCGGCGGTCGGCCGACGAGGCGATGGTGCCGGTGGGCGTGAGCGGCCCGCCGTTCGGGTGATGCGCGGACATCTGGCACTCCAATGTGACGAGGTCGGATGGCGCGTCTGCGCGCCGTCGATCTGGACAATATACGATTTCGAATACGTTCCGACAACACCCCTTGCGCCGGGCAACGGATCGTATATGATCTCGTACACGACATCCGTTCGACGAGCGAAGGAGCTCCCGTGGGCCTCGAAGACCGCCTCCCCCGACCCGGGAAGATCATCGCGGTGCACCTGAGCTACCCCTCGCGCGCCGACCAGCGCGGGCGGCGCCCTGCCGCACCCTCGTACTTCCTCAAGCCGTCGAGCTCGCTCGCCGAGAGCGGCGCGACCGTCGAACGGCCCGCCGGGACCGAGCTGCTCGCGTTCGAGGGCGAGATCGCACTCGTGATCGGCACGGCCGCGCGCGGGATCGGCATCGACGACGCGTGGGACCACGTCGCGTGGGTGACGGCCGCCAACGACTGGGGGCTCTACGATCTCCGAGCGAACGACAGGGGCTCGAACCTGCGGAACAAGGGGCGCGACGGGTACACGCCGGTCGGCCCCGACCTCATCGACGCGCGCGCGGTCGATCCGGCGGGCCTGCGCGTGCGCACCTGGCGCAACGGCGAGCTCGTGCAAGACGACACGACCGCCGACCTCCTCTTCCCCTTCCGGCAGCTCGTCGCCGACCTCGCGCAGCACCTCACGCTCGAGCCGGGCGACGTCATCCTGACCGGCACCCCCGCCGGCTCGTCGGTCGCCCTCCCCGGCGACGTCGTCGAGGTCGAGGTCGACGCGCCCGACGCGCCGGGTGCCCCGACGAGCGGCCGACTCGTGTCGCGTGTCGTGGAGGGCTCCGCCCGGTTCGATCCCGCGCTGGGGTCCCTTCCCTCCGTCGACGACCGCCAGCGCGAGGAGGCGTGGGGCTCGCGTGCCGCCGCCGGGCTCGACGCCCCTGCTCCCGCCCTCGACCCCGCGCTGCGCGCCAAGCTCCTCGAGGCTCCCGTCGCGGGGCTCTCGCAGCAGCTGCGCAAGCGCGGTCTCGACAGCGTGTCGATCGACGGCGTGCGTCCGACCCGCCCGGGTGTCAAGCTCGTCGGCGTCGCGCGGACGCTGCGCTTCGTGCCCCACCGCGAAGACCTCTTCCGCAGCCACGGCGGCGGCTACAACGCGCAGAAGCGCGTCTTCGACGCGGTCGGCGAGGGAGAGGTCATCGTGATCGAGGCCCGCGGCGAGCGCGGCTCGGGCACGCTCGGCGACATCCTCGCCCTGCGCGCCATCGCGCGCGGAGCCGCCGGCGTCGTCACCGACGGAGGCGTGCGCGACTACGCGGCCGTCGCGGAGATGGACCTGCCCGTCTTCAGCCAGGGGCCGCACCCGGCCGTCCTCGGCCGACGCCACGTGCCGTGGGACGCCGACATCACCATCGCGTGCGGCGGCGCGACCGTCGTCCCGGGCGACATCGTGGTCGGCGACGACGACGGGGTGATCGTCATCCCGCCCGCTCTCGCCGACGAGGTGGCCGACGCGGCGCTCGCGCAGGAGGCCGAGGACGCCTGGATCGCGGAGCAGGTCGCCGCGGGGCACCCGGTCGAGGGCCTCTTCCCCATGAACGCCGAGTGGCGCGCGCGCTTCGACGCCGCCCACGGGACGGGAGGATGAGAGCATGACCGACACCCTCACCGGCCTCAGCAAGTCGCAGCGCGCGTACGAGTGGATCCGCGAGCGGATCCAGCGGCACGAGTTCGGCCCCGGCTATCGTCTCGTGCTCGGCTCGATCGCCGCCGCGCTCGACATGAGCGTCGTCCCCGTGCGCGAGGCCGTGCGCCGCCTCGAGGCCGAGGGCATCGTGGAGTTCGAGCGCAACGTGGGAGCCCGCGTGACGCTCGTCGACGAGACGGAGTACCTCCACTCCATGCAGACGCTCGGGGTGGTCGAGGGCGTCGCGACCTCGCTCTCGGCTCCGCTCCTCGACGCCGCCGACCTCGACCGCGCGAGCGCGATCAACGAGCGGCTGCGCCGGCTGCTCGACGACTTCGACCCGCACCGCTTCACGGTGATCAACCAGGAGTTCCACGCGGTGCTCTTCGAGCCCTGCCCGAATCCGCACATCCTCGACCTCGTGCACCGCGGATGGACGCGGATGGCCGGGCTGCGGGATTCGAGCTTCGCCTTCGTCCCCGGCCGCGCGCACGAGTCCGTCGCCGAGCACGACCGCATCCTCGAGCTCATCCGCTCGGGCGCCGAGCCCCTCGAGATCGAGCTCGCGGCGCGGGAGCACCGCTGGGCGACCATGAACGCCTTCCTCGCGCAGCGCCACGCCGCCGAGACGCAGACCGACCGAACGAAGCCCCTCACCGAGGAGGAGACATGACCGACATCGCCCTCGACCGCCGGCACGTGCCCGCGGACCTGCCCGAGCGCATCCAGCACTACATCGACGGGGAGTTCGTCGACTCCGTCGACGGCGGCACGTTCGACGTGCTCGAGCCCGTCTCGAACGACGTGTACCTGCAGGCGGCCGCCGGGCAGAGGGCGGATGTCGACCGCGCGGTCGCGGCTGCGCGCCGCGCGTTCGCGGATGGCCCCTGGCCGCGCATGCTGCCGCGCGAGCGCTCGCGCGTGCTCCACCGCATCGCCGACCTCGTCGAGTCGCGCGATGCGCGGCTCGCGGAGCTGGAGTCCTTCGACTCGGGCCTGCCGATCACGCAGGCTCTCGGCCAGGCGCGGCGCGCGGCCGAGAACTTCCGCTTCTTCGCCGACCTCGTCGTCGCGCAGGCGGACGACACCTTCAAGGTGCCCGGCCGCCAGATCAACTACGTCAACCGCAAGCCGATCGGCGTCGCGGGGCTCATCACGCCCTGGAACACGCCGTTCATGCTCGAGTCCTGGAAGCTCGCCCCCGCGCTCGCGACGGGCAACACCGTCGTGCTGAAGCCGGCGGAGTTCACGCCCCTCTCGGCGTCGCTGTGGGCGGGCATCTTCGAGGAGGCGGGCCTGCCGCGCGGCGTGTTCAACCTCGTCAACGGCCTGGGCGAGGAGGCGGGCGACGCGCTCGTGAAGCACCCCGACGTGCCGCTCATCTCGTTCACGGGCGAGAGCCGGACGGGGCAGATCATCTTCGCGAACGCGGCCCCGCACCTCAAGGGGCTCTCGATGGAGCTCGGCGGCAAGAGCCCGGCGATCGTGTTCGCCGACGCCGACCTCGACGCCGCGATCGACGCGACGATCTTCGGCGTCTTCTCGCTCAACGGCGAGCGCTGCACGGCCGGCAGCCGCATCCTCGTCCAGCGCGCGGTGTACGACGAGTTCGTCGAGCGGTATGCGGCTCAGGCGAAGCGCGTGAAGGTCGGCTACCCGCACGACCCCGCGACCGAGGTGGGCGCGCTCGTGCACCCCGAGCACTACGCGAAGGTGATGTCGTACGTCGAGATCGGCAAGAGCGAGGGTCGGCTCGTCGCCGGCGGCGGGCAGCCCGAAGGCTTCGCGTTCGGCAACTTCGTCGCGCCGACCGTGTTCGCCGACGTCCCGCGCGACGCGCGCATCTTCCAGGAGGAGATCTTCGGGCCCGTCGTCGCGATCACGCCGTTCGACACCGACGAGGAGGCGCTCGCGCTCGCGAACGACACGAAGTACGGGCTCGCGGCGTACATCTGGACGAACGACCTCAAGCGCGCCCACAACGTCGCGCAGGCGGTCGAGGCCGGCATGGTGTGGCTGAACTCGAACAACGTGCGCGACCTGCGCACGCCGTTCGGCGGCGTCAAGGCGTCGGGGCTCGGCCACGAGGGCGGCTACCGCTCCATCGACTTCTACACCGACCAGCAGGCCGTGCACATCACCCTCGGCGAGGTGCACAACCCGACCTTCGGCAGGAACTGACCCCCGGCCATCCGCTCACGCAAGGACGCATGACATGACCCGACGCGAGGACATGACCCTCACCTCCTCCGGCTACTTCGTCTCGCAGGAGGCGCCGATCGCCGCGGCGAACCCGATCCCCCGCCCCGCTGCCGCTCCC
This sequence comes from Microbacterium sp. KNMS, assembly GCF_053851835.1. NCBI lineage: Bacteria > Bacillati > Actinomycetota > Actinomycetes > Micrococcales > Microbacteriaceae > Microbacterium > Microbacterium sp. KNMS. The sequence goes on from NZ_JBSQBP010000014.1 coordinate 91,615, forward strand.
CCGGACATCCTCCGGTGCGCCTACATGGAGCTCGTGGTGACCGATCTCGCGGCATCCCGCGCGTTCTACGTCGACGTGCTCGGCCTCTACGTGACCGAGGAGGACGACACGACGATCTACCTGCGCTCGACCGAGGAGTTCATCCACCACAACCTCGTGCTCCGCACGGGCCCGGTCGCGGCGGTCGCGGCGTTCTCGTACCGCGTGCGCTCACCCGAGGACCTCGACCGCGCCGTCGCCTTCTTCACCGAGCTCGGGTGCCGCGTCGAGCGCCGACCCGAGGGCTTCGTGAAGGGTATCGGCGACTCCGTCCGCGTGGAGGACCCGCTCGGCTTCCCGTACGAGTTCTTCCACCAGGCCGACCACGTCGAGCGGATGTCGTGGCGATACGACCTGCATGTCCCCGGCGAGCTCGTGCGCCTGGATCACTTCAACCAGGTCACGCCCGACGTCCCGCGTGCGGTCTCATACATGCAGAGCCTCGGATTCCGCGTCACGGAGGACATCCAGGACGAGGAGGGCACGGTGTACGCGGCATGGATGCGCCGGAAGCCGACCGTGCACGACACCGCGATGACCGGCGGCGACGGGCCCCGCATGCACCACGTGTGCTTCGCCACGCACGAGAAGCACAACATCCTCGCGATCTGCGACAAGCTCGGGGCGCTGCGCCGCTCCGACGCGATCGAGCGCGGGCCGGGGCGACACGGCGTCTCGAACGCGTTCTACCTCTACCTCCGCGACCCCGACGGCCACCGCGTCGAGGTGTACACGCAGGACTACTACACCGGCGACCCCGACAACCCCGTCATCACGTGGGACGTGCACGACAACCAGCGCCGGGACTGGTGGGGCAATCCGGTCGTGCCGAGCTGGTACACCGATGCGTCGCTCGTGCTCGACCTCGACGGCAACCCGCAGCCCGTGCGCGCCCGCACCGACGCGAGCGAGATGGCGGTGACGATCGGCGCCGACGGCTTCTCGTACACGCGGCGAGACGACGACGAGGCGATGCCCGAGTGGAAGCAGGGCGAGTACAAGCTGGGGCACCAGCTGTGAGCCTCTCGGCCGAGGCGATCCAGGCGATCGCCGACGAGCTGGCCGCGGCCGACCGCGACCGGACGCTCATCCCGCGCATCACCGCGCGCCATCCGGAGGCGACCGTCGACGACGCGTACACGATCCAGGGCATCTGGCGCGACGGTCGGATCGCCGCGGGGCGCCGCCTCGTCGGCCGGAAGATCGGGCTCACGTCGCGCGCGATGCAGCAGGCGACGGGCATCGCAGAGCCGGACTACGGGGTCATGTTCGATGACACGGTCTGGGAGAACGGCGCGCGCATCCCGCACGCTCGCTTCTCGAACGTGCGGATCGAGGTCGAGCTCGCGTTCGTGCTGAGCGCGCCGCTCGAGGGCCCGCACTGCACCCTCTTCGACGCGCTGCGGGCCACCGAGTACGTCACGCCCGCACTCGAGATCCTGAACTCGCACGTCGAGCTGGAGGGGCGGACGATCGTCGACACGATCAGCGACAACGCGGCGTACGGCGGCCTCGTGCTCGGCGGCAGCCCGACTCGGCCCGACGACGTCGACCTGCGCTGGGTGTCGGCGCTGCTCTACCGCAACGAGACGATCGAGGAGACGGGCGTCGCCGCCGGAGTGCTCAATCACCCCGGCGCGGGCGTCGCGTGGCTCGCGAACAAGCTGCACCAGCACGGAGCGCGCCTCGAGGCGGGCGAGATCGTCCTCGCGGGCTCGTTCACGCGCCCCGTCTGGATCGACAGGGGCGACTCCGTGCTCGCCGACTACGGGCCGATGGGAGCCATCTCATGCCGCTTCGTCTGAACCCGACCCTTCGGCACCGGCTCGCGGAGGCGACGCGGCCGCTGTACGGCGGATGGGTGTGCTCGGGCTCTCCCGTCGCCGCCGAGATCATGGCGGGATCGGGACTCGACTGGGTGCTCATCGACATGGAGCACGCCCCGAACGGGCTCGAGTCGGTGCTCGCGCAGCTGCACGCCGTGTCGGCGTACCCCGTGACCGCGGGCGTGCGCATCCCGTCGGCCGACCCCGTCGTCATCAAGCAGGTGCTCGACCTCGGCGTGCAGACGCTCCTCGTGCCGATGATCTCGACCGCCGACGAGGCGCGTGCGGTCGCCGGGGCCATCCAGTACCCGCCCGCAGGGAGACGCGGCGTCGGCAGCGCCCTCGCGCGCTCGGCGCGCTGGAACCGGGTCGACGGCTACCTCCGCGACGCGGCCGAGCATGTCGCCGTGTACGTGCAGATCGAGACCGCGGAGGGCGTCGACAACGCCGCCGAGATCGCGGCGACGCCGGGCATCGACGGCGTGTTCGTCGGCCCGGCCGACCTCGCGGCGTCGATGGGGCTGCTCGGGCAGCAGACGCACCCCGACGTGGTCGCCGCGGTGAAGCGCGTCTTCGAGGCGGCCGCGGCCGTGGGTCGGCCGTGCGGCGTGAACGCGTTCGACCCCGCGGCTGCGCGCGCCTACGCCGAGGCCGGCGCGCGCTTCCTGCTCGTGGGAGCGGATGTCGCGTTGCTCGCACGCGCGTCGGAGGCGCTCGCGGACGGGTTCATCGGAGGGGATGCGGAGCGCGGGCGCACTGCGACCTGACCTTCACCTTCGTTATCGTTCTGTGACCTTTTGTGCTTCGTTCTGGCTCGTAGAGGTCTTCGAATGTCCGTGGTGGGCGGGACA